>CAZUXV010000046.1:0-17149 GCA_964624445.1 uncultured Oscillospiraceae bacterium | reverse complement strand
GACCGTGACCCTGGAAAACCATCCGGATCATCCTGAGCTCGGCACCCGTGAGGTTTCCTTCGGCCGCGAGCGGTATATCGAGCAGGACGACTTCATGGAGGTTCCTGCGAAGAAGTATCAGCGGATGTTCCCCGGCAACGAGGTCCGCCTCAAGGGCGCCTATATCGTCTGCTGCAATGAGTGCGTCAAGGATGAAAATGGCAACGTGACCGAGGTCCGCTGCACCGTGGACATGGATTCCTTCTCCGGCAGCCCCGGGGCCGACCGGAAGATCAAAGGCAAGACCCTCCACTGGGTCTCCGCCTCGGACTGTATCCCCTTTGAAGCCCGGCTCTATGAGCCCCTCCTGAATGATGACCTGGACGATGAGGAAGCGGAAGCCGATAAGAAGGACTTCATCTCCCGCCTCAATCCGGAAAGTCTCGTCGTCTGCCGCGGCTATGCCGAAAAAGTCATCGCTGAAGCTGAAACCGGCACCACCTTCCAGTTCCTGCGCACCGGCTATTTCTGCAAGGATCCCGATTCCACCCCCGACCTCCCGGTCTATAACAGGACAGTCGGCTTACGTGATACCTTCGCAAAGCAAAGCAAATAAACCGAAGGGCGCGGGGGCGATCGGAAGCTCCCGCATAAAGCCCCCTTCTCTCCTTCACGATTTGAATTCTGATTTCCGGAGGAAATAAAATGCAAGTTAGAACAAGATTCGCTCCAAGCCCCACCGGCTTCATGCACCTCGGCGGTGTCCGCACCGCCCTCTACGCCTACCTCTACGCGAAGCAGAACAACGGCAGCTTCATCCTGCGCATCGAGGATACCGACCAGGAACGCTTTGTTGAAGGCGCGACCGAGGTCATCTACGATACCCTCCGTGCCTGCGGCCTGAACTGGGACGAAGGCCCCGATATCGGCGGTCCCTGCGGTCCCTATATCCAATCCGAGCGCAAGTCCACTTATCTCCCCTATGCGGAGCAGCTTGTAAAGTCCGGCCATGCCTATTACTGCTTCTGCTCCAAGGAGGAGATCGAGGAGCGCCGTGCCGCTGTAGAAGCCGCCGGCGGTACCTGGAAGTATGACAAGCACTGCCTGCATCTCTCTCCTGAAGAGATCGCGGCGAAGAAGGCAGCCGGCATCCCCTGGACGATCCGCATGAACGCCCCGACCGATGGCGAAACCAGCTACAGCGATGTAGTCTTCGGCGATATGACCTTCAAAAATGCAGAGTCCATGGATGACATGGTCCTCATCAAGCAGGACGGCATGCCCACCTATAATTTTGCCAACGTCATCGATGACCACCTCATGGGTATCACCCATGTGATGCGCGGCATGGAATACCTTTCCTCCACGCCCCGCTACAATTATCTTTACACTGCGCTGGGCTGGGAAATTCCGACGTATATCCACCTGCCCACCGTCATGCGGGACGCCACCCACAAGCTTTCCAAGCGGGACGGCGACGCCTATTATTCCGACTATATCGAAAAGGGTTTCCTGACCGAGGCGCTGATCAATTACCTGGCGCTGGTCGGCTGGAATCCCGGCAACGACCAGGAGTTCTTCACCCTGCCGGAACTGGTGGAGGTTTTCGATATCCGCCGCATCAACAATTCTCCCGGCATCTTTGACGTCAACAAGCTGGAGTGGATGAACAGCCAGTATGTGGCGAAGATGGATCCGGCAGCATACCTTGAGAAAGCCACCCCGTGGTTTGACAAAGTCCTTGCCGGAAAGAACGTGGACTACCGCCGCCTGGCGGAGCTCATGCAGAGCCGCACGGACATCTTCTCCCGTATTCCGGAGAAGATCGCCTTCCTGGCGGAAATGCCGGACTATGACACCGCCATCTTCTTCAACAAGAAGCAGAAGAGTGACGAGTCCGTCGCGAAGGAAGTTCTCCCCCTGCTGATTCCCGTCCTCGAGGGCATTTCCGACTGGACCGAGGCGAACATCCACGATGTCGTCATGGAAAAGATCCAGCAGTGGGAGCGCAAGACCGGCTCCGTGCTCTGGCCCATGCGCATCGCCATCTCCGGCCAGGAATCCACCCCCGGCGGCGCCTTCGAGATCGCCTATCTCCTCGGAAAGGACGAAACCCTCCGCCGGATGAAGGCTTCCCTCGAAAAGCTGGGCTGACGCATCCTGAACAAGGAAAAGACTTGTGAAACAACAATACCGGAAACTCCTGACGGGTTTCCGGTATTTTTTACTTGACACACATTATCTGCTCTGTTATAATGCATTTCGCGGCTAAAGCCGATGGGGAATGGTGTAACGGCAGCACCTACGACTCTGACTCGTATTGTCTAGGTTCGAATCCTAGTTCCCCAGCTTTTCTTTTTCTGGCTCCGTTGTCTAGAGGCCTAGGACGCGGCCCTCTCAAGGCTGAAACACGGGTTCGAATCCCGTCGGAGCTGCTTTGAGAAAACCCTGCAATATCAATGGTTGCAGGGATTTTTTGCGCCTAAAATCGGCGTTTGACCCTTACTTTGACCATTTACAGATTCTACTTGACCATTTCGCGAAGCCCATTATTGTCCCGGTCAAAGAAAATCGCCTTATATCTCATGGCAGCCTCTTTCCGGTGATCGCTTTCATTTTGGGAACACCGGTTTATTATTCAGTCAGCGGGATCAAAGACAAATTCCATCGGCCGTGAAAAGCCGATGGAAAAGGAATTATGAATCGTAGAACTGCTGTCCGTCTTCAGTCACAAGCCGTTCCGTCTTTGGATACTCAAAAATATCGTTGTTCCCCGCGTTGGCTTCCAGATACGCCGCAAACTCGTTCGCGTACCATTTGGCCATCTCAAGGTTGTGCATACGGCAGTATCCGCAGTTCTCGGGCAGCGTGCCCGGCACTTCCTGCGCGTCGTTTACGGATTTAAACGCGCCCAGGATCAGCCTGTACAGTTCCTGCGGCGCGCGGTTTCCCTTCAGGATCAGATAAAAGCCCGTCAGGCATCCCATCGGTCCCCAGTAGATGACCTCGTCCTTCCACTCGGGATCGTTGCGGAGATATGTTGCGATGAGATGTTCCAGCGAATGCATGGCCAGCACGTCAATGACCGGTTCCCGGTTCGGCCTTTTGAGCCGGACGTCGTAGGTCGTGACTGAATAATCGCCCAGGCGGTCAACCCTGCTGGTAAAAATGCCGGGCACGATGCGCGTATGGTCCGTTGAAAAGCTTTGGATCAGTTCCATTTCCGTTTCTCCTTTTCTCAGTCTTTCTTTACCCGCAGGACCCATTCGCCGTATTCGGTCCCGGTGTACATTTCGAAATCTTCGTCGCTGCTGTATCCTTCCGGCAGGTCGATCAGCTGCAGATGATACTTGTCCGGCGCACCGTCAAAGGTGATCAGGCCGTTTTCATCGGCCTCCGCCGGCACGCAGGCTGTATCCGTGCAGAAATTGACAACCGCTTCCGCGACCGGGTCACCATACTGATCCACCACATGGATGAGATAGGCCTGCAGCGCGTTCTCCTTCTCATCCTCCGCGTATTCCCAGGTGATATTGTGCAGGTCGGACTCGGCCAGGTTCTGCTCAATCTCCCCGAGATACTGTTCATCCGGGGTCAGGATGATTTCGACGCCGCTCCCGTCCATCGTGTCTATCAGGATTCCGTAGCCGTAATGATAAACGACGCCGTCGAATTCGCCCTGGACCGCCTGTTCATAAACATATTCATTGCGCTGCGGATCCAGCAGGTTCGACACTGCCAGGTTGTCGCCCCAGGCGTCGCTGTAGATCATTGTGGCAGGATCGTCCGCCGCGGTGATCGCGATGCGGATCCGCGCTTTTTCCTCCGGAACGATATAGCATACGAGCGGATCCCCTTCCCGCTCCTCGTCAAAGTGGAAAAGGATCTTCCTGGCGTTTTCGTTCTCCACATATACCGCCCGCTTTGCGGATACCGGGAACGCGCCGGTGGAGCTGTCCTTCGGGATCTCTTTCAGCACTTTCGTCTCCGTATATTCGTCTCCCAGGAAAGGCGTTACGGTCCGCTCCAGGTCTTCGTAGGTGAAGAAGGTGCCGACACGGTAGAACCCGACGTTCCCGAAGCGGTCCACGATAACGGTATCCGGAATTCCCGATGCGTTAAGCCGGGCCGACAGCGCCTGGTCCTCATCCCGTCCCATCGGGAACGTGAGGCCGTATTCTTCCCGGAACGCGGAGATCTTTTCCACCGTATCCTCCGGTTCTGTGGACAGCGCAATCATCGCCACCCGGTCGCCGTATGTCTCCCAGAGTTTCTGTAAATGCGGCATCTCATTCTGGCACGGGGGACACCAGGTCGCCCAGAAATTGATCAGCACCGCCTCATGATCCTTCAGGGCCTCAGAGAGCGTAAAAACGTTCCCTTCCGTGTCCGTCGCCGTAAAATCTTCAAAGGGTTTGCCCGGCAGTTCGGATTCCTCCGCCGCCACAGTTCCCGCAGCCAGCGCCAGGATCACGGCAAGCAATACGATGATGATCTTTTTCATATCTGTTCTCCTTTTCAAAAGACCTCCGGAGCGCCGGAGGCCTGGTATCCGTACTTTTCTGTTCCGCGAATCGCTTACTCTTCCTCAAGCATATCGTCCAGGCCGGTCAGCTCAAATACGCCTTTCACCGTTTCATTCGCATGGATGATCTTCATGGTTCCCTTGCTGCTCATCGTCCGCTGTGTGTTCATCAGCGTACGGAGTCCGGCGGACGTAATGTATTCGAGGTTGCTGAAATCCCAGATCAGCGTTTCAACGCCGTCCAGGCAGCTTTTGAGATCCGCGTCCATCTGCGGTGCGGTAATCGTGTCCAGACGGTCGTCCAGTTTGATGGTCAGCGTCGTCCCTTCCTGGTTCTTGATAATGTTCATGATGTGTTTCTCCCTCATATTGTCAAAGCCCGGCCTCACCGGTCTCGTTTTCCCGTCCGTAATATTTTACCGCAAGCATGGTGATATCGTCAAACTGATCTGTTCCGTCCGCAAAAGAAGCCACCGCTTCATACATCCTGCGTATCAGTTCCTCCGACTCCGCGTCCGCGTACCGGTTCAGTGTTTCCATCATGCGTTCCTCGCCGAACAGTTCCTTTTGCAGGTTATTCGCTTCCGGCACGCCGTCCGTATAAACCATCAGGGTATCCCCCGGCCTCAGTTCAAATTTCCGGCTGTGGTAGGCCGTATCCGGTATAAACCCGGCCGGCCTGTCATGTTTGTACTTCACCAGTTCAAACGCGCCTCCGGCGCGGCGGACGGCGGGATGCTCATGTCCCGCGTTGCACGCGACGCCCTTGCCTGTGGAGATCTCCACCACCGCCAGCCATACCGTGACGAACATCATATGCGGGTTTTCACTGCACAGCTGTGCGTTTGCCCTCTCCAGCGCCCTGACCGGATCGCAGCCGCTCATCAGCTGATCGCGGATCACGGTCCGGGAAACCGCCATAAACAGCGCCGCGGGGATCCCCTTGCCGGAAACGTCCGCGATGACCAGCGCCAGATGGTCATCGTCAATCAGGAAGAAATCGTAGAAGTCGCCGCCGACCTCCCGCGCCGGCGTCATGGAGGCATACAGGCTGAACTCATGGCGGTCCGGGAAAGCGGGAAACACGTCCGGCAGCAGAGAGGCCTGAATATCCCTCGCCAGGTCCAGCTCCGTGCTGACGCGTTCCTTTTCAGCGGTCATGCGGGCAAGGTTGTCCGCGTTCTCTACAATCCGCTCCTGCATGGAGCGGATATCCCGGCTGAGGTCGCCGATCTCGTCCCTGTTCCTGACCTCAACCTTGCTGATCTTCTCCGCGGAATAGGTTCCGTTTTCTTCGGGGGTGAATTCCTTAGTCGCCTGGGCAAGCCGGCGCACCGGACGGGTAATATACCGCCGCATCAGGAACATGCCGGCAGCGGACGCTGCCACTGTCAGCGACAGTGTGAAAAGGACGCAGCGGAGCAGGTAGTTTTTATGCTCTCCTATCATGTCCGTCAGGTCATAGCACAGGCATACCAGCGCATCCGTCCCGTCCAGGCCGATCTGCACGCAGCGCACCAGCAGATACGACTCGTCCAGCTGATACCACTTCGCTTTGCCGTAATCCTCCGGCGCCAGGCCTTCCATGTTCACCGCCAATCCGAAATCAATGGCGTTCCCCTCGTCCGCTTCGATCAGGTTGACGTCCTGCTTGTATTCGCTGCAGACACTGTAGTAGATCCCGTTTTTCCGAACCGCGACGTCCACCGCGTTCAGGTCCCCGTCCGCCCGGATATTGACCGGCATCAGGGAAAAATCGACCCAGTCGTTCAGCAGGGTCCGTTCTTCGTCCTCCGCGTTCGGGAGAAAGGAAGGCTGCTGCTGCATCCAGTCCATCAGGCGGCCGGCCCGTTCCTCCCGGTCCTCCGTCCAGATCGCGTCCAGTTCCTCCGTGCCGACATAGTCCAAAAAATGCGCCAGGAACGGTTTCATTGCTTCCGTGTCGACCTTGATCCCTTCCATCTTCAGGACATAGGGCTCAATCACCGTTTTGTTGTAGGCGCCGTTGCTGATGATGATCAGCAGGGCGCACGTACACAGGATCATCACGGAGACCAGGATATTCATTTTGACGGCCAGCGGGATTCTTCTGTTTTTTTTCATCTGCGGCTGCCGGAGATTCAATCCGGTCTTCCTTTCAATATAATGATCATTCCGCCGGCAGGTCCAGGGTCATTACGCCTTCCCATTTCTCATCAGGCCGCTGTAAACATCCGGGTCGATTCCGCCGGCGGCGAAGTCCTGATAGACCAGTTCCGACAGATCCTTCATGTTGTCTCCCCTTCCTGCCGTTCCGCCCGGACGGGCGGAACAGCAAGGAGCAGCGCTGCAAAAAGCAGCGCTGCCAGGATCCATGCATATCTTTTCTTTACCATCTTTTTCATAATACCGACTCCGTTTTTTCGCAATCCGGATTTCAGATTTGGACTGACGACTTGTCAGGCTCCCGCCTTCCAGCACATTGGTCACAACCTTCACAAGGCTCTGATGGCCTTCCGGCATATCAAAGAACACTTTAACGCTGTTCAGCAGACAGAGTCAATAATCAAAAAAGGCGCACATCGATTAACAGTGTCCCTTTGATCCACCGTCATGATGCGCGCCCTATAATATCCAGGGATGTTATGAGTTTTTTATACCATAATGGTATTCGCTTGATTCCGGTCTTTACTGTCATGAGCATCAGACCCCCGTATAGATTTATACATCCAGACATAAAATTTTACCTTATTATAAGGAAAAAAGCAATATTTGACACAGAAAAGCTCAATTCTGCTTACATTTCGCCTGTTTTGGGCACGGACTTGCTCCCTTTTCCTATTGAAATACAACATTATTTCGGTGAAAACGATACCGGGCAAATTCCTCTGTCTCTGCTCATTTTTTGCCATACTTTTCTGTTTTTCCAACATGTGGTAAAATCATATGGCCGGAACCGCAAAATATGGTCTGTATTGAAGGAGACTGACATGATGAAAAGACTGATTTCCCTGTTTTTGGTGCTGATCATGCTCCTGTCCGTTCTCTCATTCGCTTCAGCGGAAGAGACGGGTTTTACCGTGGTGACCACACCGGTTCTGCAGAACGGTGAACAGGTCACGTCCCTGGACCTGCGTTTTTATCCGGACGCGCCCCATGTGGCCTGTGCCGGTATGAAAGCTTACGCAGCCTATCTGCCGGGTGTGGAGCTGGTCGTTTCGTCAGATCAGGAGGCCGGTGTCTGGACCGTGACCCATCCTAACGGCTCCGCCGTCGTGTTTGATCCGGCTGCGGGCACAATGACCGCCGCGGACTGGGCCTCCTTCCAGAACCCGCCGGTACCGTATCAGGGGCGGTCTGTCGGTCTCAAAGATATGCCCTGCGCCTGGACATATTATTCTGAGCTCCTCTTTGACGAAGCACCGCAGACCGTCGTCTTCGATTTCGGGAAATACGGGATTTCCTTCCATGCGGAAGCGGATGACGTCTACCTGCCCTTATCCCTGCTCTCTACCATGTTCTGCGACGTTGCAGTGAACTACGTCATTTACAACGGCGAGAACATCATCCACCCGGTCATCGATATCAACGCCCTTGCCGGCCTGCCTGCCGGATACTACGAGAGCCCGCGGATGCAGGAACTGTTTACCGGCAAAGCGAAGCGGGAGGAGGATGAAATCCGGGAAGGCTACGCGGAACTCTGCTTCGTGCTCGATTACTTCTTCGGTTTCCCCGGTCCTGCTCCGCTGAATGACGCCATCCGCGAGAAGGGACTCGATGCCGCCCTGACGGATATGGGTGAGGAGGGAGCCGCCCTGAAGGAAGCCCTGTTCTCCCCGGACATGGTGGATTACATCATCGGCATGACCGCTCTCTTCTGCCCGTCCCTGGATGATGGTCATACCTTCTTCTCCGGGATC
Organism: uncultured Oscillospiraceae bacterium; assembly: GCA_964624445.1. Taxonomy (GTDB): domain Bacteria; phylum Bacillota; class Clostridia; order Christensenellales; family Aristaeellaceae; genus Aristaeella. The sequence goes on along the minus strand of CAZUXV010000046.1, from coordinate 8,746 downwards.
TCTGACCTGATTGGCGAAAAGTCGCCTTATCCGGATCTCGTCCTGCGCATTCTGCTGGGCTCTTACGATTCCCTTATGGGTATTTCAGGCAACGCCCGCAGCGTCCTCTGTCAGCAGATCAGTGCAAACCGTAACGCCGTCTGGGGCAATGAAACCTACCGGGAATGCGGCAGCACCGCAATCCTCCGCGTCGACGCGTTCAATCCGGATATAACAGGCTGGGAAGCATACTACGCCGGCACCGGCGAGATCCCAACGGACGCCCTTGGTATTGTCTGGACCGGACTGAAGCGGGCCAGTGAAAACCCGGAGATCAAGAACGTACTCTTCGACCTCTCCTGCAATCTCGGCGGCAGCGGTGATATGCTGATGGCCATGCTGGACCTGGCCACCGGAGACAACATCTTCCGCGGCTACAACGTCCTCACCGGTCAGCATGAGCACGCTGTCGTTCATACGGACAAAAACCTGGACGGCGTCTTTGACGAAAAAGATGACGAGGTCAGATACGATTTCAACTATGCCGTGCTGACCTCCCGGGCTTCGTTCTCCTGCGGCAATCTTTTCCCCTTCCTCATGCAGGATAACGGTGCGGTCCTGATCGGCGAGCCTACGGGCGGCGGATCCTGCTGCGTCCAGATGGCCACCCTGACCGGCGGCGCGGTATTCATGATGTCCAGCTATACCTGGCAGCTGCGGGATGAGAATGACCGTCCCATCGAAGACGGCTGCGTCACGGACCTGCCCATCACGCGGGTCGAAACAGATCCCGAAACGGACAATCCCCGCCTCTCCGGCGGCGACTATTCCGCTTACTTCGATGATGAGGCTCTGGACAGGATGATCAACGAATGGTTCGCACAGCAGGAAGAAGCGCCTGCGGCGTAAACGAAAAATGAATAACAAAGCCTCGGCCGCTTTTACAGCAGCCGAGGCTTTGTTTTGCAGTCACAGCAATCAGTACCATGTATATGCGCCGCAGTGCGGGCATTTGACAAGGTGTCTGCTGATGTCAGCATAAATCGGTTTTGAGCAGTTGCTGCATTGGATGATCCTCTCGCCTGAACCGGCAATGGCATCAAATCCATCAAACTGAAATTCACCGCTGGAAACCTGTTCCATCTCTTCCTTGTTCAGTTCATGTTTCTTTTCCATGGTTCATTACTCCCTTTGCCGACATCCCCGTCGGCACCTGTTTATACGCAGCGGCAGGAGAACATGGCAGCTGCTGATCAGAATTTCGGCAGAATCCGTTTCAGGATCCAGTCCGTCATTTCGATTTTTCCTTCATAGGGATTGTACTTCGGATTGGCGATCACAATGAAGTCGCCTTCCGCGATATCGTCTTCCGTAAAGTTGATGATAATCCGGTCCTCCCCGCCGGAATACAGGTCGATCGTCCCGGTCTCATCCTCCCCGATGGCGAGCACGGGGTTGATGATCTGCCTGATCCTCAGCAACACCATGCAGTCGCCGCATTCGCCTTCAGCGTCCAGCCACTCCCGGATCGTAACGAACTTCGGGCCTTCTTCCGGTCTGCTCTCCTCCGCTTCTGCCGGCGCGCAGCAGACCGCGCAGAGCATTGCCAGCATCAGAGCCAGCGCAAATATCTTTTTCATGTCAGACCTCCCTCAATCTGCTTTTCCCGGATATCCGTTTCCAGGATCGTCCGGTTTTCCCGGACCGCGTCCAGGATTGTCTGATATACGCTCTGTGCGCATTCCTTTTCCAGGAAGATCACGTCGAAATGGCTGCCGTTGTTATGCTGGAACCGCAGCGCGTCGACGTCGTTGTCCACCGCGTCCAGGAAAAACATCTTATCCGCGACGATTCCGGCCGACCCGTCTTTTTTGGTATTCTCCACCAGGGATCGGTCTCCGGAATAATATACGAGATGGATATACATTGTCAGAATGCCTCCTGATCCAATGATCTGCCGGTCTGTGCTGCTGTCGGATGTCTTTGGTTCATTGTATCATAAAACCGGGAATCAGGAAAGAACAGCCATGGGAACTCACCAAAAAAGCTGCTGCATGTTCAGGATGCAGGGTTTGCTCAGGGCATACAGAAGATGCTCCGCTGCGCGGAGCATCTTTAGTAGGAAAAATTTACTTTTCCAGGGAACTGTAATAGGCTTCGAGCTTCGGCCGGGCACGGACGTAGACATCCTTCATCTCCGGGGCGAACTGGGTCCCCATGCCCTCCATCATGATCCCGTCCGCCTTTTCAAAGGACATGCTTTCCTTATACACGCGTTTGGAGACCAGGGCGTCGTATACGTCGGCGACCGCCATGATCCGGGCTTCCAGCGGGATCTCCTCCCCTTTCAGGTGATCCGGATAGCCGGAACCGTCCCAGCGCTCGTGGTGGAACGCGGCGACGCTCTCGGCAATTACGTGGAATTCCTCGTCGTCGGTATCCTTCAGGATCTCATGGACGATGCGGGAGCCTTCCGGGGCGTGGGCTTTCATCTTTTCAAACTCCTCCGGGGTAAAACGGCCGGGCTTTTGGAGGATCTCGTCCGGAACGGCGATCTTGCCCAGATCGTGCATAGGCGCGGCTTTGATCAGCTTCTTCCGGAAATCATCGGTCAGTTCCGGAAAATCCTGCTGCGTCATCTCGCTCAGGAGGATCTTCACGCCTTCGCTGGTACGGCGGATATGCCCGCCGGTTGAGTTGTCGCGGCTTTCAACCATGGTCGCCATGCTGAGGATCAGGTTGTCGTGCATCTGGCGGATATGCTCCGTCGCCGCCTCCACGTCGGCGCTCAGGCGGTCGTTGTAGCTCTTGATGAAATGGATGTACTGCTGGTCTTTGGTGTTGTCTGTAATTGTCAGCTGGTAGCCTTTTTCCTTCTGCCCGTTATACAGCGGGGAAACGGTGATCCGGTAGATCTTGTCGTCCTTTGCGTAGTCTGCGGTATTATGGCTGCGGTCCTCCTGATATTCTTCCAGCCAGGGGGTAACCAGATCGGCAAAGGATTTCCGCCGCCTGACGGACAGGTCCACGGTCAGCTTTCTCAGAACCGGGAAGATCTCCTTGGCGGTATCGTTGGAACCCAGGTAGTGATGGCCGTAATCAATCGCGATGAAGCCCGTATTTCCTTTCTGCACGAGGGAATCGACGGCGGTATCCGTGATATCGTAGAGTGAGACCCGGGAAACGATGACCAGGTATGTAACCTGGGCCACGACGTAGGTCAGCGGGGTCAGCTCGACCATGCCCGTGAATCCTTTGGCGAAAAACGCAAAGACTGCCAGCACCTCCGGGAAAAAGAGCAGGCCCAGAATCTTCCTGGAGATCTGGTTCTTTCTGATAAAGCAGTAAACGATGAAGAAAATACTGAGCAGGAAATAGATGATGACCAGGATCTCAAACACGGTATGCATCCAGCCGTATTCCTTGTGCAGGAGCGGTAGGCCGTTCTGTATCTCCAGCTCGACGCTTTTGTAGAAATCCCCGGATCTCATGGGATTGAGGACATAGACAAACACGGCTGTGCTCAGGGCAAAGCCCAGGGTCTTCAGGATCCGGCCGGTCTTCCCCATCCGGATATTGCACAGGTTGATAATGGCCAGCAGGACAAACAGCTGCAGGAAGCAGCCGCCCAGGTACACCAGTTTATTTGCGGCGAGGACCGCCTCCAGCCCGGTGGCATGCACCCGCAGCGCATAACCCAGGCAGATGACCGGGATCATCACGAAGATCATCGTGATATGAGCGTCGAAATGCTTGTGCCACATGAACAGATAGATCCCGGAGAGCACCACTGAGACCATCAGGATGATATCGTAATACAGCATGACCGGATTGACGCTGTCCATCTTTCACCTCCGCCCGGCGCTTCCCGGCGCCGGCCGCTGTCATTTTATTCCATATCCGTCTTTGTGACAAGGGTACCCGGCGCCGGACGCATTGTTCACAACAAGTTCACAAAGCGCGCATTGAACCGGGGGGTGCTTTTGTGTATAATAGTCGCGTTGGGTTGAACCCCTTACTCTTAATACCGGAGGAAATGAATCATGATGAAGCGTCTTTTCTGCATCCTGCTTTCTGTGATGCTGCTGGCCGCCGCGCCCTTCGCGCTGGCGGAAGATGCCCCTGCCGAAGAAGCCCCCGCCGAAGAAGCGGTGGCGGCAGAAACCGCGGCTGAAGAAGCGGCCCCCGTGCTGCTGGCCACAATCAACGGCGAAGAGATCTGGTCCAACAACGAAAAACTGCTCTATGTATACGACTATTATACCCAGATGGCCCAGTCCTACGGTTATGATACCGAAACGCCCGAAGTGATCACTCTCCTCCGTCAGAGCACAATGTATGAGATGATCAAAAGCAAACTGATTGCGGACAAGGCCGCCGAACTTGGTCTGGATACCGTAACAGACGAGGAAAAAGAAAGCTATAAAACCGCCGCGAAGGAAGAATGGGACAACGCGGTTGACCACTATGCGGAACAGTTGGGCAACCTGACTGAAACCTCCACGGATGAGGAAAAAGAAGCTGCCCGCGCGGACGCGGTGGCTTACATCAAGGAAAACTTCAGCGTGGACGAAGAACTGTATGTGACCGAAGTCGTCGACTCCCAGATCGAAGCCCTCATCACCGGGCGCGTTGAAGAATCCGTGGCCGCAGGTGAAACCGTTACGGATGAGGATGTTCAGCAGTACTTTGACGACCTGGTGAAGGAAGACCAGGAGCAGTATATGAACGACGTTGCCACCTATGAGTTCTATACCCAGTACTATGGCCAGTCCTCCTACTACACCCCCGAAGGATACCGCGGCATCATCCACATCCTGCTGCCGGTTGACGAGGAACTGCTGAACAAGTGGAAGGACCTGTCCGCCCGTCTGGAAGAGCAGGAATCCAACACGGAAGAAGAGCCTACTGAAACCGCGGAAGCGCCCGCCGAAGACGGTGAACCCACTGCCGAGCCTGAACCCACTGCCGAGCCCGAACCCACTGCCGAGCCTGTAACGCAGGAAATGGTTGACGCCGCAGAACAGGAAATTCTGGACAGCGTACAGGGCACCGTGGACGAGATCATGGGCAAGCTGGAAAGCGGTACGCCTTTCGTGGATCTGATCAATGAATACGGCACCGACTCCGGCATGAAGGACGAAGCCAGGCTTGCCTCCGGCTATCCGGTGCATAACGACAGCATTCTCTATGATCCCGCATTCCAGAAAGCCGCCATGGAACTGGAAAAAGTCGGCGATGTCAGCAAGCCCGTCGTCGGCCAGTACGGCGTTCATATCCTGCAGTATCTGCGGGACGTTCCCGGCGGCGCGACTGAGCTGACCGACGAGATGAAGGAAGAATTCCGGGCTACCCTGCAGGAAGAACTGTTCAATTCGAAAATGAGCTCGGCAATCATCGAATGGGCCCTTGCCGCCGATATCGTGTACACCGAAGACGGTGAGCCCTGGAAGATCGACTTTGCCGCGGAAGCCGCCGCTGAGGAAGCCGCTCCCGAAGAAGAAGCCGTTCCTGCTGAATAAAAAACTGAACCACCGGATCCCCGCCCGACGGCGGGGATCTTTCTTAACAGGGCTGCATACAGGAATCCTCCGTTCCATGTCGAAATATTTTTACAGACAGCAATCGGAGGAGCATATGGATTACGAATATGATCCTTTGGAAACAGACGATGATACTTCCCCTCAGGGCTGTGCAGATGAAACAGTCCTGATCAGTATTGACGATTTTTACGACCTGCTGATGGAGCAGCAGGAGCAGATGTAGAACCGGCCGGTCCGATTCCGGAAGGAAGCGGCCGGTTCCGTCGTTGAATGGATAACCGGATGAAACGGAGGTTCACGAACATGAAAAAAAATGCCTGGCTTACAATCCTGACCGTGATGGTCCTGGCCCTCGGCTGCGTCTGTGCCGCCGGAGCGGAAATCATTCCGCCTTATGGCGAGGGGCAGATCGGCCTGCAGGCCGTGGTGCTGTGCGAAAGCCTGACCGTTCGCGCGGAGCCCCGTACCGATGCCAAAGCGGTGAAAACGCTGCAGTACGGAAGCAGGTTTAGCGTCCAGAAGACGGCGGACGGCTGGGCGGACTGCTTTGCGTCGGACGCTGTGGACGCGGGACAGACCGGCTGGGTCAACGCGGACTATATCATCATTGATCCGGCCTGGTACCGGACGGAGACCAGAACGCCGGTATACGCCTGGAACGACGAGTCCGCGCCCAAGGTGGCCCTGCTGGATGAAGACACCCTGCTGCCCATCCTGAAAGAAGAGGGCGACTGGCTGATCGTCAGCCTGCGGGGTGCAACGGGCTGGATCCGGAAAAGCGCCACGGACTGACCGGCGTTGACCGGAGCACGGTTTTCAGTTATGATATACAGGAAAGGATAACAGAAAACACCTGACAGCACTGCCATTCGTTTTGGTCATCCGTATCAATCCATGAACCAAATGCAAACCGATAAATGAAAGGAGACTTACCCTGATGAAAAAATTGCTTTCCCTGATCCTGGTCATCTGCCTGTGCTTAGCCGTGACCGCTGTGTTTGCGGAAGAAGATACGGAAGCAAAAGAAGAATTTGGCTGCTATACGGATGATAATCCGGAAGCGCTCCCGTACGTCAGCACCTGGGTTGCCGAAGACGGCTACTGGCGCATCGAGATGTTTGATGAGGACGGCGGTATCAAGTCCTACATCGTTCACAGGCTCGGCGACAACAAGGAAGACGTCTGGGAATACGCGCTGGCGCTGAACCCGGAAAAAGACAGGCTCACGGCTGTTCCCTTCGGCCTGCACTATAAGCAGGACACCGTTACGGGCAACTGGGACGAGACCTATTATGAAGTCGGCGACGCCGAATTCACCCTCACCGAAAACGGCAGGCTCATCTGGAAAGACCTGAAGGAAGACGCCGGCCAGGGGCTGGAATTCGAAAAGATCGGCAACTTCTACGGCGGCCGCTGGATGAAGGATGAAATCGAAGTATACTTCTACGACTGGTACGATAACGAGTATGACATCCGCCTGTATGTCTACGGCCAGGACGACAGCATTGTGAAGGACGCGATCCTGAAGGCGCCCTATGACGCCGCAACGGACAGCCTCACCGCCACCGGTGAATTCGAAGGCGAAGAGCCCTTCACCGTCACCTTCTCCTACGACGAACACAAAAACATCCTCTGGACCGAAAACGGTGAAAGCACCATGATGGAATACAGCTACCACACCGACTGATTCCGCTGTGCCATATACAATACCCCGCCGGATCGGCGGGGTATTGTCATATCTTTTTTCTTACGCTTCCTCACCGCGGCTGCGGGCTTTCGCCCGGAGCGAATGGTCCAGCTGCCGTTTTCTCATCCGCAGGTTCTTCGGGGTGATTTCCAGCAGTTCGTCGTCGTCGATGAATTCCAGGCACTCTTCCAGGGTCAGCGGGTGGACGGAGATCAGGCGCATGGCGTCTTCGGAAGCGGAAGCATTGCGCATGTTGGTCACATGTTTCTGCTTGCAGACGTTGACCACCAGGTCGCCCGGGCGGGCGTTCTGGCCGCAGATCTGGCCCATATAGACGTCCTCGCCCGCACCGATGAACAGCGTACCGCGCTCCTGGGAATAGAACAGGCCGTAGCTGGTAGTGACCCCGGTCTCAAAGCAGATCAGGGCGCCGGCGTTGCGGTGCGGGATATCGCCCTTCACGGGCTCATAGCGTTCAAACACGGAGGACATGATACCCTCGCCCCGGGTGTCCGTCATAAACTCGCTCCGGTAGCCGAACAGGCCGCGGGACGGCACCAGGAACTCCAGGCGGACCCGGTCCATGCCGCTCATATGCTCCAGTGTGCCCCGGCGGCGGCCGATTTTCTCGATCACGGCGCCGGCGGAAGCCTGGGGCGTATCGACGATCAGGCGCTCCACGGGCTCGCACTTGACCCCGTCAATCTCCTTGTAGATGACCTGGGGCTTGCTGACCGCGAACTCATAGCCCTGGCGGCGCATGTTCTCGATCAGGATGGACAGGTGCAGTTCGCCCCGGCCGCAGACCTCAAAAGAATCGGTGGAGCTGGTATCATTTACCCGCAGGGATACATCCGTCTGCAGTTCCTTCATCAGGCGGGCCCGCAGGTGGCGGCTGGTGACATACTGCCCTTCCCTGCCGGCGAAGGGGCTGTCGTTCACGGAGAAGGTCATGGTTACGGTCGGTTCGGAGATCTTCACAAAGGGCAGGCCTTCGACCTTCGCCGGGTCGCAGACCGTATCGCCGATGGAGATGTCCTCCGCACCGTAAAGTGCGACAATGTCGCCCATGCTGACCTGGGAGGCGTTCACGCGTTTCAGGCCGTCGTACTGGAACAGGCCGCCCAGGCGCCAGACGGGGCTGGTCACGCCGGTTTCCAGGTTCGTATGGACGACGTTCATGCCCTCGGTAAAAGTACCGCGGACAATGCGGCCCACGCCGATGCGGCCCACATACTCGCTGTAGTCGATGGTGGAAATCAGCACCTGGGCCGGACCTTCCGCGTCGCCTTCCGGCGCGGGAATGTACTTCAGGATCGCGTCAAAAAGCGGCTGCAGGTCCGTGCCGGGCTGGCTGAGGTCCAGCGTCGCCGTACCCTTCCTGGCGGAGACATAAAGGATCGGATTCTCAATAGTGCTCTCGTCCGCTTCCAGGTCGATCAGCAGGTCCAGGATCTCGTTGACGACTTCCTCGCAGCGGGCGTCCGGGCGGTCCACCTTGTTGATGACGATCAGGACCTTCAGCTTCAGCTCCAGG
>CAZUXV010000045.1:13315-17262 GCA_964624445.1 uncultured Oscillospiraceae bacterium | reverse complement strand
CGTACATCTCCACATAGCTTTCATATTTGACCCCGGAGTTCTTCACCTTCCGGTACACGGTGTTTTTGAAGGGCAGGCCCTCTTTTTTGTTGACGCCCTTCCCGACGGTCAGCATGCCCCGTTTGGGATTCCACAGGTCGTCCGGGTCCACCGTGACGGATACCACCGGCAGGCTGTGAGCCGTGTGGATAAAGAACGTGCCTGTGAGCGTATCGCCGGGCCGGAGCGACTCCTCCGCGAAAGCCCTGGCCCGGACCACGGTCGTTGCGGTGATTTCCAGCGTTTCCCCGCCGTAAGTCGCGGATTCCCGCGTCGGCTCCGATCCGTCCAGGGTATAGAACACCCGGGTGCCTTCCGGGACGGTGATCCGCAGAGACAGGGCCGAATCATAAAAACCGGGCTCCGCCGAGAACGACGGCGCCGCGGCATATCCCGCGAAGCCGCCGCTGTTTGCCGCAAAAGGCGTAGGCGGGTCATACCAATACAGGCCGCCGTCCTCCTGACTCCGTCCGAAGGAGATATCCGTCTTCATTTCGGGAAGCGTGATCCGGTCCTGCACGGCGCCCTCCGCGTCAGACAGGATGATCACTTCCCCGCTCTTCCGGCCGATGGTGAAAGACGCGTGCAGCTCCGCGCCGCTGTTCTTTTCCGTGTCCTTGTCGCACAGAATGACCCTGTATTCCCCGGGAAGAATCACTGTTCCGTCGGGAAACTGCCATTTCAGCGGCTTGTCCGGGTTGTCGCTCAGCCCCCATCCGCCCAGATCCACGGCCGCGTCTCCTGAATTGAAGATCTCGACCCAGTCGGTATATCCCGCCTTCGGATACGTTTCGACCGAATCATTGCTGGCCATCACTTCGCTGATCACAATCACCGGATGAAGTGTTTCCTCCGCAGCTGCCGCATTCCAGGCCATTGCCGCCAGCAGCAGAACCGCTGCCAGGATCATGAACCGCTTCAACCTTTTCCCCTCCGATCATCGGTTTTCTGCCCGAATGAATTCATAACTCCCCTGTTTTCAGCCAATCCGCAGAAAGGGAATCGTTTCCGGACAGATTATACAATAATCAACGATGCGCGAACAAACATTTTTCCCCGTCAAAGGAATTTCGCGGGCCCGGCTGCCAGCCTTCGCTCCTCCCTTGCCTCCCTCCCCTTCCTCTGGTAATATGGTGGAGACAGACCGGATCAAAGAAAACCGTATGAGGTGAACCCTGCATGGCGCATGACGTTTTCATCAGCTATTCACATCATGACAAGCCCACAGCCGACGCGGTCTGCGCGAAGCTGGAGGAGGATGGAATTGACACCACGATTGTCAACGGAAAAATCGTGTACCGTAAAGGCGCTTTTTCCGGAGGACTCAGTGAAGAAGAACTGATCCGTGAAGCAGCTGCCGAAATCCGGAAGATGATGGAATAAGCCCCATACCGGTCATGAAACGGAAAACCCGAATTGAATGAACGACCGTCAGATCAAAGCTGCAGGATCATCAGTATCGGAATGAAAAAATGAGCGAACAGAAATACGCAAGCTGGAATCCCTGGCATGGCTGTACGAAGTATTCCGAAGGCTGCCGCTACTGCTATGTGTACCGGCAGGATGAGGCATACGGCAGCACGGTTTCATCGGAGCAGTGCCGCAGAACGCAGAATTTCAGCCTGCCGGTCAGAAAGAAGCGTGACGGGACGCCGAAGATTGCGCCCGGTTCCATTGTCATGACCTGCTTTACCTCGGATTTTTTGCTGAAGGACGCGGATCCGTGGCGGGATGAATGCTGGGAAATGATCCGATCCCGCAGCGACTGCATGTTTAATTTTTCACGAAACGCATTGAACGCTTTATGGAATGCGTGCCGGCAGACTGGGGCGACGGCTATGGAAATGTGATCGTAGGCTGCACCTGTGAAAACCAGGACCGGGCGGATTTCCGGCTGCCGATCTTCGCAGAGCTTCCGATCAGGTATAAAACGGTGATCCTCGGCCCGATGCTCGGTCCGGTCCATCTTGAAAAGTATCTTGACGGCAGCATCTGCGAGGTCGCCTGCTCCGGGGAATCGGGCGTCAACGTGCGGCTGCTCGATTACGAATGGGTGCTGGACGTCCGCCGCCAGTGTATGAACAAAGGCGTCCCTTTCCAGTTCCATCAGACAGGGGCCTATTTCATCAAAAACGGCAGAATGTACCGGATCCCCCGCCGCTTCCAGATCTCCCAGGCCCGTAAGGCGGGGATCGACTACAAAATCAAAGACGGGTTCCTGCCGGAGATTCAGGATCCCGATGATTGATCGGGTGGTCCACAGGATTCCGCCGCCCCATGCCGAAATATAAAACCATCCCTTTTCAACACATCAGACTTCAGGAGACAATGATGACAGACTTTTCAACCATCACCGCCTGCGGTGAATGCTGCACCGGGTGCCCGAAGAAGCAGGACGGAAGATGCCCCGGCTGCATTGAGGCGGACGGCCGCGTCCCGGAATGGGCGGAATCCGGCCGGTGCAGAATCCATGCCTGCACAAGGGACCACGGCGTCCAGTTCTGCGGCCTGTGCGCGGAATTCCCGTGCGCAAATCTTCCTTCGCTCATCTCCTGGAATCCTGACATTGTGGAGCAGATGACGGCTCTGCGGAACGAACACGGCAGGATCGTGGACATTGTCGGCGACAACTATTTCGGGAAGTGGGACAAAACCCGCACGGCCTGCCGGGGGATCATCCTCCGCGATAACCGGCTCCTGCTCTCCTATGAAACCCGCACCGGGCAGTGGATGCTGCCGGGCGGCGGGCTCGAAGATAATGAGGACGAACGTGAATGCTGCGTCCGGGAGGTGGCGGAGGAAACGGGCTTCCTGATCCGCCCGACGGAATGCGTGCTGGAGATCGACGAGTATTACGAGGATTTCAAATGGGTCAACCGGTATTTCTTCGGGGAAGTGACCGGCGAAACCGCCGTTCAGCTGACGGAGCGGGAAAAGGAAGTGGGCATGGAGCCCCGGTGGCTTCCGCTGGATGAGATCATTCAAATCTTTTCAGCACATGCCTCCTATGCGGACACCGATAAGATGCGGCGCGGCATGTACCTGCGGGAATACACGGCCCTGCGCAAGCTCTGCGGCGGCGTTTCCTCCGGCAGGCAAGTAATCCTGCTGAACGGCCCTTCCAGCAGCGGGAAATCCACCCTGGCCGGGGAACTGCAGGCGCTGATCAAAGCCCGGAAAGCCGAAGACTACCAGGTGGTTTCCATTGACGATTTCATGGAAACGGATCCGATGGAAACCATGTACGAGGACGACGTCTGGGCGATTGCAGGCGACCTGTGCGACTGGGCGCTGGACATCCTGGCATCCGGCTCGGGCGTGATTATCGATCATGTGATCACCAGCGAACGGATCTTCAGACAGCTGAAAGAAATGCTGTATGCCTATCCCCTGCGTACGGTGCATATCACCTGCCCGCCGGAAATCCTGGCCGAAAGGGAACGGGCCCGGGGCGACAGATGCCCCGGATCGGCTGCCGCTTCCGCCCAGTACCTGTATCCCCGGGACGGCTATGACCTGACCGTCGACACCGGGATGAAATCGGCGCGGGAGAACGCGCTGGCCATTGCCGAAACGGTCTTTGAATAGTGGACCAGGGGGACGGTGAAATCCGGATGGACGCCAGTGAGCTGAAATACGCCGAATGGGTCAACCGGGCGGATATCGTCCTGCAGCCCAACGATCTGAGCCTGACGAACGATATGATGAAGCACTTCAAGGGACAGATCTGAACCCGCAAGGGAATTATAAGAATAGTTCTTGACATTAGGGGATTTATCCCCTATTATTGATATGGGGGATGATAAGATTGCAACAGGTGAAATTATGGATGGTGTGTTTCCTCCCAAGGCAAAAGCAATGGTCAAAGAGTTTGTTCTGAAATACCAGAAAGAACTCAATCAGATGTG
>CAZUXV010000045.1:10936-13215 GCA_964624445.1 uncultured Oscillospiraceae bacterium | reverse complement strand
AAGCAATGGTCAAAGAGTTTGTTCTGAAATACCAGAAAGAACTCAATCAGATGTGGGAAACGGAAGAATACAGGAAACTGCCGCCACTGGACTGATCATGGAAGGAGGGAAATCCGGTGTTTCATAAAGCAGTTGAATTGAACTTTCTCGAAGGAACAGAGATGGAAGTTCGCTTTCAGGATGGCCTGGTAAAACAATTTGATATTGCCTCTTTATTTCCTAAGTATCCTCAGCTCCAGGCACTGAAGGATCGGAATCTTTTCCTGCAGGGAAAGCTGATGGGTGCATACGGAATTATCTGGAATGATGATCTGGACCTTGAGGCTGAAACAGTCTACGCAGAAGGAAAAACAGTCCGAAAAGAGAAAGCTGCCGCCAATTTGCTTGTTGCGCAGGCGGTCGCCGCTGCCAGAGCCCAATGCGGTTTATCGCAAACACAGCTGGCTGAACTGACCGGTATTGATCAGTCTGATCTGTCCAAAATAGAAAGAGGGGTTTCAAACCCTTCGGTATCTACCCTTGAACGGATCGCGACAGCGCTTGGCGGTCATCTTTCGATCAGTTTCCATATCCCGACGGCTTCCTGATCCTGCGTGTGCCTGGCTGTACGAATGATATCATCATAACGACCAAATGTTTTCAGCAAGGAGACAGTACCATGCTGCGAGATTATATTGTTCAGAACTGGGCGCTGATCCTGATCCTGCCGGCCTTTGCGATCTCGCTCAAAACCACGATCTTCCTGGACAGGCAATCCGTCCGGCGGCTTTATATCCTGATCGCCGGCATCTTCCTCCTGTCCGTGGTTGTTTTCCTGGAGTTCGCCCTGGGCGACCTGGGCGGCTATATCACGGAGCGGACCGTCCTGATGGCCGTCCGGTACAGCGCGACCCCGATCATCGTCGCCATGATCCTCTATACCCTGGTCAAAAAAATCCGGTGGTTCATCTTCATCCCCGCCATCGTCCTGACGGGGATCAATATCCTGTCCATCTTTACCGGCATTGTCTTCAGCCTGGATGAAAGCGGCACCCTGCGCCGGGGCCCCCTCGGGCTGCTGCCGTATATTGTGGCCGGACTGTACGGCGTCTATCTGGTTGTTGTGCTCTACAGGCGCAGCAACAAGCTTTACACGGAAGTCGTCCCCATCGCCTTCCTCGCCTTTGCCTTCGCGTCGGGCGTGTTCCTCCCCTTCGTCTTCGGCCGGAACTTTTCAACCATGTTCTGCATCACCATCGCCATTGCGCTGTTTATCTACTTTGAGTTCCTGATCCTCCAGGGCACCAAGAAGGATCCGCTGACCGGCGTGCTGAACCGCCAGGCCTATTTCGCCGATACGGAAGTCAACCCGGACCGGATCACAGGCCTGGTGACGGTGGATATGAACGGCCTGAAGGAAATCAACGACCGGCAGGGACACGCGGCCGGGGACGAAGCCCTGACCACCCTCGCCCTCTGCCTGCTGCAGGCGGAAAAGCAGGGCCAGTCCGTCTACCGGATCGGCGGGGATGAGTTTGTCATCGTCTGCCGGTCCGCCTCCCGGGAGGATGTCCTCTCCCTGGCCGACCGCGTCCGGAAGAACGTTGCCGAAACAGCCTGCAGCTGCGCCCTCGGCTACTGTTATTCGGAAGAAAGGAACGGGGATATTGAAGGCATGCTCCGGGAATCCGACCGGATGATGTACGCCGAAAAAGCCCGGTACTACCAGACCTCCGGAAAGGACAGGCGCCGGCGGTCCCAGGACAGGGCAGCAGAAAGATAACCCGGACACATCACAGCATTTCACAGGGAGGAAAGCAGAATGACAAAAGATGAAATGATGAACCTGATCAACCGGTCCCTCTTCGCCGTCATCGGCTATACCGACGAGGCGGGCAGGCAGAATGTCCGCAAGGTGTTCTGCGTATGGCACAAAGGCCTGGGCCGGCACCTGATCTCCACCAACACCAGTTCGGCCCACGTGCAGACCCTGATGAAAAACGGCAACGCCTGCCTGTATTTCTCAGATGATTCGGCTTTTGAAGGGCTCTGCCTCTTCGGAAAAGCCGTGGCCCATTTTGAGAAAGAATACAGGGAACTCCTCTGGAATGAGGGGGATGAGAAATACTATCCGAAGGGCGTCGAGGATGAGGACTACTGCATTATGGAGTTCATCGCCGAAAGCGGGCGCTTCTACCGCTATGACGGAAAGGGCGACCTGACGGCGGCTGAAATCGCCGTCTTCGACGCCGGAAAGGAATTCGAGAACGGCTACGACGCCGTCAACGCAGGCAGCTGAA
>CAZUXV010000045.1:0-10836 GCA_964624445.1 uncultured Oscillospiraceae bacterium | reverse complement strand
TTTCGGGTCAAAGGGAATCCCCGCCTCCGCCAGGCTGCGCCTGACCCGCCCGGCCAGGCGCTCCAGTTCGCCGGACTGTTCCACCCCCGCCCAGAGCACCTTCGCCTCCGAGAAATACCCCAGATGGGACAGCACCAAAGAAAAGGGCTGGTCCACCTCCGGCAGCACCTCCGTCACGTCCTCCGGCCATTCCCCGATGAACGCCAGCGTCAGGTGCAGGTTGGACGGGTCCAGATACCGCCCCGTCACCCCGGCGTCCCGCAGCCGGTCCTCCAGCAAAGCCAGCGCCGCCCGGAACTCATCCGACGGCCTGATTCCTATAAAAATCCTCATCCGGCGATTCTCCTTTGCACCCATTCAATCACCCGATCCGCGTGACCTCGTTTCCCTTCAGGACCATCTTCCGCCGGTCCGGCAGCCCGCTTTCCGTCGCCGGGTATCCGACGATCACCGCGCCGTAGACCCGTTCCTCCTCCTTCAAGCCAAAGGACCGCAGGTATTCCAGGATCTCCGCCTCCTCATTCAGCCATTTCAGCTGATTGATCCAGCAGCTTCCCAGGTCCAGCGCGTTGGCGGCCACCATCATATTCTCAATGGCGCAGGCGCAGTCCGCGATATTGTTCCCGTATCCCTTCCGGTTGGCCACCACGATCAGCACCGGCGCGTTATAGCAGAACACATACCCGCCCTTCTTCGCCGCAATCACGGAATGCTTCATGCTGGCATACATGTCCTCCGTCACTTCCATCCGGGCGAAGGCGCGCTCCACCATTCCCACCAGCCGATCCAGCACTTCCCGCTTCCGGATCACAAAGAAATGGCTGGTCTGGTTATTCCCGCCGCTGGGCGCCTGCCGCCCCGCCTCCAGGATCTTTTCCAGCTTTTCCTCCTCCACCGGATCCGGCCTGTAATTCCGCGTACTCCTCCTGGTTACAATCGCTTCCAGCGCTTCCATACCATTTCTCCCCTTCTTTTTTATCCAAAACCGGACACATCACGCACATAAAAAATATATTCATAATATATCATAAAAAACTTTCCTTTTTTCAAGAAAGACCAGCGTTTGCCAGGGCGCTGGTTTTTCTTATGGCCACCAACAAAAATCTGCCGGGCCCGCAGGCCCGGCAGAACTTCATCTGAACATATCTGTTTCCGGCCCTCACTGCTTCAGCAGCTGCAGCAGTGTTTCCGCCGGTTCCTTGATATGCAGCAGCGCACGCCTGTTTACTTCAACCGCCAGGATGGAGAACGTGATACCTTCAAACGAAGCAATGTACCACCTGTCCCCGTAACGGACCAGGATCGGATTGACGGCCAGCGTTTCCCCGTCCAGATCAGCAAAAGCAAGCGTTTCCTTGATTTCATCCGCACCGTAAATCAGCCCGAGTGTTTCCAGCCGTTTCCGGACAGGATCGGTGTTGTAGCGCTCACTCAGCGTTTCGGGATCCATCAGCCGGACATTTCCCAGGCGCTTCAGCTTATCCGCCTTGCCGTTATCAAAGCACTTGATAAAAGCGTTTATTTCGTCTTCTTCCTTCATGTCAATCCTGTACCCATTGATCAGGTTCGCGGCTTTTTCTTCGTCTTCAAGGATATACAGGCGGATCGCGTTATAAATCACCCTGTTCTGGGAATACCGCAGCGAACCGAGATTCAGTTCCCTCATAAAAGCGTTATCAAACTGCATCCTGACAGGCGCATCCATATTGATGTACCGCTTCGAGTAAGCATATTCCTTCAGCGAATACCTGTCAGCCTGTGTTTCCCATGCGAACGCCTGCAGCATCTGCTGCACATTCCCGTTCTTCAGTCCGTCAAAATAAAAGTTCACAGCCTCCTCAGGCGAACTGAATCCCTGGCCTTCATAGGGAGTCTTCCGGTTGCCGGAGGGCAGATCCGTCGCCGTGAAATACGGCGTGGCATTTTTCAGCCTTTCCATAACTTCCGCGGGCACATCATAGAAAGACTGTTTGTTTGATTCAATTCCAACAAACGAGGTTACCGAACTGAACATATTGACCATATACCATTTATCACCGTAACGGGCAACCACCGGGGAAATCGCGTAAGTGATCCCGTCGATATCCGCCGCGGCAAAAACAGCCGTCACCTCGTCCGCTCCATACTGCGCAGTCTGTTTCAGGAAATTCTGATATGATCTTTCCATGGAAAACCGGCCGTCCGTTACATCATCCGGCGTATAAAAACGGATGTTCGTCATTGCCGCCAGTCTGTCGATCTTCCCGTTATCACAGCGCTGCAGATATTCATCAAGTTCAGAATCCTCATTGAATACCATGAATCCAGTCGAAGAATTGAACAACTCATCGTTAATATAATATTCCAGTGCTCTGCAGATATAACCGGTCTGCTCGTCACGAAGCAGCTCGACATTGGCCGAACGCGAAAGGTCATTAAAGACAGGCATACCCGGAACATAGTATGGATCCGTTCCTTTGGCCCGCGTAATCATCGCCTTGTAATCATAACGTTCCGCCAGCGTCTCCCAGGCGAAGGCGGAAAGCATCTGTCCCAGATCCATGTTTTTCAATCCCGCCAGATAATACAGCGCCGCGTCTTCCGGGGCATCAAAGCCGGCACCTTCGTAATGATCCGGAACCGTCTCAGCCACGGCACAGGTGCAGCCGGCTAACAGAACCAGCGCCAACAGCAGCGCAGTCAGATTTCTGATCGTTCTCATACAAACAGCGTTTTTCATCAGCACTCACCTCATACTTTTTCCTTTTTTTAACAATCAGACAACATGATTATACAACCAATTAACCCGAAAAGAAACAAACCGCCGGCATTTTTCAGTCATCGGCTTGAATCCGGGACATCCTGTCCTTTCAGGATCGTCCGCTCTCTTTCAGGATCCGATGGAAGTAGTGCCATATATATTGTACAAACAGTATATTTATGTTAACATCATTACAGAATCTTTGAACCGTAAAATAACGTAATAAACCACATCAAACAAACCGATGACCGGAGAGGAGTTCACCATGAAAAGAATCCTGTGTAGCTTGCTTTGTATTCTTATGATCAGCACTTTTGTCTCAGTCGCCGGCGCTGATTCCGGCAACCTGCCAGCAATCAACAGTTTGCTGCAACTCGGAAGCACAGAAAAAACTGAAGTCAGTGATGTCCTGGATGATTATATGCCGTTCAATGAAACATTTGATGAAATCGAAAACGACATTAAGATTATCGTTCTGCAGCGGGAAGCGCCAAAGAAAGAATTTACTGAAAAAACAGAATATCCCCCATTTACCGGTTCAGGCGGTTTCGATGATGATTTCGACGGAATTGATGTCGGAAAAAGCCGTCTGTGGCTGAGAGGGGACCTTATGGCCAGGATGCCGTCCTATTTCATTGCGGATTCCCTTGAAGATGCAACATATCTGCTCATCGCGGAAACATACTATATATTGGACGGATCAGTCAGTTATGTGAATTACAAAAACCAGGAAGATACTGATTTGCCCGAATTCAAGGACGCGGATGAAATGGCGGACTACTTTATGCTTCATCCAAGGACCATTGAATCAATGACCCATTATCCCAAATTCGGAGCATTTTCAATTGTCAGCCTTTATGAGACAGCAACCAGGAGGAAAACCATCCTGGACTTTCACTATACCCAATCCATGCGTTTTGCCCAAAATCCGGATGCATGCGATCAGTGGGGAAATATGAGTTCTCTTGCTGACATCCTTGATGCTTTGAACAATGAATCAGGAATGGATGTGGGTAAAGCAGCAGAGACCATTGAGTCGATTGATTTTGTACCGGATGATAAAAAATCTTTCTGGACAGCATGTATTGATGCCAAAGAATACTCATCATTAAACAGTTCTGTTACTGATTATTACTGGACTATGGCAGAAGAACTGAAAGGCCTGGATCCATCAGAAGAAAACAGGAAAAACTACGATCTGATCATCAATGACCGCAACGCTGTAGCGTTGAGTTATTTTGTCAACTATTGTGATTATGCCGGTTTTAACAGAACGATCGACTCTATCGAATCGTCCGGAGATTACATCGCTGATCCGGATTATGAATGGATGGAAACCACCCTTCAGGAAACCGTAGATCTGTTCAATCAATAAAAGAATCCGAAACAGAACCGGTCACCCGTCATTTCATCCCAGATCAATGACTTTGAAACAGCAATCAGCATAACAGGACCATATCAACCCGGACGCTGCACATTTCCAGCGCCTGCAACAAAGCCGCCCGTGATCAGAAAACGAGCGGCTTTTCTTCCGTGTCTTTCAGCAGCTGTTTAACATCCCATTCCGCAAGATTACGGACCGTTACGCCCTGTCTCAGCGCGTACCGGACGGTATAGGCAGTACCGCCCGTTTTCCGGTTACAGTAAGCGATACACACCGTCGACCGGTCCACCATCACCCTGTCCCTGTCCAGATAAGACTTCCGGTTGAACTTGTCCGACGAGACCAGGATCTCATCGCTCTTTTCCAGGATCCTGTCTTCCCGTTCGATCTCTTCCTCCGGCCACTTTTCCCGCCACTGCAGGAACGGCAGGGCGGAAATGATCTTCAGTTCCTTCCTTTCCTTCTCCCGCAGATCCAGCAGCACTTCCGCCGCCAGCATATCAAAGCCTATGGCGCCGCCGACCAAATAAGTTGAAATACCGCACTGCAGCAGTTCCAGCACCTGTTCCCGGATCTTTTCCTTTATGTTTTCTTCATCCGCTTTCCGGATATTCCGGTGTCCGGTAAAGCAGCAGGTATCATTTTTCATCGTTATCACTCCCCGGGGTATATTTCTGCAGAATCAGAATACAGCACAAGGGGAACAAAAAGGTCTCCCGGGAAGAGACCTTGCTGCTGACAGAAAGTGCCTCCGGCCGGATTCGAACCGGCAACCTGCGCCTTATGAAAGCGCTGCTCTAACTTTGAGCTACGGAGGCATGAAGCGGAACCTCCAGGAATCGAACCTGGGACAGGCAGATTTTCACTCTGCAGCTCTACACAACTGAGCTAAGGTTCCGGAAAAAGTACGCCTTACGGGACTTGAACCCATGACCCCCTGATTAAAAGTCAGGTGCTCTGCCGACTGAGCTAAAGACGCATATTGGTACGCCTTATGGGACTTGAACCCATACCCCTCTGATTAAGAGTCAGATGCTCTGCCAATTGAGCTAAAGACGCATATGGCGGAGTGAGAGCGACTCGAACGCTCAGGCACATTACTGCACTGCCTCCTTAGCGGGGAGGTGCCTTACCATTAGACAATCACTCCATGGCACCGGGAAAAGGATTCGAACCCTTAGCAGTCGGGTTGGAGCCGACCATGTTACCATTACACTATCCCGGTATAAGTCAGCCCCGAAGGGCTGAGAATCAGGCAGACCTTGAATTCTCTGCAGCATTCGTCCGGACGATAATTGCATCCAAAGTAGTGCCGAATACAGCTGCCAAGACTACCAAGTTATCTAAAGTGGGCAAAGTTAATCCTCGCTGCCACCTGTAGATCGCCTGGGGAGTATTGAAACCGAAAATGTCCTGCAAATCCCGGACGGTCAATCCGGTTTGTTGTCGCAATTCCGTGATCCGGATTCCGGTTGCAATCAAATCAATTGAAGGCAAAACACACACAGGAATTCACTCCTTTCTAAAGTTGATAACGAAAAACGAGGCCGCCTGCCCTGATGAGCAAACGGCCTCGCAAACAAACCGATGATGCGGTTACGGCATTCGGTTTTTTAGGTCTTTCTCTTGCGTCATTTCAGGACACGGCAAAGCTGAGCGCAGTTTAAAACTGTGCCACAGGAATTCAAAGTGCTTATGACGCATGGGTATAATGTAGCGAGCCATTCTGAATTCCTCCTTTCGCTCAGAGCCATGCTCCTTGATTTCATGCATATCATATCGTGCCGGCCGGGGGAAGTAAAGAACCCTGTAGTATAATTCTTTACTTCTCCGCAGCCTTGAAGTTGTACACGGGCTTAATGATCTCCACGATATCCACGGACTCCCGGATCACGTCGATGATGTCCTCCATCCGCTTGTAAGCCATGGGCGCTTCGTCGATGGTTTCCAGGCTGGCCGTGGTGGTATAGATCCCTTCCATGGCCGCCTTGTAGTCTTCCAGGGACAGCGTCTCAAAGGCCTTCTTCCGGGACATAACCCGTCCGGCGCCGTGGGGCGCGGAACAGTTCCATTCCTCGTTTCCCCGGCCGACGGCGATTACGCTTCCGTCCCGCATGTTGATGGGGATCAGGACCCGTTCGCCCTTGTGGGCGGCAATAGCGCCCTTCCGCAGGATCATCTCATCGGTATCGATGTAGTTGTGGACGGTATGGAAGCTCTCCACCCCGACCATACCGGTCTTCCGCAGGATCAGCTCCGTCATGATCTCCCGGTTCCGCACGGCGAACTCCTGGCAGATCTTAACATCGTGAAGATAGTCCTCCAGGTGCTTCCCTTCCAGGTGGCACAGGCTGTCCGGCGCGGTCTTGTGGTTCAGCCGCTTCTTCAGGGCCTCCAGTTCGGTCTGGATCTCCTTCTGCCGGCCCTCCGCCTTCAGGCGGGCGATCAGCTCGGGAGAAGATTCCTTGAAATCTTCCTTGCCCTCCGCGATATCCACCGCCAGCTGCTGGTAGTACTCACAGACCTGCTTGCCCAGGTTCCGGCTGCCGGAATGGATCACCAGCCAGTAGGTACCGTCTTCACCCCGGTCGATCTCGATAAAGTGATTGCCGCCGCCCAGGGTGCCCAGGGAGTTCTTCAGCCAGGTCTTCTTATGAAGCTTATCAAAACAGCGAAGCCGTTCCAGGTCAAAAGGCTCCCGGGGAGAATCCCAGACGTTCATGCCGCTGGGAATCCAGTGGCAGATCTTGTCGATCCGTTCACAGTCAATCCGCTTGTTGCCAAGCTTTGTGGTATACATACCGCAGCCGATATCCACGCCGACCACGTTGGGAACTGCCTTTCCCCGGACGGTCATGGTCGTGCCGATGGTGCAGCCCTTCCCGGCATGCACGTCGGGCATGATCCGGACCCGGCAGCCCTCCGTAAAGGGCTGGTCGCACATGGTCCGGATCTGCTCTTCGGCAACCGGTTCTATTTCCTTTGCGTAGCTGATCGCCGTCGCAAACTTTCCTTTGATTTCCATAGTTATTTCCTCTTTACATGTCATGCTTCTTTCTTTTTGTCTGCATCATCTTTCTGTAATGCCGATTGTTTCAGCAAAACAGTTGTTCAGGTCCGTCAAATCATAATTCCTGTCATCCGGTAAAGCATTGCTGATGATCTTCTGTTGTGGCAGTTCCTCTCGGATGAACGCCTGTATGATCGGGATCTGAGGATGCTGTTCCGCTTCCGTTGTGCTCTTCTTTTTCTCCAGCAAATCATCAATGGCAGACCTTAATGTCGGATCCATCTCCATCTTCAGAAGTTCATCAAACAGGACAGGTGGAACGGTATGGAAACGCTCGATATACCGCGCGGCCAGCAGCGGACGCAAAGCATAGAAATACTTTTTGTAACGGACCGTATCTCCCTGCAGGTATCCGCTCCAGGTTTTCTGGGCTGTTCCGTAATAGTGATGAATTGCTGATTTTTCGGAAAACCAGGCCTTTGCTGTTTCGCTGATCCGTTTCCATTCATCAGTGGTTCTGTATACCACCGGAGATTTGCACCACTCAAACAGTGATGCGTTTCCACGGGCAAATTGCTTCAGCGCTTTCTGCAGGTCCCATCCGTTGATATCCAGCACTTCATCCAGTTTCCATTCGATCACATCTCTCAGCGCGTCCAGCCTGAGATAATCTCTGGCCGGACGAACATATACAAAGCGAACATCATAATCACTGTCCGGCGAAGAGAACCCCCAGGCACGGCTGCCGGATTCAACGGCATGCAGAATACGCACACCGTATTGCTGTTCTATTCTGTTAAGTTCAGCAAGGATTGTTTTCCGCATATCCATCAATAATCCTCCGATACCTCATGAAAGAACATTCATTGAAATCCGACAAAGACATAACAACAGCTTTTTCATCAGTTCCAAAATAGCCGGCAGCAATTATCCGACAGGCTATGCTGAGTCCCTACATAGCTCAAACCCGGATCGCTGCCGGCAAAGGTGAACTGTCTTACGCGCAGATCGGCTCGTACCGCTTGCTCAGCAGGACTTCCTTCATGAACACCGCCGGATCAAACTGACCGGAGGCAACCATGGAGAAGAGCCTCGGCGTGCAGCCGCTGACCAGGATCACGCCCTGCTCGTTCATTTTCACCGGCTGCTGCTGATTGCGGCTCTGGACGTTCCAGAAAACCACCTGCGGCAGTTTGTAGCCGTGATCTTCGAACAGCTTTTTGGCGTATTCAAAGTTGGTCACATCAGCGCCTTCCGCGCACCAGTCAAACTCCATATCGGAGATGATATAAAGCGTCTCCGGCATTTCTGCCTGCGGCAGCTGATTCTTCACCGCCGTGGACAGGATCAGTTCAAACACCTTCTGGATATCGGTATTCGAGCACTCGTTGAAACCCTCGCAATACCGCACTTTTTCCACCAGATCCCTGCCCTTGATCTCCACCAGTTTCGGATTGCAGGAGAAGGTGATGAAGTGGTTGCGGAACTCACCCTGGTTCCGCTCGGCAAAATACATGCCCAGGGACAGGGCGACGGTAGCCGGCATCGGGGTGCCCCAACCGTACATGGAACCGGAACCGTCGATGACGCACAGGGCGTTGCTCCGGGGCGCATAGTCCTCCAGGGCATTCCAGGTCACGTCCAGGGCTTTCCGCTCGGTATCGTCTCCCCGGAAACACAGGGCCTTCTCCACGATGTCATACGGATACAGGGTGACGGTGTGGATGGTCTCCTCGCCTTTTTCCACCTTGTCCAAATAAGCCCGGTAACGCTCCTCATCGTTCCGGCGGAAGGCCTTGCGGTATTTCAGCATGGCCTTGGACGGCTGGGCGGCATACTCGAAGGTATAGTCCTTCTGCCGCAGGTTGTTTTCGATGATGCGGATCTTTGCCCGCAGCTTCACCAGGGTTTTGCGGTACTGCGCTTCCGTCATGCCCAGCGCCTTCGCAATCCGCTTACCATCCTTCACGGCGTCGGCATTGGACGTATTGACAGAGGGCAGCCACTTGGACATTAGGGAAACGTTCTCCCCGGCCTCCAGGGCAGACTGGTCCTGCTCCAGCTGTTCGCGGATCAGGGCCATGGCCTCCTTCTCACACCGGGTGCCGAACAGAACCGTCAGGTCGTCCCAGCGGCCATACTCGGCAACATAGTGCAGGTTCTTCCGGACAGACGCCGGCTCCGCGTCCGCCAGGTACTTCAGGATGGTCCGGAATACCCGGCGCTCACCCAGACCCCCGCGGATATCCCGGGAGTAGAAGAGCATTTTCATCGCCAGATCACGGTCTTCAGCAAAAGCACGCATAAAGCGGACGATGATTTCCTGCTCCTGCGCATTGCGCAGCGCGCCAATCGTCGCGAACAGATCCAGGCAGTCTGATCCGGTGGTCCGCAGGGTCGCGGCGCCGTTTTCGGTCAGGGTCCGGTTCGCTTCATTCTTCAGTTCATTCAGCATGTTCATCGCCCTCCTTTGCGTGAATCATTCTTGGAAAACAAGATGCCGTTTTTCATGTTCGTGAGGGATTCGAACCCCCGTAAGCCTGGTTATGAGCCAGGTGTCCCCCACCGGGACTAACGGACGGTTTGCTGTTGGCATCTTTCAGTCTGGAGCGGCAGGCGGGGCTCGAACCCGCAGCATTCACCTTGGAAGGGTGACCCTCTGCCAATTGAGTTACTGCCGCATAAACAAGACGCAGTTTTGATAACTTGCAAAGTTATTGCGGATAGCATGATTGCTGTCTGCGTCTTTCATGGTCAAGATACTGATTAGCTTTCACTGATTAGGAGTCAGTTGCTTTGATTGCTGGCAGTATCTTTCTACCTGGAGCGACAAGCGGGACTCGAACCCGCGGCCTCCACCATGGCAAGGTGGCGCTCTGCCAGTTGAGCTACTGCCGCATAGTGCAGAGAGGAGGAACAAGATGCTTGGTTCGGTCCTCCACGGGATTGCTCCCGCTTCAACCTGGGCTTTGGAACTCGTGAAGGAGTGCAATTCTCCAGCAGTAGTTCATGAGACAAGAGAAGAAGTACAATACCTCAACGCCGATCTTTCCGATGCGAACCAAGGGGTCCAATTCCCCAACGTTGCATCGCAAACCCCATCCCGGATCCGCTGTCAGCATCTTTCAGAAACAAGGCGCGTATCCCCGCTATGAAGCTTACGGGGCGTCTCACAAGACAGGTGGCTGATGCCATAGGAGAAAACTCCCGCTTCCCTGAGCGACGAATCGCTGTCTGCGCCTTTGGATCATCCGGTGATCCTCTCTGCAGGATGAAGAATATCAGGTTTTTAGCATATGTTCATGGAAAAAAAGTTGCGAACTCTCCGTTTTCAGCCATTATCGAGCTGAAATTGCCGTTCAATCCGTTCCTTGATGAGCACAGCGAAGCTGTCTGGCTCGACCACCTTCATCAGGGGACCGAAGGAAATGATTTTGATCAGCAGTTCCGTTTCGTCTTCCTTCCGATAATGGAGCGTCATCCGGTAGGTTCTCTCGCCGGTCTTCTCCGTACGCTTGGCCAGGTAGGAGAACTGGAGCATGGCCCGTTCCAGGGCGTTCCGCCGATCATAGATCTCCAGGGTGAGGGATTCATTGGTCAGATCCGGCACGGGATAATCCTCCGGATCAAACGTCTCCCACAGATGCACATAGGTAATCCGTGACAGGTTCAGCGTCCGGTTCCGCCACTTTCCGCTGTGGC
>CAZUXV010000044.1:0-17265 GCA_964624445.1 uncultured Oscillospiraceae bacterium | reverse complement strand
TGTACCGCGCCGGCAAATCCATCGAGGAAGTCGCCGCCTGGCTGGAGGAGAACAAGCTCCGCGCCCAGGCCTACTTCATCGTGGACGACCTGAAGTACCTCAAGCGCGGCGGACGTATCTCCGCCACGGCCGCCACCGTCGGCACCATGCTGGACCTCAAGCCCATCATCTCCGAAGCGGCTGACGGCACCCTGACCGCCAATGACAAGATCCGCGGCCGGAAAAAGGCCATTGCTTTCATCGTGGATAAGATGCTGGAGTTCGCTCCCGATCCCGCTGAAAGTCCCATCATTGTTCTGCACGCTGACAGCATTGAAGACGCGGAGCGGACTAAATCCCTGGTTGAGCAGAAGCTTCCCGATGCCAACGTCATGATCGAGAACGTCGGCCCGGTCATCGGTGCCCATTCCGGCCCCGGTACCATTGCGTTGTGCTTCATCGGTTCCAGGGCTCAGGCCTGATCGGAACCCAAACGGAAACCAACAGCCGCGGCAGTTTGCCGCGGCTGTTTTCGTTTGCCCGGCATCAGCCGTTCAGATGCTTTTTCAGCGTTTCGCGCACCGCGCCAGGCCCGGATATTTCCTCCCTGAAGTATCCGGTAATCCGGTCTCCCAGCGGGCAGGCGGTCAGGTCGCTGCCGAAAATAATAGGATTGGACAAAATCGGCTGCAGTTTGTCCCCGCAGCTTTCCGGCTTGCCCAGTTCAATACCGGCCAGCATGCCGCGCAGTTCATCCAGCAGCGGATCTCCGGACAAGGGCATGGTCTTCCCCGCGTCATCCACTCCCAGCAGGTACCGAAGCCAGCCGGCAATTGCCAGCGGCAGGGCGACCAGTTGATCCATGGGGCGCTTTTCCGCGATATAGCTTTTGATCGTCTCCCCGAAGCGGATCCCGACTTTCTGGGAGGTATCCGTGGCAATCCGCTGCGGCGCGTCCGGCATAAACGGATTGGGCAGCCGTTCCTCCACCACTTCGTCTATAAAGCTTCTGGGGCTAAGAATCACCGGATCTGTCACTACCGGCAGCCCTTCCTGATAGCCCAGCCGCCGGATCAGCTTCACCAGATCCTCATCCTTCATTTCTTCCCGGATCAACGTATAACCCAGCAGGCAGCCGTATACCGCCAGCGCCGTGTGCAGTGGATTCAGGCACGTGGTCACCTTCATGCGTTCCGTTTTGTTCACGGTTTCACGGTCTGTGAAATACACGCCGGCCTTCTCCAGCGGCGGCCGTCCGTTGGGGAATTTGTCCTCCACCACCAGATACTGTGCCTTTTCAGCGTTCACGAAGGGCGCCACAAAGGTTCCCCGCGGTGTTTCCAGCGGCGCTACCGCTTCGATGCCGGTTTCCTCCAGCATCCGCTGCACCTCCGGTGCGGGACGCGGTGTAATCTTGTCAATCATGCTCCAGGGGAAGGATACCTGAGTTTCGTCGGACAGCCAGCGCACAAATTCCTTCGGCACAAAGCCGCTGATCTGCCACGCCCGGGCTACCTCCAGGATGCTGTTCTGCAGCTTTTCTCCGTTATGGCTGCAGTTATCCATGCTCACCACCGCCAGGGGAACCTTCCCGTTCTGATACCGGTGATAGAGCAGCGCGGTCACGATGGTCATGGCATGGCGGGCTTTTTCCGGACCGTTTGCCAGGTCCTCCTCCACCACCTTCAGATAACTGCCGTCCATCTGCCGCAGTGCATATCCTTTCTCCGTGATCGTAAAACTGATCATCTGCAGAGAGGGGGCGGCAAAGGCCTGCAGCAGGCGTTCATAGTCCGCCCGTTCACCGGGCTGGGCAACCACGGCTTCCGATACGGACGCCACTATTTCCTTGTCAATTGTTGCGTCCGCGTTCAGGGTCACGCTCAGGGTCAGGTTGTCATACCCGCCGTAAATCATTCGGATATTGTCCACGTCGAAAGTGTCTGCCGCAATGATACCCCGGTCGGACAGGCCTTCATCCAGCAGCCGCTGCTGCAGCACAGCAATGAACGCGCGGAAGATATTGCCTGCGCCGAAATGGACCCAGATAGGCGCCTCCTCCGTCTTTTTTCTCATCTGCTCCACGTCAAAAGCAGGCAGGCGGACGCCGGCTTTCTCCCAGCCGGCACGGTCCTTCAGGGTTTCAAGACTTACTCTCATGAGGATTGCCTCCTTTGTCAGCCTTCCGGCGTTCCTTTTTCAATTGCTTCCCACAGTCCGTTCAGATAGGCCGCGCCCAGCGCCCGGTCATACAGGCCGTATCCGGGACGTCCCTGTTCATCCCAGATCATTCGGCCGTGATCCGGGCGGATATAGGTATCCGGACAGGTTTCGTGGATTGCTTTCATAATTTCATACAGATCCAGGTCGCCGGTGGATGACAGGTGCGCCGCCTCCCGGAAATGATGGTGTCCGAGATACTTGACATTGCGCACATGCATCGCGCCGATCCGATCCATCTTGCCGAAGTGCCGGATTGCCGCGGGAATATCGTTCTCCGGGTTGGATCCCAGGGAGCCTGTGCACAGGCACAGGGTATTCGCCGGGCTGTCATGCAGCTTCACCATCTTGTCAAAGTCATCCTGGCTGTGGGTAATCCGGGGCAGACCGAAGATCGGCCAGGCAGGATCGTCCGGATGACATGCCATGCGTACGCCGGTTTCCTCGCATACCGGGATGACTGCATCCAGGAAATACTTGAAGTTCTTTCTCAGTCCGTCTGGCGTCATCCCCTCATACTGTTTCAGAGTTGTCTCCAGCAGCGCGAGCCGTTCCGGTTCCCATCCGGGAAGCGAAAATCCCTTGCTGCCTTCCGCCGTCCGGCGGACAATTTCCAGCGGACTCATTTCCCCCAGGTCTTTTTCGTCGAAGTACAGGCTGTTGCTGCCGTCCTCCGGGATCACCCTGGCCAGGTCGGTACGCAGCCAGTCAAACACCGGCATGAAGTTATAAATGATCACTTTCACACCGTGCTTTGCCAGCATCCGGATGGTACTGATATAGTTCGCGATATACTCATCCCGCCGTCCCAGACCGGTTTTGATGTCCTCGTGCACGTTGACCGACTCGATGACCTCGATCTCCAGACCGGCTTCGTTGACCTCCTTCTTCAGCGCGGTGAACTCTTCCTCCGGCCAGTCCACTCCGGCAGGTTTGTCCAGCAGGCCCATCAGTCCGGTCATGCCGGGAATCTGCTTGATATACTTCAGCGGGATCGGATCGGACTGGCTCCCGTACCAGCGAAATGTCATTTTCATGATAGTGTTGCTCCTTTTCTTGTTTTCATTCGGGTATTGACAGCAGCGAATACTGTCAGAAGCACAATGGACACCAGAATAGCCGTCATGCTGCTCTCAAATCCGCCGCTTTGCGCCAGAAAGCCTACCAGCGCCGGCATCAGGATACCCCCTGCCGCTCCGAAGACCAGCAGCGTCCCTGTGGCCAGCGGATAGGTGTTTGTATAATACGCCGCGTCGGAATAAATCATGGGGCAGATCCCGGCCATGCAGAATCCCATTCCCGCGACGCAGCCTGTAACCACCGGAACGGAAGACGCAGACAGCATCCCCGCAAAGCAGGCAGCCATTCCCACCGAAGCGACAAACATCAGAATCTTCTGGGAAACCTTCCGGGAGAGCCAGGCGCAGGTCAGCCGGCCGGCCAGGATGACTGCCCACAGCAATGTAGCCATGGACTGGCTGTAGGCGCTGATCCCTCCCTCGCCCATCGCGGCGAAGAGCGGCTGCTTATGCTGCAGATAGGTAACCAGCCATCCGTTGATGGCATATTCGCTGCAGATATAGCAGAACATCATGCCCGCAAAGACCAGGAATGCCGGTTCCTTCAGAAATTTCAGCGTTCGCGCCCCTTTTTGCGTACGATCAGGATGGTCATCCGGTACCCGGCAGCGGGAGAACAGGAATATCGCCGCGCTCCCGCAAAGCACCACAAACAGTAACCCGGCCTGCCAGGCAATCGTCCGGCTGAGCAGGAGAAAAACCATCGGCGCGGCAATTGCGCCTACGGCAAAGGACGCGTGCAGGATGTTGGCGGCGGCGGGGTTGCCGTCGGTCAGCACATTCACCGTGTGATTGTTGAAATTCGTTACGGATCCGCGGCCGAAACCGGTAAGCACAAACGCCGCGAAAAGCAGTCCCGGAATACCGGTAGCAGCCATCAGCGCCATGCCCAGAAATGCCATGGAAGCCAGGCACATAATGGAGCGTCTGCGTCCAAGCCAGAAAGGCACCAGTCCGGAAACAAACCCGGCAACGAGATTGCCGATCGAGTGGGCGGAGAGCAATACCCCGCTGAAGGAGTCGGACAGTCCCCAGCTGAGTTTCAGATCCGGCATGGCGGATCCGAGCATCAGCGAAACCAGGCCGCTGCAGAAAAAAGCGTAAAAACACGTCAGCAGCAGCCGGCGGCGGGAAGGTTCCATTCGGCGTAAAAATGAAAACATCGGTAAAACTTCCTCCGGTGATTTCCCGGGGTTGTATAATCGGAATCCGTGCTCAGCTCATCAAAGAAAACGCGGGCACGCCGAAGCAAACGCGCCCGCATTCTCCGGTTCGGAATTATAATGCGCCTGTCAGCTGCTGCAGCCTGATTCTTTTTCTGCCTTATTGCAGGAATCCGTTGATGATCTGCTCTTCCGCTTCTGCCGCGGTCAGTCCCAGGGTCATCAGCTTGATCAGCTGCTCCCCGGCAATCTTACCGATGGCTGCCTCATGCACCAGTGCGGCGTCCACGTTGTTCGCCTCCAGCGCCGGAACCGCCAGGATCCGGCCTTCATCCATGATGATGGAATCGCATTCCGTGTGTCCGTGGCAGGCCGCGTTCCCGACGATCTTCGCGTCGAATTTCTGGAATGAGTGATCTCTTGCCACCGAGCGCGAAACCACGTCCGCGCTGGAGTCCTCACCGTTCAGTTTCACCACGTATGTGCTGATCGCCCGCTGGTCCCCGTGGGTCATCAGCCGCTCCCGCACGACCAGCTTTGCGCCGGCGGCCAGTTCCGCCGTGGTGGTGCGCTCCGTATCGTCCACGCCTTTGATCTGGACCATTTCCATCTCGGCGTAGCTGCCCTCTTCCATATACACTTCCGTGCCCGGGTTCAGGATCCGTTTTCCGCTGCCCGTGCCGGAACCGTAATGCTTTTCCACATATCTGATTCGGGCGTTTTTTCCGACATAGAAGCGGTGAATGCCGTCATGCTGGGAATCCTGGTTCCCGCAGTTGTCGATCCCGCAGCCGGCGACGATCACTACGTCCGCGTCCTCGCCGATAAAGAAGTCGTTGTAAACCACTTCCTTCAGGCCGCTCTGGGTCATGACAACGGGAATATGCACGCTCTCGTTCTTCGTGCCCGGCTTGATCCGGATCTCCAGCCCGCTCACGTCTTCCTTGGATACGATCTCGATGTTCGCCGTAGACTGCCTCCCGGCGGACGCACTGTTGGAACGGATATTATAGGCGCCTTCAGGCACTTCGTGAAGGTCAGCCACTTCCCGCAGCAGCCGTTTCTGGATCTCGTCCAGTTTCAGCATTCCGCATCCTCCTTTCCGGCGGGCTTGTACGGCCCTTCGCACACCTCGGCGATCTCAGCCCTCATCAGGTGCGGATAGACTTCCTCCCGGCTTCCCTGCTTTTCCACCACGCCGCCCTTGATCACGATGATCTCGTCGGCAATATTCAGGATCCGTTCCTGATGGGAGATAATCAGGATCGAGCTGTCCCGGATATCTTCACGCATCCGCTGGAATACTTCCGTCAGGTTCCGGAAGCTCCACAGGTCGATGCCGGCTTCCGGCTCGTCAAAGACCGACAGCACAGCTTTGCGGGCCAGCACCGTCGCAATCTCGATCCGTTTCAGTTCGCCGCCGGACAGGCTGGCGTTCACTTCCCGGTCCACATAGTCCCGGGCGCACAGGCCCACGGAAGACAGATACTGACAGGCGTCCGACACGGACAGCGTCTTCCCGGCCGCAATCCGGATCAGATCCAGCACCCGGATGCCCTTGAAACGCACCGGCTGCTGAAACGCGTAAGCGATCCCCTTCTTTGCCCGCTCCGTAATGCTCAGGTCCGTAATGTCTTCGCTGTTGAAAAAAATACGCCCGGCCGTGGGCTTCTCAATTCCGGCAATCAGCCTGGCCAGCGTGGATTTCCCGCCGCCGTTCGGTCCGGTCACAACAACCAGCTTCCGGTCCGGAACCGTCAGGCTGACGTCCCGGATGATTTCTTTATCTTTTCCTTCGTCATCCACGAGGAAAGAGACATTTTTTAATTCAAGCATATCGTTCTCCACTTGTTGGTCAATCCATAGCTCAATAATTATGAATTATGAATTGTGAATTATGAATTATGAATTACAGAAGTATTTATGGAAATATCCGTCCAGGTTCCCCCATTCACTGACGGTGATCCGGTTCATGCCGAGACGTTCCATAACGCCCAGCAGGATACAGATGCCGTGGACCACGATATCCGCGCGGCTGGGCTGAAGGCCCGGCAGTTTGATCCGCTCTTCCACCTTCATCCCCGCCAGTTTTTCACCGATATCACGGATTTCCGTCGTTGTAATCGACGTCCCGTGCACATGGGTTCTGTCGGTCCAGGGCTGTTCCAGCACCATCGCCGCCAGCGTCGTAAAGGTTCCGCCGGTACCGACCCAGGCTTTCGGCAGATCCAGTCCACGGACAGACCTGAGCTGTTCGTCCAGGATCTCCGCCGCGGCAACTTCCACCGGTTTCATATCATCCGGATGTTCCAGCCGCAGCCTCCGGTACAGCCGCACGGCGCCCATCTGGCAGGAGAAAGCGCACTCGATCCCGGCCCGCGTACCGATGGCAATCTCCGTGCTGCCGCCGCCGATGTCGATCATCCCGCAGCGGTCCGCCGACAATGCTGCCGAAGCGCCCAGGAAGCTGAGTTCCGCTTCTTCTTCACCGGAGATGATCCGGAGCGGTACGCCTGCCTCCCGTTTCACCTCTTCCATGAACTCCTGTCCGTTCGCCGCGTCCCGGGCAGCACTCGTCGCAAAAATCGCAAGCTCTTCCGCGCCCTTCTGCCGGACCTCGGAAGCCATCCGCCGGACAGCGGAAACCGTCTTGTCCATCGCGTCCCGGTTCAGGTTGCCCGCCCCGTCAAGGCCGGCAAACAGACGCGTACCTTCCCGGTCCCGCCACAGGCGCTGGAAATCAGCGCCGCTGACGTCCGCCAGAAGGCTTCGTACCGAATTGGACCCGATCCCGATCACGGCAGCTCTCACGGTAAACCTCCTCAGTCGTTCATCTCGTCCATTAGTATCTGCAGTTCGGACTCCGAATAGGCGTAGAGGACCTCCGGATTTGTAAACTCAAAGCGGATGGCGTCTTTCTTGACGTAGGAATAATCCTTTACCGCGCTGGACATGATGTATTCGTCCGTTCCCACCACGTTCAGTTCCCGGTTCAGGCGCTTGAATTCCTCTTCCAGCTTTGTTTTCTGCACCCGCAGGAGCTTTTCTTCCTCCGCCTTTTCATTTGCGGTGCCCCGCAGGGCGCTGTGAAGGATCAGGAAAACCGCCAGCATAACGCCCAGGATCAGCAGAAAACCCTTCAGGTTCATGGACTTGTACATGCCTGTTTTCCTCCTTCTCCGTTTCCTTATACATTTCGCTGTTCTTTCGCGCGATTCCTTCTAACTGTTTCTTCGCCTCAGAACATACTGATCTGGTTCGTCTCACTCAGTCCCTGCAGTGCCCCCTGGGCCCGCAGCGTTTCGATCACGCTGGAGCCGACCTTGCCCCGTTTCTGCAGGTCCTCAATGCTGAGGAACGGTCCGTCTTTCCGCGCTTCCGCGATCGGGATTGCCGCGCTCTCGCCCAGGCCCGGCAGGCTGATGAACGGACAGCGGATGTTTCCGTCCTCGATCAGGAAGCGCCTGACATCGCTCTTGTACAGATCCACCGGCAGGAATCTGATTCCGCGCAGGTTCATCTCCAGCACCAGTTCCAGGCAAGTGGCTGTATCCTTATCCCGGGCGCTCGGCGAATCCATGTTCCGGATTTCCTTGATCTTCCGTCTTGATTCCTCCGGCGGCAGGATCATCGTCGTCGCGTCGAATCCGTCTCCGCGGACCGTAAAATACGCGCAGTAATAGGCCAGGGGCTCATGCACCTTGAACCACGCCACCCGCAGGGCCATGGTCACATACGCGACGGCGTGTCCCTTGGGGAACATGTATTTGATCTTCTTGCAGCTGTCCAGGAACCAGTCCGGCACCTGTGCGTCCACCATGGCCTGTTCCATTTCCGGTTTCAGTCCGCGGCCTTTCCGGACGCTTTCCATGGTCGTAAACGCCAGCTTGGGTTTCACGCCCTTGTCGATCAGATAATTCATTATATCGTCACGGCAGCAGACGCATTCGCTCAGCGTTGCGGTTCCGGAAGCGATGATCTCCTGCGCGTTGCCAAGCCATACGTCCGTTCCGTGGCTCAGGCCGGAAATGCGCAGCAGCTCCTCCATCGTATGCGGCTTGGTCTCTTCCAGCATGCCCCGGACAAATCCCGTACCGAACTCCGGCACGCCGTAGGTTCCGGTATTGCACAGAATTTCCTCCGTCGTCACACCCAGCGCTTCCGGTGAGGAGAAAAGGCTCCGCACCGGCTGGTCGTCCAGCGGCACGTCCTTGAAGTTGATGCCTGTCAGCAGTTCCAGCTCATGCAGCATCGTCGGGTCATCGTGGCCGAGGCAGTCCAGTTTCACCAGGATGTCGTGCATGCTGTTGAAGTCGAAGTGGGTCGTGGTAAAGTCGCTTTCCAGGTCGTCTGCCGGATGCTGTACCGCGGTAAAGTCATAGATCTCGTATTCCAGGGGTACGACGACCATGCCTCCCGGATGCTGGCCTGTCGTCCGCTTCACGCCGGTACATTTCAGCGCCAGCCGGTCCTTCTCGGCGTTGCCGGCCTGGATTCCGCGCTCTTCCAGGTATTTGAGCACATAACCGTAAGCCGTTTTGTCCGCCAAACCGGAAATGGTACCCGCGCGGAATACATGGTCATGCCCGAACAGTTCCTCCACATAGTGGTGGGCCCGGTTCTGATACTCGCCCGAGAAGTTCAGGTCGATATCCGGCACTTTGTCTCCCTCAAAGCCAAGGAACACCTCAAAAGGAATATCAAAGCCGTCCTTGGTCAGCTTCTGTCCGCAGTCCGGGCAGTCCCTGTCCGGCAGGTCCACGCCGACATGATACTGGCTCTTGTCCACGTCGAAGAAACCTTTATGGCAGCGGGTGCAGCGATAGTGCGGCGGAAGCGCGTTCACTTCGGTGATTCCGCACATCCGGGCCACCAGGCTGGAGCCGACGCTGCCGCGGCTGCCCACCAGGTAGCCGTCCTCCAGCGAACGGGAAACCAGCTTCTGGGCAATGGAGTACAGCGTGCAGTAACCGTAACCCACGATGGATCTCAGTTCCTTCCGCAGCCGGGCTTCCACGATCTGCGGCAGCGGGGAACCGTACATTTCTTCCGCCGTATCCCAGGTCATCTGCTGGATCCTGTCTTCCGCGTCGTCCCAGAAAGGCTGGAAGGTATCCTCTCCCTTCGGATGTTTCGGGAACAGCTTGATCTCTTCCACCTGCTCCGCGATCTTCCGCGGGTTGTCGATCACGATCTCTTTCGCTTTGTCTGCGCCGAGATAGGAAAATTCCTCCAGCATCTCGTCCGTCGTCTTGAAATAGAGCGGGGGCTGCAGGTCTGCGTCGGTATATTTCATACCGGCCTGAATGATGGCCCGGCCGATGGCGTCGTCCGGATCCAGGAAATGCACGTCTCCCGTGGCCACCACGGGGATATTCAGTTCTTCGCCCAGCTTTACGATCTGCCGGTTCAGGTCCCGCAGTTCTTCTTCGTCCGCAGCCTGGCCTTCCCGGATCAGGAATGCATTGTTTCCGATCGGCTGGATCTCCAGATAGTCGTAGAAGGATGCGATCTGTTTCAGCTTTTCATGGTCTTCCCGGTTCAGCACCGCCCGGAACAGTTCGCCGGCTTCGCAGGCACTGCCCAGGATCAGCCCGTCCCGATACTTCTGGATAATCTGCCGCGGCATATGCGGCACACGCTTGAACCAGTCCAGATGGCTGATGGAAACCAGCCGGTTCAGGTTCACCAGTCCGGTCCGGTTCTTCGCCAGCAGGATGATATGCCAGCTTTCTCCGATGGCGCCGCCCGTCAGCACCCGGTTCAGGTCCAGCTCGCTGACGGCGTCCGGATATGCCTGACGCGTTGCCTCAAACATCTGCTTCAGACACAGCGCCGTGGCCCGGGCGTCGTGAACCGCCCGGTGGGCGTTCTTCAGGCTCACGCCGAGATGTTTGCACAGTGCGGCCAGACGGAAGGATTTCAGTTCCGGATACAGTTTCCGGGCATAGGCCAGCGTATCCAGCACAGGCATGGACATATCCATACCCAGCCGTTTCAGTTCCGCCTTCATCAGGCTCGCGTCAAAATGCGCGTTATGCGCCGCGATCGGCGCGTCCCCGATGAACGCCAGCAGTTTCGGCAGCGCCTCCTCCGCTTTGGGCTGTCCCTGCAGCATTGCGTCGCTGATCCCTGTCAGCTCCGTGATCTCCGGTCCCAGCGGCTGCCCCGGATCCACCAGCTGTGAAAAATCGTCAATGATCTCCCCGCCTTCCAGCTTCACCGCGCCGATCTCGATGATCCGCGCCTTGCCGGTATTCAGGCCGGTGCTCTCAAAGTCCAGCACGACCACCGGTCCGTCATAAGGCCGGTCGTCCGCGTTTTCCACGATCGCTTTTTCATCGATCAGATAGCCTTCGCAGCCGGGGATCAGTTTGATTTTGCCCTTGGCTGCCCGGAAAGCTGCCGGGAAAGACTGCAGTACGCCGTGATCCGTCACGGCAACCGCGGGATGGCCCCACTTTGCCGCGCGCTCGATCAGTTTTTCCACGGGCGTCAGCGCGTCCATCGTGGACATGTTGGTATGCATGTGGAGCTCGACCCGCTTCTCCTCCGCAGTATCGACCCGCTCCTCTTTTTCCGTTTCAACCATGTCGCGCACGCTGATGCACAGGTCCCGCGCGTAACTGTCGTACAGGCATTCGCCCCGGACCCGGACGCACATGCCGTCCTTGATCCGGTCCGTTTTCTCCTTCACCGCCGCGCGTTCCTCGTCGGTGATCGGCGTCGCTTCCGCTTCTTCCTTTTTCATGAAGCGGCTGCGGTACCGGAAGAAGATCTTGCACAGCACAGAGCTGGTTCCGTCGGTCACCGCGAAGGTCACCAGCAGCGTTTCGCCGCCCTTCAGTTCCTTCTGCTCCAGATGGAAGATCTCGCCCTGAACCACCACCAGGCCGCTTTCCCCGGTCAGTTCCCGGATCTCCACCGGCCGGTCCGCAATGCTCCGGCCCATGATCGGCTTCCCGACGGGGGATGCCGGGGCTTCAGGCGCTGCTTCTTTCGCTTTTCCGGTCTGCTCCTTCCGGGGTTTCGCCGGTTTCTTTTCTCCGGCCGGTTTGGCAGGCGCGGCGTTTTCTTCTTTGGCGACGCTGATCCCCGTTCCGTAGCGCTCCGCCATTTCCTGAGCAGTTACGGTGATCGCGGCGTCCCGGCGCTCTTCCATCATTTTGCGCAGGCGTTCCTCACGGGTGCCTTCCACGGTCATCTCCACCCGGATCTTTGCCGTAAAGATATCATAGACTGCCCTCGCAAGCCTTGTTCCGACATCGCTCTGCCGCATGACCCTCAGACTGATCTCGTCCGGAAACATCAGCGTCAGCAGGCCGTCCATGTCCTCCCCGCCGGTCATTTCGGTTGAATCCGTCAGCTGGTTCTTTTCCATCTGCCAGCCGATCCGGCCGATCCACCCGCGGGCCATCGGATAATTCCTGCGCAGAAAATCATCCAGCACCCCGCGGTAGGGCGCCGGATCTTCCAGGAAATCTGCCTTCAGGCCCGGGGAACAGATCCTGACCGCCAGCGGCCGTCCGGGAAACATCTCCCGCAGAATGGCCTCCAGCTTCAGAAACTGCTTCTCTCCCGCCAGCACGGTGCTGTTGAACGTGATATAGGTTTTTCTGGAAGATTTGACATAAGTCACCCGCGGTGCTGACAGTTTCCCCGCCAGTTCCGGGATTTCCCGCGCGATCCGCGCCATCAGATCTTCGTAGCTCATCTGTTATCCTTTGATCATTTTCTTCACTTCGGCAATCAGGATCTCCGCCAGGTCTCCCTGGACCTTCCGGGGTTCCCGGCCCTTCACAAACAGCGCGCCGCCGTCCTTCCCGCCGGCGATGCCCACGTCTGCTTCCCGGCCCTCGCCCAGGCCGTTTACGATACAGCCCATCACCGCCACCTTCAGCGGCACCGTCACATCAGACAGTTCCGCTTCCACCCGCCGGGCGATCTGCTCCACCGGAATGCAGGTCCGCCCGCAGGTCGGGCAGGCGATCAGCTGAACGCCCCGGGTCCGCAGGTTCAGCGCCCGAAGGATATCCCAGGCCGCTTTCGCTTCCGGCAGCGGATCCCCGCTCAGGCTCACACGGATCGTATCACCGATCCCGTCCGCCAGCAGCGCCCCGATACCGATGGCGCTCTTCACTGTACCCTGTCCCGGAAGACCCGCTTCCGTAACGCCCAGGTGCAGGGGATAATCACAGCGTTCATGGGCCAGCCGGTAGGCGTCGATGGTCAGCTTCACGTCGCTGGACTTCATGCTCAGCACGATATCGTAAAAGCCGGCTTTTTCCAGCATCCGGGCATGTCCCAGCGCGCTCTCCACCAGGCATTCCGCTGTCGGCCCGCCGTACTTTGCCAGCAGGTCCTTCTCTGCGGATCCGCTGTTCACGCCGATCCGGATCGGAATACCGTGGGCTTTCGCACAGTCCGCCAGTTCGCGCACCCGGGCTTCCCCGCCGATGTTGCCTGGATTGATCCGCAGTTTCGCGATCCCGTTCTCAGCGGAGCGGATCGCCAGCTTATAGTCGAAATGGATATCCGCAACCAGCGGCACGGGGCTTTTCGCCGCCAGCGTCTTCACGGTTTCGGCACAGGCTTCGTCATATACGCTGACCCGCACGATGTCGCAGCCCGCGTCGTGCAGCGCGCAGATCTGCTTCAGCGTCGCTTCCGCGTCCCGGGTGTCCGTATTCGTCATGCTCTGCACCAGTACCGGATTCCCGCCGCCCAGCTGCAATCCGCCGACATTCACCGTTTTTGTCATTGCTTTTCTCCTAACCGAACAGTCTCATAATGTCCTTGAATGTAAAGAAGATCATCAGACCGAACAGGAATACCATTCCGATCAGATGCACCATGGCTTCTTTTTCCGGCGGCACAGGCTTGCGCCGGATCACCTCCACGATCCCGAACACCAGACGGCTTCCGTCCAGTCCGGGAATCGGCAGCAGGTTCATCAGCCCCAGGTTGATCGAGATCAGCACCAGCAGCTGAACATATGCGCTCAGACCGCCTTCCTGAACTTCCGTGGAGACCAGGCTCACGATCCCCACCGGTCCGGACGTCTGATCCAGTCCTTTTCCGGTCGTCACCAGGTCTTTCAGCGCGCCGAGGATCGCTCCGGAAGCGTTCGCGCACCATTCCCAGGAATGCTGAAAACCGCCCAGGAAGGTTTCCGGCTGTGTCTCCAGCCGGTATACGCCGCCGATCGTCACGCCGATCCGCATCTTGTTCTCTTCCGCGTCCCAGATCGGCGTCATTTCGGTTTCGAAGGTCTCTTCTCCGCGCCGGATCGTCATCCGCAGCGGAGCGTCTCCTTCCTTCCAGCCGCCGATTGTATCCAGCAGCGTTTCCATTGTGCCGTCCAGCATGTTCACGCCGTTGATTTCCGTCACCACGTCTCCCGCCTGCATCCCGGCGGAATAGGCCGGCCCGGCGGCCATCACCTCAGCGATATAGGGATCGATCCCCTTCACCGTGCTGACGCCGTTCGCCCAGAAAAAGACCGTAGCCAGCACAAACGCCAGCACAAAGTTCATCATCGGCCCCATCAGGATTACGAACAGCCGTTTCCACACATTCTGCTTCGGGAACGCGCGGGGATCATCCTTCGAAGCGCCCTTGGTATCGTCTTCGCCGTAGAAGGCACAGAAACCGCCCAGGGGGATCGCCCGGATGCTGAAATCCGTCTCATATTTTTTACTTTTCCACTTTACAAGTTTCGGGCCCATCCCTACCGCAAACTCCCGGACTTCGATCTTCATCGCCCGGGCGGCCAGGAAATGGCCGAACTCATGCACCGTGATCAGGATTGCCAACAGCAATATCGCTAAAAGAATATACACTCCGTCTTTGTCCTTTTCTTAGTTCTTTATCATGCCCGCGCGGCTTCGCGCGCGCGCCGGTCCGCTTCCCAGATGTCCCCGATGCAGTCCGCAGGCAGTCCGGCCAGTTTGTCCAGCGCCCG
Organism: uncultured Oscillospiraceae bacterium; assembly: GCA_964624445.1. Lineage (GTDB taxonomy): Bacteria > Bacillota > Clostridia > Christensenellales > Aristaeellaceae > Aristaeella. The sequence continues at coordinate 2,860 of CAZUXV010000044.1, read as the reverse complement.
TTCCACGCGCACGGCGATCTCCCCGAAGGGAATCTCTTCCCGCAGGAACGCGGCAACCGCCTCTTCGTTGGCGCCGTTGAACACGGTGCAGGCCGCGCCGCCGGCACGCAGGCACTCCCTGGCCATCCGTAATGCGGGGAACTTTTCCTCGTCCGGCTTTTCAAAAGTCAGGCTGCCCAGCGCAAACAGGTCCGGCGCCGGAACTCCCGTTTCGATGCGTTCCGGGAACGCCATGGCATATCCGATCGGCACCCGCATGTCCGGCTCGCCCAGCTGGGCCAGCACGGCCCCGTCTTTGAAGACGATCGCGCTGTGTACAATGCTCTGGGGATGAACCACGACCTCGATCCGGTCCTCCGTCATATCAAACAGCCACCGGGCTTCCATGATCTCCAGGCCTTTGTTGAACATGCTGGCACTGTCCACGGTGATTTTCGCGCCCATGTTCCAGTTGGGATGTTTCAGGGCCTCAGCTCTTGTGGCTTTCTCAATCCGGGCCTTCTCCCAGGTCCGGAAGGGGCCGCCCGATGCGGTCAGCAGGATCTTTTCGGGTTTGTTTCCGCCCGCCGCCTGCAGGCACTGGAAAATCGCGCTGTGCTCACTGTCCACCGGCAGGAGCGGTTTTCCGGCTTTCCGGGCCAGTTCCGTCACCAGGTGGCCGCCGGTCACCAGTGCTTCCTTGTTGGCCAAAAGCACCTGTTTCCCGGCATTCAGGGCGTCCATTACACCCTGCAGCCCGGCGATGCCCACTATGCTGACCAGCACCATCTCCGCGTCCGTTTCCGCAGCGGCAGCGTGCAGCGCTTCCCTGCCGGCAATAAAGCGGCAGAACTTCAGGTCTTCCGGGATCTCCTTCGGATCAAAGCCTTCCGTCAGTCCGGCGATCTCCGGCCGGAATTCCCGTACCTGTTCAAAAAGCTTCTCCCGGCTTCCCCGGGCGGTCAGCGCCGTAACCTGAAACCGGTCCGGATGCCGCCGGCACAGGTCCAGCGCCTGCGTCCCGATGGATCCGGTCGATCCCAGTATTGCAATCTTTCTCATCTGGCCCTCTCTCAATACGTCTCTGTCAGCCGATCGGTGTCATGATCGGCGTGCGGAAGAACAGCAGGTAGCAGTACATCAGCACCGCCATAAACAACACGCTGTCCAGCCGGTCCAGCATGCCGCCGTGTCCGGGAAACAGGTTGGAAAAATCCTTGATTCCGCTGTGGCGTTTTACCAGGCTGGCAAACAGGTCGCCGATCTGTCCGGCGATTCCGCCGAAAAAGCCCAGCAGCAGGTAATGCCACCAAACCGGCAGTTTTGCCAGTGTCGGTACGTCACAGAATACATGGCTCAGTCCGAACACCGCCATCGCCGCGACCATGCTTCCCACCAGTCCGCCGACACTTCCGGCGATCGTCTTTTTCGGGCTGACCGCCGGACAGAACTTCGGTCCGCCGATCGTACTGCCGACATACAGGGCAAAAACGTCTCCCAGCAGCGGCACGCTGAAAGTCAGGCACAGCAGGACAACCTCCACTGCCTTCTGACCGGGAAGCAGGCTCAGCGCCACCAGGCTCAGCCCCGGCAGCGCCACCGTCAGCAGCGGAAGCGCGCTCATGCTCAGGTCCGTCAGTTCCGGTTCCGTGCGGAACAGGATCTGCGTTACCATGCAGAAAAGGGCGGTCGCCAGCAGCGGCACAATAACTTTCTCCCCGAAAAGGATTGTCAGCGGTACCGACGTGGCCATAATCACCCAGGTCGGCCAGGAAACCACCTGGTGTCCCGCCGTTACCAGGGCATGATACTCTTCCCATACCGCAAAGCTGACGCAGATCAGGGTCGCCAGCGCCATGCACCAGTTCGGTGCCCACAGATTGATCGCCAGAAAAGCGGTCAGCGCCAGTCCCGTAATCAGTCTTTGTTTCATCGTTATCTTCCTCCAAAGCGCCGTTCCCTGTGCGCATACACTTCCAGCGCCTCGTCATAGTCATGCACCGTAAAGTCCGGCCACAGTACCGTCGGAAACAGGAATTCCGCATAGGCGTTCTGATACAGCATAAAGTTGCTCAGCCGCTGTTCTCCGCTTGTGCGGATCAGCAGGTCCACGTCCGGCTGGCCCCGGGTATACAGGTGATCGGAAATCGTCTGCTCATTGATCTCCTCTTCCCGGATCGTCCCGTTCCGGACCAGGGTCGCGATCTCTTTCGCCGCCCGGACCAGTTCCGCTTTTCCGCCGTAATTCACGGCAATATTCAGCCGCAGGCCGGTATTCTTCCTTGTCCGGTTTTCCGCTTCAATCAGCGTCTCCCGCTGTTTTTCCGGCAGGCCGCCCTTGTCGCCAAGGATCAGGATCCGTACGTTCTTCGCGTCCAGCTCGTCAATCTCGGAAGCAAAGAAATCCAGGATCAGCTGCATCAGAGCGGCCACTTCTTCCTCCGACCGGCTCCAGTTTTCCGTTGAGAAAGCATACAGGCTCAGCGCGCCGATGCCCAGGTCATCCGTATGGCGGATGATCTCCCGCAGGGTTTCCGTTCCCTGGCGGTGTCCCTTGGACACGCTCAGCTTGTGTTTCTTTGCCCAGCGGCCGTTTCCGTCCATGATGATAGCCACGTGTTTCGGCAGCCGGTCAAACTCGTCCGATGTCCGCGGCGGCTTCTTCAGTGCCAGGGATAACGCCGTCTTCAGCTTCATTCTTTTTCCCCTTCATCGTCCTGCCGGAATCCGCCTTCCGGCGGTCGGAATTCAGCCATGGTTAACAGATATATTTTATCATATTTCCCGCTTTCTGTCATTGACTTATCGTTCCAGCCGGCATGAATGAATGTTGGTTTGTCAAACATAGGTTACACATTCCGGGCTTAGCAGGGTCAAGGCA
>CAZUXV010000043.1:0-17277 GCA_964624445.1 uncultured Oscillospiraceae bacterium | reverse complement strand
GATCCCGGAGCAGATATCCTGGGGGATATCCAGGTAATAGTATTTGATCAGGCTTCTGGTTTCTTCATGGTATTTCCCGAACTCGGCGACCTTGTCGTCATTCAGTGCATCAAAGTCTGCGAAATAACGCTCAAACAGGTTCATATACCTGGTATAGATCCCGCGGAGGATTGTCGTCAGATCTTCCGTTTTCGCTGTCTCGTCGTGCAGGATCTGCTGCATTCTTTCATTGTTTAATTCAATCATACGGATCCTCCTTTATTATCGGTACATTACTAATGCCCGCGCCTGGATAGCAGCCGTCTTTTTCAGTTGCATATTCTTTTTTCTGACAGCATTCAAACTCACTGCTATTGTACATCAGAACAAAAGCGGCCGCAACTGCATCCGGGTGGCAGCGCCGGATGCCGCTTTTTTTCATCATCCAAAATGGGACAATAAGCGTGCCGAAGAAAACTGAATGCTTCGGAAGAGCGCCGAGGGCCCGGAACGGTTCGGGCCTCGGGCAGCTCGCGACGAAGACGGATGACAGATGGAGGATCACTCATGAGCGCCAGATATTGTATTGAGATTACAGACGGGATGTCCCCGGATTACTGCTTCTCCTACTTTGATACGGCTGACCACCTGGCCGACCATCTCTTCTCCTACCTGAAGGTCACCAAACAGACCGAAATAGAGTTCTCCAATAATGAAAACGACTACCGGGTCATTATAGCCCGGATTCCCCGGGAAGACCGGGCAAGTTTCCTGCGGGTTATCGATCTGCTCCCCGCAATGATGGCTTACGCGGGTTATGCGGACTACGATGAGTTCTGCACGAACTTCCTCCTGGATGCCCAGGACTGTCTGGTGACGCAGCAGCGGAAGGGAAGTGGGATGGTTCAATAATGACGGGAAAGAAGAAAAAACTGTGAATAGATAAAACCCTTACCGGTTGGCAAGGGTTCGAGTCATATAATCTGCCTTATGTTATTCCCGGATCACCCAGGGTTGGGTCTTTCGGAGCATCGCCTGGTATTCTTTTGATATAGCTACATAGTCCACAGCTTCAACCAAGGGGACTTTCAGTTCCGGAAGGGCGGTGGATTTGATGGGATTCTCATATCGGGTCTTGCCGAATTCATCAGCGATAGACTGATAATCCACACAGGACTTCTTTATCCCTGGCATGAAGATCACCTCATTATGATTTCTGGAAACAGGATAGCATGAAACAAGAGACGAGGCAATATAGAACCGTTGAAAGCAAAGGAAGCTTTATGTATAATGACCTTAAGAGATTTGGAGAACGAAGGATAAAGAAATGAACAATCCGCGTTGCTTATAAGAAAAGCTTGTTCAGGAGGGCTTTCTTATGAAACGATATCATTTGATCAGGGGCGTTCTGGGCGGATCGGATGTATATGACGAATCCGGCCAGCAGGTAGGATATTCGCTGCCGAGTATCCTGGGTGACGGGGAAGATTTCTATGACATGGAAGGAAATCCTGTCGGTCAGTCCTTTGATTCCGCTTTCGGCGGGGAAGGTTTTATGGGAATGGGAGACGGACATGGAAGTTACGGTTTCATGGACGAAGAGATCCTGATGGGCCGGAATGCCTGGCTGGACGGGGATCCGTTTGCAAAGGAAGAAGAACCGGGGATGCCGGGATTGGATGATTAGGGATTATTTATATGATCGGACACAGGGTGATAATCAACGGGATTGAGGTGGCTGCCCGGTACAGCGAGCGGGCGGTGGACAGGATCTTTATACCCTTTCTGAAAAAGCTGACAGGGATGCAGCAGGCTGCAGGCAGGAGAATCCTGGTGATGCTGGCTGCTCCGCCCGGGGCGGGGAAAAGTACCCTGCTGAGTTTCCTGGGCCGGCTGGCGGAGGAAACGGAAGGGGTCGGACGGATCCAGACCATCGGGATGGACGGCTTTCACAGGAGGCAGGAGTACCTGCTGAGCCATGATACCCTGCGGGACGGGAAACCTGTCCGGATGGTAGAGGTCAAAGGTGCACCGGAGACTTTTGATCTTGAGGCGCTGGCGGAACAGGTGAAAAGGGTTTCTTTGGGGGAAACCGTCGGCTGGCCGGTCTATGACAGGCTGCTGCATAATCCGGTGGAGGACGCTGTTCTGGTGGACGGGGAGATCGTGATCCTGGAAGGAAACTACCTGCTGCTGGATCTGGACGGATGGCGGGATCTGAAGGATTTTGCGGATTATACGGTATCGGTCAGGGCGGAGGAAACCCTGCTGTGGGAGCGGCTGATTTCCAGGCGGATCAAAACCGGCGTCGCGGAGGACGAGGCGATACGGTTTGTGGATTTCAGCGATATGCCGAATGTCAGGCTGTGCCTTTCCCGCAGTATGCCTGCGGATCTGCAGCTGGAGATTGATGAACGGGGAGAATACCGGGAAATATGAGTAACGAAAGAAAGATCGCCTGCCTGTTTCCGGGCATCGGGTATACCTGTGATAAGCCGCTTCTGTATTACAGCTGGAAGCTGCTGAAGGGCATGGGATGGGACGTGGTTCCCGTTCCGTATGCCGGATTTCCGGAGAAGGTCAAGGGAGATCCGGAAAAGATGAAGCTGAGCGCGAAAATGGCGCTGGAGCAGGCGGAGGAGATCCTGCGGGAGATCGAATGGGATCGTTACGGGGAGATCCTGTTTATCGGCAAAAGCGTAGGAACGGTCGTATGCGGCGCATATGCTTCGGTGCATGGGATTGACTGCCGCCGGATCCTGTTTACGCCGGTGGAAGATACGTTTGGGTTTTCTTGCGGTGACGCCGTTGCTTTCCACGGAACTTCGGATCCCTGGGCGGATACCGGCGTGATCCGGGAATGCTGCAGGGAACAGGGGATTCCACTGTATGAAACGGAAGGGGCCAATCACTCCCTGGAGACCGGGAATGTGGAGAAGGATATCAAAGAGCTGCGGAAAGTGATGAAAATCGTCAGGGATTTTGTTGGAGATACGAAGGTTTGATTATGTTCGATTTTGATAATGACGGGGTTATGGATCCCGGGGAGGAATACCTGGCTTTCCGGATCTGGGAAGAGATGTGCCTGGAAGACGGGGAAGAAGAGGAGAAAGAGGAATAATGCCGGTATGGTTTTGGATCATAATCGGGGTTGTGCTGCTTGCGCTTCTGTCCGGCAACAAGGGAAGCAGCGGAAAGAAGGCCTCTTCCGGCAGGCCTTTCCGGATCGATCATCCGCATTACATGTCAGAGGATGAAAGCGAATGCTCTGTCTGCGGAGCCCGGTTCAGGGAAAAGGTCATGGAATGTCCGAAGTGCGGGGCCCGGTTCGGGACCGCGACGGAGAATCAGGACGAATGGTATGAGGAATTTGAGGAAGAGTGCGATATGGACGAGGAAGAGGAAGAAGGCAGGTAGGTGGCCGCTCCCCAGCCGAGGGGCCTGCCTTCGGGATAAACACAAGGATCAGCAGGCCGGCGGACAGGACCGGGGCCGCATCGCGGAGGACGGCACCTACGAGGAACTTCTGGCGAAAAAGGGTCTTTTCGCCGATCTCGTCGCCCGCCAGCATGTGGATATGCCGGCGTAGGAAAAGACCGCCGCGGCTTGGGCAGTATGGTATAATCATCCTGTATACCGGAACAAAAAGGAGAAGCGAACGGATGCAGGCTGTCTATCATCTTCCCGGGCTGTTTGAATTCCATGAGTTATACCGGGTATTCCTGCCGCTGTACCGCGGGCACCGGGACTGGTTCTACGACTGGTGCACCATCGGCTCTGTCTACGGTGCGCCCGCCGGCTGCCGCTGGGACGGGGGACGGGCCGGCTTCGGGGAGGCGCCCCCGGAGGAGACGGCGGAACTGATGCGAGCATACGGCATATCGGCCCGGCTGACCTTCAGCAATTCCCTGCTGCGGGAAGGGGACCTTTCCGATCCGGCGTGCAACCGCCTGTGCGCCCTGTTTGAGCACTACGGGCCGGTGCCCGCCGGGGTGATCCTCACCTCGGACCTGCTGCTGGATTACCTGCGGCGGGAGTATCCGGGGCTTTATTTCGTTTCCTCCACGACCAAGGTGCTGACCCGCTTCCGGGAGCTGGAGGAGGAGCTGGAGCGCCCGGAGTTCCGCTATGTGGTGCCGGATTTCCGGCTGAACAAAGCGCTGGACCGGCTGATGTCCCTGCCGGAGGAACTGAAGGACAAGGTGGAGTTTCTCTGCAACGAGGCCTGCTGGTTCGAATGCCCCGACCGGAAAGCCTGCTATGAAAACGTCAGCCGGAAGAACCTGGGACTGGATTGTGAGGACCATGTCTGCGCGTCGCCGTATGCCGAAAGGGGATACCGGTTTTCCGACGCAATGGAAAATCCCGGATTCATCGGAATCCGGGAGATCCGGGACGCCTATATGCCCGGCGGGTTTTCCCATTTCAAGATTGAGGGGCGGAGCCTGGGGAGCGCGGTGATCCTGGAGTTCCTGCTTTATTACCTGACCCGGCCGGAGTACCGGCTCCGGGTTCGGGAGGAGATCTACCTGGACAGTTCACTGGACCTGTTCTGACGCTGTCCTGCCCGTCAGGCGGCTTCCGCTTCTGCGGCTTTTTTTCCGAGGGCCAGGAGCAGCAGGGCGGCCAGGAGTCTTCTGATTTTCATAATGACCACCGCTTTCAATGAAAATGGCTTAGACGTTCCGGGTCCGGACGGTCCGGATGTTCGGGTGTTCGGAGAGAATGGTGATCAGGTCCTGGTACTGGGTCTTGCCGCGCATGGAAAGCGTATAGACGTTTGTATAAATATTCTGCCCGTCCTGGGTGTTCTCCGCGTGGAAATCCTGGTCCAGGATATTGACATCCATCCGGTCAAATGTGTCCCGGATATCTTTCAGCGTCTCGTTCCGGTGGACGAACTGGATCTCCAGCCGCTTGTAGGTGTTCACATGGACGATCTGCTGCATCAGCTTCAGTACGATCATGACCACCAGGGACGCCACCAGCGCCATGGTGGTGAAGCCTGCGCCCACGGCCAGGCCCAGGCAGGCGGCGCACCACAGGGAGGCCGCGGTGGTCAGGCCGGAGATCCGCCGGTCGGCGATGATGATCGTCCCGGCGCCCAGGAAACCGACGCCCGACACGATCTGCGCGGTCAGGCGCCCCACGCTGACGTTGATCTGGGACTAGCCGAGCGCGACCACATGGGCGACGGTCTGCTGTTCCACCAGGCCGATCAGCGCGGTGCCCAGGCAGACCAGCACATGCGTCCGCATGCCCGCCGGCCTGTTTTTCATCTCCCGCTCGATGCCGATGAACGCCCCGAAAACAACCGCGGCTACGATCCTGAGAAGCATCTGCCAGAAAGAGAGCGGTTCGCCAAAGGATACCCAGTCAAAAACCATACTGCACCTCCGGTTACTGTTATATAAACTTTATTGGTTGGAAGCAGCTTTCTCTTCTTCTTACAGAATACCACACCGGGCGGCTGTCAGGCAATAAAAATCAGGCTGCGGCCGCAAAAAACGGACGCCCCGGCGCGCCCCGGCCTGCGGCGGGCTTGCCGCCGAAGCGGATGCGTGTTATGCTCCTGTATGCCATCGGCTGCAGCCTGCTGCCGAACAGGGAAACAAGACGGTCCGGGAGGTGAGGGGATATGCGGTCCGGAAATGGATATGACCGTTCCATGCTGGGGACGATTTTTACCCTCGCCTGGCCGACGATGCTGGAACAGCTGACCCAAACCGCGGTCCAGTATATTGATACGGCAATGGTGGGCACCCTCGGAACGCAGGCGACCGCGGCGGTGGGCGCCACGGGAACCGTCAATTGGCTGATCGGCAGCATCGTATCCGCTGTCGGGATCGGTTTTCTTGCTTTTATCGCCCGGCAGATCGGGGCAGGAAACCGGGAACGGGCCAGGCAGGCAAGCGCCCAGGCGTGCTCGGTGACGCTGGCGCTGGGGCTGGTGCTGACGGCCGTACTGCTGCTGAACGCAAAGCGGATCCCGGTCTGGATGCAGGTGGATCCGGCAATCCGTGACATGGCGGCCCGGTATTTTACGATTATCTACCTGCCCATGCTTTTGCGGACCGCTTCGATCCTGCTGGGAACGGTTTTGCGGTCGGCGGGGGATACCCGTACGCCGATGCGCATCGGCCTTGTGGTAAACGGCATGAATATGCTGCTGAATTTTCTTCTGATCTTTCCCACCCGTACAGTCAGCATTTTCAGCACGGAGATCCTGCTGCCCGGGGCCGGACTGGGCGTTGAAGGGGCCGCCTGGGCCAGTGCGGCGGCTTTTGTCTACGGCGGCGCGGCGATGGTCCGGGCGCTGTGGAAGCATCCGGTCATTTCCCCCAGGGGGCAGCGGTTCAAACCCAGGCGGGAAATTCTCCGGCCGTGTTTCCGGGTGGCCCTGCCGAACCTGGCGCAGCGGTTCGCGACCTCTTTCGGGTATGTGGTATTCGCTTCCATGATCAACAGCCTGGGCGGAATATCCACGGCGGCCCATACGATCGCCAATACGGTGGAAAGCCTGTTCTATATTCCCGGATGGGGGATGCAGACGGCGGCGGCCACGCTGAGCGGAAACGCCTACGGCGCCAGGGACCATAACGGCCTGAAGCGCCTGGCCCGCACGATCCTTCCCCTGGAAGTCGGCCTGATGGTGGTGTCCGGAGGACTGCTGTTTGCGTTCGCGGAGCCGCTGGTCAGGCTGTTCAGCCGGGACAGGGATGTGATCCGCCTCGGAACGACCGTGCTGCGGATGGTTGCGGTATCGGAGCCTTTCTACGGGATCCCGATCGTGGTGGAAGGCCTGATGCAGGGTGTCGGAAAGACAACGGCGCCTTTTGTATACAATGTGATCGGCATGTGGGCCATTCGTATCACGGGAACGTGGATCTGCACCCGGATGCTGGGGCTGGGACTTGTGGCGGCCTGGGGATGCATGATCGGACATAATCTGCTGCTGTGTGCCTTTTTTATCTATCACTATGTTTCCGGACGCTGGGATCCTTTTGCCGGCTGTAAAGCAGAACGGGAACAGGCCGCAGAGGCGGAAGGGAAGCAGCCTGTCTGAGCGGAACAGGCGGCGTTCCGGAAAAGAGGATTTCAGCCGTCCGTGTCGAAATCATAATTGCAACTGAATAACGCCTATGAAGAGTGCGCGAGGGACAGGCCCTGTGACCGCACGACAACCTGCTCGATGAGTAAGGTGCCAAAGCCTGACCGATGGGATGAAATGAAACGGAGCCTGAGTCCTGTCGGAAACGATGGGACTTTTTTCGTGCCTCTTCCGGGAGAATTTGAAAGGAGGGGCATGTTTTGTTTCTGCAGGAATATGATACGGGAGTCAGGGGCTGCGGGGAGATTGACAGGGCGGGGGGTTCAAGTTAAACTTGAGTAGCAGCATTCAAGTTCAAATTGAATCTTATGGTTTTGACGTCCTGCGTTGTTTAAGATGGTATTGGAAAGGGACGGTGTGAGATGACGGAAGAAATGAGAAGAAAGCAGATCGGGGAGCGGATCCGGGAAGCGCGGAAGCGGAAGGGCCTGAGCCAGGAGCAGTTGGGGGAGAAGCTGGGGCTGTCCTTCCAGGCGGTGAGCACCTGGGAGACCGGGAAGTTTATTCCGGACTCGGAGCACCTGCCGACGCTGGCGAAGGTATTGGATCTTTCCCTGGACGGACTGTTTGCGGAAAAGGAACACCGCTGGGAACCGGGGCCGGTCAACTTTGATCCGGACCATATGTTTACCTTTGTGAAGGGCCGGGCGCAGATGCTGGGGCTGAAGCAGACGCTGCAGGTGATGGACCTGCTGCGGAAGGCCCATGGGAGCCAGATGCGGAAGAGCCGGTACGGGTTTGAGACCGATTATATCGCCCATCCCCTGACCATGGCCTGCCAGGCCCTGGCAATGGGAATCCGGGACGACGAGGTGATCGCCGTCTGCCTGGCCCACGATATGGTGGAAGATTCGGACGGCAGGGTGAAACTGTCCGATCTGCCGGAGGGACATATCCGGAACGCGGTGAGGCTCCTGTCCAAGAACGAATGCCCCTATGTGGATGACGACTGGGAGACAATGTACTACAAGGACATCCGGAAGAACCCCCTGGCCAGCCTGGTGAAGGTCCTGGACCGGGTGAACAACGTGGCCGGGATGGCGGACGCCTTCTCCCGGGACTGGATGATCAAGTACACCGGGGAAACGGCCCGGTATTATCCGGCCCTGCTGGAGGTTATCAAAAAGGTGCCGGAATGGAACGACGCCTGGTGGCTGTTGCGGTACCAGCTGGTGACCCAGCTGGAGACATACAAGCGGCTGCTGTGAGCCGGACGGAAAGATGTCGCCTGCGGTGCGACCTGTCGGAAGGCGGCGTGCGGTATCATGGGGACGGTGAAGGGATGGATACGGTGAAGGGTTTGTATTGAAAGGTGTGTGATCGGATGAGGAATATCTGGAAAGACGGTGTGTTCGGCGTGGTGACCGGGGACGCGCTGGGATGCCCGGTGCAGTTTAAGGACCGGAAGGAGATCGCGAAAGATCCGGTGACGGGCATGCGCGGGTACGGGACGTTCAACCTGCCGGCAGGTTCCTGGACGGACGACAGCAGCCTGACCCTGGCACTGCTGGACAGCATCTGCGAAACCGGCAGTCTGGACCTGAAGCAGATCATGGGGAATTTCGTGGCCTGGCTGAACGAGGGGAAGTATACGCCCTACGGCTATGCGTACGATATCGGGACCGGGACGATGCGGGCGATCGAGAACTATAAGCTGATGAAGGATCCGTACCTGAGCGGCGGAAGGAGTGAGGCGAACAACGGGAACGGCAGCCTGATGCGGATCCTGCCGGCCTGCCTGTACTGCTGCGTGAAGGAACGGGAGGACGAGGTGTCGGCCTGCCTGGTCGACGCGGTCGGCAGCCTGACCCACGCGCACCTGCGGGCAAACATCGCCTGCGTGCTGTACTTCTTTATGATCCGGGAGATCCTGAAGGGAACGGGCAGCCTGGCGGAGCGGCTGCAGGCGGGCCTGGACAAGGGGTTCGGGTATTACGACAGGGATCCGGAGAATGCAGAGGAGCTGAAATATTACGGCAGGCTGCGGGACCTGGGAACCTTCGCCCGGACGCCGGCGGACGCAATCCGGAGCAGCGGCTATGTGGTGGACAGCCTGGAAGCGGCGGTCTGGTCGCTGGTAACCACGGCGTCCTTTGAAGAGGCGCTGCTGAAGGCGGTGAACCTCGGACGGGATACCGACACGGTGGGGGCCATCGCCGGCGGGCTGGCCGGGCTGTATTACGGGTATGAGGCAATCCCGGCGGAGTGGGTCGACAAACTGAAGCGGAAGGAATGGATCGAAGGGCTGTGCGAAAAGGCGCAGCAGGCCGTCGGATGAAGCAGGACGAAGGAAGTGAATGACGGATGAAATATATCGCTTACGGTTCCAATATGATGAAGGACCAGATGGCGTTCCGCTGCCCGGGGGCCCGGCTGGCCGGCACCGGGCACATCCGCGGGGCCCGGCTGGAGTTCTACCTCCATGCCACGGTGGAGAAGACCGGGGAGGAAACCGACCGGGTGCCGGTGGCCGTGTGGGAGATTTCCGGGGCGGACGAACGGAGCCTGGATCTGTACGAGGGATACCCCGATTACTATATCAAGGAAGAATGGCCGGTATATATGGACGACGGGACGGAAACCGCCGGGATGATCTACCTGATGAACCGGATCCGGAAGATGCCGCCGCGGGATGCCTATTACGAAGGCATCGCGGAGGCGTACCGGAGCCTGGGCCTGGAGGAACAGATCGGGACGGTGCTGGAGCCGGCGTTGGAGCGGAGCAAGGGAAGGGAAAAAGATGATCGACAGGGATAAAGTCCGGGCAAATCTGGCGGAGTGGCTGGAGAATCCGTCCTGGGCGGAGTATTACGGCGGGGCGCCGTCGGAGCGGTGCCGGGAATTCATCGCGCTGGAGTTTTACTGCAGCGAATATGAAGAGGAAGAGGCCGCGGAAGCTATGGACGGGATCGAGGATGAAATGGACGCGGAAGAACTGCGGTATCTGTTCGCACGGTGCGGGAACAATCCCCGGAAAGGGGTCCTGGCCCGGAAGATTGCGGAAAGGGAATAAAAATGGCCTGCTCACAGGCGAGCAGGCGCGGAAGAACTGAATGCGTAAAAAAGAACGGTCTCCTGCGGCGCAGGGGAACGTTTTTGTCAGTGCAGTTCGTTCCTGTTCAGGGTGCTTTCGGCGGCGGGAGTGCCGGCCGCGGCGATCATATCCATGTTGTCCAGGGAAAGCTCCCGGGCATGGTACCGTCCGTGGACGGAATCGATCGCCTGCTGCAGGTTCCGATTGCCTTCGAAGCGCTGATAGCCGAACAGCAGGGTCAGTTTGTTCATGGTATCCATATTCTTTTACCTCCGTGCGGATGTATCGTCCGTTAGTCTTGTTTGAGGCTTACACCTGTTTATACGCACGGAGGAAAGCAGGTGGCAGCGGGAAAGGAAAAGAAAAAAGCGCCGAGGGGCTGCGGTGCGAGAAACCGGGGATTACGCGGGATGATGGGTAAGGAGGATGTTGAAATATTTCAGCATCGACGGTATAATGGAGAAAATCCGCGCGCAAATCCGAGCGAAAATCCGGAAGCAAGAAAAAGTGAAGAAAAACGGAGACGCTGAGATGAAAAAGATAAGAGGGTTCCTGGCGCTGATCCTGGCGGCGGCGTTGGCGGTATCCGGCGCGGCGGCGGCCGGAAAGGAAGACGTAACGGGCACGTGGGAACTGGACCGGGTGCTGTATAACGGCGAGGAATATCCGGCGAGCGGCTTTAACGTGGACCTGCGGGTGGAGATCCGCCTGGACGGCACGGCCAGCATGGAGACATCGGACTCCACCGGGGACAAGGCCTATGAGGCCGTATGGGAACTGGAGGGGGACGAGCTGACCCTGTTTAACGACGGGACGCCGGCGCCGCCCTTTATCTGGACGGAGGGAACGCTGCAGATCGCCACGTCGGAGGCGGTCACGCTGGTGCTGGAGCGGACGGCATTGCCGGAGGAACCGACGGCGACGGAAGAACCGACAGAGGAACCGACCCCGGAACCGACGGAGGAGCCGACTCCGGACCCCACAGAAGCACCGACCGCGGAGCCGACTCCGGACCCCACAGAAGCACCGACCGCGGAGCCGACTCCGGACCCCACAGAAGCACCGACCGCGGAGCCGACAGCCGAGCTGACGGAAGAACCAACAGCTGAACCTACTCCGGAACCCACAGAAGAACCGGTACGGCCGGCGGCGGAGGAGATTGCGGACCGGGCTTTTGAACTGCTGGAAGCGGGGGTCTACGACGAAGCGATACCGCTGCTGTTTGAAGCGGCGGGAGAGGGCAGCGCCCGGGCGCTGAGCGGCCTGGGATACAGCTATTACCGCGGATACGGCGTGGAAGAGAACAACGAGGAAGCGGTGAAGTGGTTCCGCCTGGCCGCGAACCAGGGGATAGCCGACGCCCAGTATTACCTGGGCATGTGCCTGTATTACGGATGGGGCACGGCGCAGGACGACGCGGAAGCGGCGGCGTATTTCCGCCAGGCCGCGGAGCAGGGGGACGCCCGGGGACAGTATTACCTGGGGAACTGCATCTACCTGGGCCGCGGGGCGGAGCAGAACGAGGCGGAAGCGGTGAAGTGGTTCCGGCTCTCGGCGGAGCAGGGATACCCCAGGGCCATGTACAGCCTGGGTTATATGGTTTACACGGGCAGCGGCACGGTGAAGGACGAGGCGGCCGCGAAGGAATGGATCCGGAAGGCCCTGGACGCGGGCGTGAAGCTGAGCGAGGAAGAGCAGGCCCGGGCGGAAGAACTGCTGGGCGGGGAGGATGCACAATGACATTGGCGCCTGAAGGCGGGAAGAAGATCATTATCCTGTATATCCTGAAGATCCTGCGGGATTATACCGACGGGGACCATCCCATGACCCAGGCCCAGATCGCGGAGAAGCTGAAGAGCGAATACGGCCTGGAGGTGAACAGGGCGACGGTGAAGCGGAACATCACCGACCTGATCGACGCGGAATACGCCATCGAATACCGGGAGGTATACCGGAGCCGGGTGAACAAAAAGACCGGGGAAAAGGAAGAGGACGTGATCTACACGGACCTGTACTACGCCCACGACTTTACGGAGGCGGAGCTGCATATCCTGATCGACGGCCTGTTGTTTTCCCGGTCCGTGCCCTATACGCCGCGGAAAAAGCTCATCGACAAGCTGGGAAAGCTGTCCAGCTCCTATTTCAACCAGCGGATGAACCATGTGCGGTGCATGACTGCGGACAGTCCCCAGAATCCCCAGCTGTTCTATATCATCGACCGGCTGGATGAAGCCATCGAGACGGGGAAGCAGGTCCGGATCACCTACGGCCACTACGGGCCGGACTACAAGCTGCACCCCGGGCTGAACACGGACGGGAGCGAGAAGCAGCAGACCCTGAACCCCTATCAGCTGGTAGCCAACGAGGGACGGTATTACCTGATCTGCAACAACGACAAATACGACACCGTGGCCAACTACCGGGTGGACCGGATCATGAAGATCGAGCTGCTGGACACGCCCTCCCGGCCGGTAAGCCGGGTGAAGGGCCTGGAAAACGGGCTGGACCTGCCGGAATACGTCTACCAGAACCTGAACATGTTCACCTCGCCCCCGGAGGACGTGGAGTTCATCGTAAAGGAGAACTACGTGCCCCTGGTGATCGATTTCTTCGGGAAGCACGTGAGCTTCTTCGAACAGGAGAACGGGGACTATTCCTGCCGCCTGAAGGTGAGCCGGGACGCTATGGCCCACTGGGCTGCGGAGCACGCGAACATCGTGCGGGTGGTGTCGCCGCCCGCCCTGGTGGAGGAAATCCGGGCGCAAATCCGACAGGCCGCGGAATTGTACGGCATGTGATTCATGCCGAATCATCCTGCCGCGGACGGGGAAGCATAACTGCCGGAGGCCCGTTGAATACGTATCAACGGATGAAACCCCGGAAAGGGGAATTAATACAGAACTGGAGGAAAAATGAATGAAAAGGATCCTTGCACTGGTCCTGGCTGTGATGATGCTGGGTACGGCGTGCTGCGCCCTGGCGGAGGAAGCCCAGGGAGCGCCCATGTACGCGACTTACGGGGACGCAATGGACGCGGCCCGAAAAGCGGCGGGGGAAGAAGGCAATATCGTCGCCGGCAGCTTCAACGGTGAGTATGCCGCCGTGATCACGGAAGAGGACGGGAAGTATTTCCGCCATGTGGCCGATTACGATGAAAAACTGAAAGAGATGGAAGAAGCGCGGGACGCGCTGGACTATGAGGCGGACAATTTCTGGGAAAGATGGGAAGCCGCGAACGCCGAGGTTGATGAATATATGCGGACGCTGCCCATCGTTTACAGCGAAGAGTTCACTGCCGAGCCCCTGGTCCAGGCGGACCTGGACGCTCTGGTCGGGAAGACCGTCTCCGAGCTGGCGGAGGCCGGCTGGGAGTCCGAAGGATCCGGCGGCGGAGATGACGGCATCATCTACACGATGCGCAGCGGCGTGTTCGAATATGACTTTACGGTGGACGCCGACTTTGAAGCCTATGAGAAGGCCCTGGAAGACGGGTCCGACGGGGCGTTTGTCGTGACGGGCGTGAAGTTCGGCGGGATTACATACGCCGCGTACGAAAAGCGGTTCCATACCGACGGCACCGTGGAAGAGGAACAGTCGTTTGATTTCATAGACGCGATGCCGCCGGAAGCGGCCGCGATCATGGAAGCCATCGGGGAGATGGCTGAAGCGGCGAAGAACGGCGAACAGATCGACGTCGACAAACTGATCGACGTGATCGAGGAGCAGTTCCCGGACAAAAAGGACACGATCGAACCCTACCGGGAGATCATCAAAATGCTGGTTGAACAGTATGGCGCGGAAGGCCTTGAACAGCTCTTTGCTCCCGCCGAATAATCCGGAACCGAATCCCGAAGAAGCTGCCTGATGACAGGCGGCTTCTTTTTGCGCTATAATAGCCGCAGCGATTGAAAATCTGTCAAAGGGGATCAAACGATGAAGTTTCTGCAGAGACTGGGAAAGGCGATCATGTTTCCCGTGGCGGCGCTGCCGCTGTGCGGGATCCTGATGGGCATCGGCTATCTGCTGTGCCCGGCGACGATGCAGGGCGGCGATGTCAGCGGCGTGCTGCCGGTGATCGGCATGTACCTGGTAAAGGCCGGCGGGGCGCTGCTGGACAATATCCCGCTGCTGTTCGCGGTGGGCGTCGGCGTGGGCCTGGCGGACGACCGGGACGGCATGGCCGGGCTGGACGCGCTGGTGGCCTGGCTGATGATTACCACGCTCCTGAAGACGGACAACGTGGTGAAGCTGATCCCGTCCCTGACGGAGAACGGCCGGATGGCTTTCGACAAGATCGGGAACCCGTTCATCGGGATCATCTCAGGCGTGGTCGGGGCGCTGTGCTACAACCGGTTCAAGGGAACGAAACTGCCGGAGTGGCTGGCGTTCTTCAGCGGAAAGCGCTGCACGGTGATTATCAGCGGTGTGGCGGCGATCCTGGTCTCGGCGGTGCTGATGGCGGTATGGCCCCTGGTGTTCGGCGGACTGACGAACCTGGGCAAATGGATTGTGGAGCAGGGCTCGGTAGGCGCGGGCATCTACGCGTTCCTGAACCGGCTGCTGATCCCCTTCGGGCTGCACCACGCGCTGAACAACGTCTTCTGGTTTGACACCATCGGCCTGGGGGACCTGACCCACTTCTGGGCGGGGCATACGTCGGCGGACGTGACCTGGTCCCTGGGCATGTATATGAGCGGGTTCTTCCCCTGCATGATGTTCGGCGTGCCGGGAGCGGCGCTGGCCATGATCCAAAGTGCGAAAAGCGGGAAAAAGAAGGCCGCCATCGGCATTCTGGCGGCAGGGGCGGTGTGCGCCTTCGTCTGCGGCGTGACGGAGCCCTTTGAGTTCGCGTTTATGTTCGCGGCGCCGGTACTGTATGTGCTGTACGCGCTGCTGTACGGAATCTTCAGCTGGGTGACGGCGGTGGTCGGCTTCCGGGCGGGCTTCGCCTTCTCCGCCGGGGCCACGGACCTGGCGTTCTCCGCGTCGCTGCCGGCGGCGCAGAACACCTGGCTGATCCTGCCCCTGGGCGCGGCGGCCTTCGTGATCTTCTACGTCCTGTTCCGGGTGCTGATCACCCGGTTCGACCTGAAGACGCCGGGCCGGGAAGAGGAGGAAGAGGCGCCTGCGGAAGAAATGCCTGCGGAAGGGGAGCCTGCGGAGCAGGCGGCCGCGGCGCATATCATCGAGAGCGGGTATGATATCACCGCGATCCTGGAAGGGCTCGGCGGGAAGGAAAACATCACGGCGCTGGACAACTGCGCCACGCGGCTGCGGGTGGAAGTGAAGGACATGGCGCCGGTAAACGACGCGGCGCTGAAGAAAGCCGGGGCCCGGGGCGTGATGCGGCCCGGGAAGAACAGCGTACAGGTGATCATCGGGACAAAGGTCCAGCAGGTGGCGGAAGCGCTCCGTCCGCTGCTGTAACAGGAGGTGCGTATATGCAGGGCGGAGGAAGGCGGGGCGGCAAATTCCTGACGGAAGAGGAGAAACAGAACCAGCCGAAGGTAACGAAGGAACTGCTGATGCGGGTATTCTCCTACCTGAAACCCTACTGGCGCCAGCTGGCGCTGGTGTTGGTGTGCATCGTGATCTCCTCGGTGGCGAGCCTGTTTCCGTCCATCCTGACCGGTAACATCATCGACGTGCTGACCGGGAAGGACATGGGCGGCTGGTTCGGCGCGGGGCTGAGCGCGCTGATCAAGCTGATCGTGATCTCCCTGGCGCTGCACCTGGTCTCGAACCTGATCAACGTGGGGGAAACCTACCTGAACAACTGGATCGCGCAGCACATCAGCTATGACATGCGGAACCAGATGTACCGGCACCTGCAGAAGATGAGCCAGCGGTTTTTCACCTCGGCCAACCAGGGGAACATCATCACCCGGATGACCAGCGACGTGAGCGGCGTGGAGAGCGTGGTCACGAACACGTTTACGAGCATTTTGTCTAATACCATCACCCTGATCGTGGCTGTGATCGCCATGTTCCAGAAGAACTGGCTGCTGGCCCTGATCGGCATCGCGGTGGTGCCGCTGTTCACCCTGCCCACGCGGATGGCCGGCAAGCGGCGGTGGAAGCTGGCCGGGGAGGCCCAGGCCTGCAACGACGAGATCAACGGCATCCTGAACGAGACGCTTTCGGTCAGCGGCCAGCTGCTGGTGAAACTGTTCGGGCGGGAGAAGAGCGAATATGACCGGTACGAGGAAGCCAACGGCCGGATGATCAAACTGAACATCCGGGAGAGAATGGCCGGCCGGTGGTTCTTTATGCTGCTGAGCACGCTGACGACCATCGGGCCGATGCTCCTGTACCTGGTGGGCGGCATCCTGATCATGAAATACCGCAGCGACCTGAGCGTCGGCGACATCACGGTGCTGGTGGCGCTGCTGGGGCGGATGTACGGCCCGGTGAACAGCCTGCTGAACATCCAGGTGGACTGGATCCGGTCCATG
Organism: uncultured Oscillospiraceae bacterium; assembly: GCA_964624445.1. Classification (GTDB taxonomy): domain Bacteria; phylum Bacillota; class Clostridia; order Christensenellales; family Aristaeellaceae; genus Aristaeella. Next base: position 698 of record CAZUXV010000043.1, on the reverse strand, counting down.
GCCATGTTCACCCGGATCTTTGAATACTACGACATGAAGCCGGAGATCGACGACAGCCCGGACGCGAAGGAACTGAAAAACGCGAAGGGCGAGGTCGTGTTCGACCACGTGAACTTCACCTACGACGGGGAGCGGATGATCCTCAAGGATATCAACTTTACCCTGAAGAGCGGGGACTGCGTGGCCATCGTCGGGCCCAGCGGCAGCGGCAAGAGCACCATCGTGAACCTGATCCCCCGGCTGTGGGACGCCACCAGCGGGACGATCACCTTCGACGGGACAAACGTGAAGGACCTGACGCTGCATTCCCTCCGGGACGAGGTGGGCGTCGTGACCCAGGAGACGTACCTGTTCAACGGCACCGTGCGGGAGAACCTGCTCTACGCCAAGCCCGAGGCTACGGAGGCAGAGATGATCGACGCCTGCCAGAAGGCGAATATCTGGGACTTCATCTCGAAGCAGCCGGACGGGCTGGACACGATGGTGGGCAACCGGGGCCTGAAGCTCTCCGGCGGCGAAAAGCAGCGGATCTCCATTGCCCGGGCGCTGCTGAAGGACCCGGCGCTGTTGATCTTCGACGAAGCGACCAGCGCTCTGGACTCCATCTCCGAGGCGGCATAATTCTTGTCCTTCCCTTTATCCATCGCGGCCATCCCATGCTCCTGTGGCTTGTCTTCCTTATTTTCTTTGGAGTTGGC
>CAZUXV010000042.1:0-17687 GCA_964624445.1 uncultured Oscillospiraceae bacterium | reverse complement strand
GTCAAAGTCCTTCTCCATGGCGGAATGATGGTCATGGGGCAGATTCTGTTTTTCCATACCAATTCTCCTCTCTTTACAGGTTTCTGACGAACAGTGCCCGGATCGCGTTGAGCACGGCCAGGATCATGACGCCGACGTCCGCGAAGACAGCCAGCCACATATTGGCGACGCCCAAGGCACCGAGGACCAGGCAGATCAGTTTTACGCCGAGGGCAAAGACGATGTTTTCCCGGACGATGGTCATGCACTTGCGGGCGATGCGGATCGCCTTGGAGACCTTCAGGGGATTGTCGTCCATGAGAACCACGTCGGCGGCCTCGATCGCGGCGTCCGATCCCATGGCGCCCATGGCGATGCCGAGATCCGCCCGGCTGAGGACCGGGGCGTCGTTGATGCCGTCGCCCACAAAGGCCAGGGTTTCGCCGGCTTTCTTTTCGCTCAGGAGTTCTTCCACTTTTTCCACTTTGTCTCCGGGAAGGAGGTCGCTGTGAACCCGGTCGATGCCAAGAGCTTCCGCTACCTGCGCGGCGGCGGAGGGACCGTCCCCGGTCAGCATGACGGTGGAGCGGACGCCGGCACGCTTCAGGGAAGCGATGGCTTCAGCCGCGTCGGGCTTTACGACGTCCGAAATCACGATGTGGCCGGCATATTCACCGCCGATCGCCATATGGACGATGGTGCCGGCGCTGCGGCACTCGATGGGCTCGATCCCGAGATGGCGCATCAGGCGGCTGCTGCCGGCGGCGACCTGTTTTCCGTCGATCTCCACGACGACGCCGTTGCCGCCGATCTCTTCCACTTTGCCGACGCGGGTAAGGTCAAGCTTCTTTCCCCAGGCCTTCCGGATGCTGACGGCGATGGGGTGGGAAGAGGCAGATTCCGCCAGGGCAGCATATTCCAGCATGGTTTCCCGGTCCAGTTCGCTGTGGTGGATATCCACGACGTCGAAGACGCCCATGGTCAGGGTGCCGGTTTTGTCAAAGACGACGGTGCCGGTCTTCGCCAGCGCTTCCAGGTAATTGGATCCCTTGATCAGAACGCCGGCCTTGCCCGCACCGCCGATGCCTGCGAAAAAGCTGAGCGGGATGCTGATGACCAGCGCGCAGGGGCAGCTGATCACCAGGAAGGTGAGGGCCCGGTAGATCCATTCGCCCCAGTCGGGCGCCTGACCGAGAATGAGCCGGACCAGCGGCGGAAGGGCTGCCAGCACGGCGGCACCGATGACCACCACCGGCGTGTAATACCGGGCAAAACGGGCGATGAAGTTCTCGGAACGGGATTTGCGGGAGGAAGCGTTTTCGACAAGATCCAGTACCTTGCTGACGGTGGATTCGCCGAAGATCTTTGTGGTCCGGATGTGCAGAACGCCGCTCATGTTGATGCAGCCGCTGACCACTTCGTCTCCCGGATTCACGTCCCGCGGTACGCTTTCACCGGTCAGGGCGCTGGTGTTCAGGCTGGACTCGCCGGACTCCACGACGCCGTCGATCGGGATCTTTTCCCCGGGGTTGACGACGATGACGCTGCCGATCTCCACTTCATCCGGGTCCACGCGGACCAACTGTCCGTCCTGTTCAATGTTGGCGTAATCCGGGCGGATATCCATCAGTTCGCTGATGTTCCGGCGGCTTTTACCGACGGCGTAGCTCTGGAACAGTTCGCCGATCTGGTAGAACAGCATGACCGCAACGGCCTCATCATAATCCCCGGTCTTCAGCAGGCCGATGGCCAGCGCACCCAGCGTCGCTACGGCCATGAGGAAGTTTTCGTCGAACACCTGGCGATTCAGGATGCCCTTCCAGGCTTTCTTCAGGATGTCATATCCGATGATCCCGTAGGGAACCAGCCAGAGCAGGAACAGCGGAATATTGCCGATTTGCACTAACTGCGGCAGGAAATGAAGAATGATCATCATCACGGCGGCGATGATGATGCGGATCAGCATCTTCTTTTGCTTTTTGGTCATATTTTCCACTCCTTCCGCAGAAACCTTCGGATAACTGTCTGAAAATCAATAACAGATCATGAAAGATGAATGAATCAGAGGTAGATCTCGCAGTCTTCTTCCACTTTTTTGCACGCGGCAGCCACATTCTTCATGACGGCAGCGGCGTCGGCGCCTTCGTCAAACTCCACGATCATCTTCTGGGTCATGAAGTTTACGGTGACTTCTTTTACACCCGGGGTTTTCCGGGCGGCGTCTTCCATCTTGTTGGCGCAGTTCGCGCAGTCCACTTCGATCTTATAGGTTTTCTTCACGGTGATCGCCTCTTTTCTGCATTACAATTAAACAATCATTTAATCGTTTAACTGAATGATAACAGGAATGGCAGGAAATGTCAACAGAAGGCTCAAAAAAAGGAAAGAAAAGGCATAATTACCCACACGAAGCACGAAACTATATCGCAAATCAAGCCATAATGACACAAAGCAAATATAACATAGCCAATAGAAGGATAAAAACCCACTATTACTCCACTCAAGCGCTGTTTCAAACGGCTGAACAGGAGAAGAATGACACTTGTGGACATATAGATTCAATCTATAACTGCTTATTGTTTTCAGATATTGGACAGGAAGTAAACCGATGGATATAATACAAAACATCAAAACACGAGGAGGAAGCGCCGTGAAAGGAAAGACCACCTGGCGGGACGGCCGAATGTGTCGACGTTACGATATGCGGCGCCCCGGATAAAATAAACATAACGTGCTTTTGCAATATTGAAAGGAGATATCCCCATGAAAAAGATTATCGCTCTGGTTCTTGCCCTGGTCCTGACCCTGTCCCTGTCCGCCGCTTTCGCGGATACGATCACCATCGCCGTTCCGAATGATCCTACCAATGAAGGCCGCGCGCTGAACATCCTGCAGGATGCGGGCGTGATCAAACTGAAGGATGACGCCGGGATCACCGCCACCAAGGAAGACATCGTTGAATTCGTGACTGCCGAGATCGAGTTTTATGAAGTAGCCGCCGATGTGGTTCCCAGCGTTGTGAAAGATGTGGACTACGCGATCATCAACGGCAACTACGCGCTGGACGCGGGCATCGATCCCAAGGGCGCCCTGCTGACTGAAAAGGCGATCGACAATCCCTACATCAACGTTATCAGCGTCAAAGAAGGCAACGAAGGATCCGACCTGGCCAAGGCCCTGGCCGCTGCTGCCACCAGCCAGGCTGTATTGGACTACATCAATGAGAAATACAGCGGCGTGGTCGTGATCGCTGTAGAGAACGTGACCGACGGATACGACGCCACCGTTGACTATGAAGCCCTGAACGGACAGACCATCGTGGTCGCCGCTACCCCGGTTCCCCACGAAGAGATCCTGAAGGACGTCGTGGCCCCGATCCTGGCTGAAAAAGGTATTACCCTGGAAGTGAAGGAAGTTACCGACTACGTGACGCCCAACCAGTTCGTTGAAGCGGGCGACGTATTCGCCAACTACTTCGCGCATCAGCCCTACCAGGATTCCTTCAACGCCGAGAACGGCACCCACCTGGTGACCATCGCGGGTGTGCATGTGGAGCCCATGGGCCTCTATGCCGGCAAGCAGGCTGATCTGACCGCGCTGGGCGTTGCGGAATAATTGACAGACAGACACAGATACGTTATCATCAACCCGTGTAATATACACACCGGCAGCCTGTGCCGCCGGTGTGTTTCACGTTCGGAGAGAAAACGATGATCGAACTGAGAAACCTGTCCAAAAACTTTATCACGGCCGACGGCCCGGTGGACGCGCTGAAGCATGTAACCCTGAAGATCAACGACGGGGACATCTACGGTATCATCGGCATGAGCGGTGCCGGCAAGAGCACGCTGGTCCGCTGCATCAACATGCTGGAACGGCCGACAGAGGGATCTGTCATCTGGGACGGTACGGACCTGGGTGCCCTGAGCAAAAAGGACATCCAGCAGGTCCGCCACCAGATCACAATGATCTTCCAGAGCTTCAACCTGCTGATGCAACGCACCTGTCTGGAAAACATCATGCTGCCGTTGAAGCTGATCCATATGCCCCGGGCGGAAGCCAAAAAGAAAGCGCTGGAACTGCTGGAGACCGTTGGACTGCCGGACAAAGCCAACAGTTATCCCGCACAGCTGTCCGGCGGCCAGCAGCAGCGGATTGCCATCGCCCGGGCGCTGGCGACCAACCCGAAGGTCCTGCTGTGCGACGAAGCTACGTCCGCCCTGGACCCGAAGACCACCCATTCGATCCTGGACCTGATCCGGGATATCAACCGGACCATGGGGATCACGGTGATCGTAATCACCCACCAGATGAGCGTGGTGCAGGAGATCTGCAACCGGGTCGCGATCCTGGAAAACGGCACGGTCGTGGAGGAAGGCGACGTCAGCCAGATCTTCTCCAATCCGAAGGCCCGCGCAACCAAGGCGCTGGTGTTCCCGGACGTGGCGGAAGGCATGGATGATTACAAACCGGCCAATCAGCAGACTGTCCGCCTGGTGTTCCAGGGAGCGGAAGCGACGGCGAAACCGCTGATCACCTCCATGGCGATCGACTGCCGGATCGCGGCGAATATCCTTTCTGCGACGACCCGGACCCTGGACGGAAAAATCTACGGCAATATGCTCCTGAGCATCCCCGGCGGGCCGGATGAGCTGGCCACGGCGGTCAAATACCTAAGCAAGGCGCCCTCGGTGACCGTGCAGGTGGATGTGGAATACACCTCGCAGGGGGAGAAAACGGCGGAGGAGGCGAGCGTAAATGAGTGAATATCTTGCCACCTACTACACGCCGGAAAAGCTGGAGAAAGCCTGGGCGGTGATCCAGCGGGACTTCCTGCGGGAGACCGGCGTGACGCTGTATATCACGCTGATGGCGACGCTCTTCGCGATCCTGATCGGCCTGCCGCTGGGCGTGCTGCTGGTCACGGGCGACTCAAAGGGCATCCGGCCGCTTCCCAAGCCCCTGATGGCTTTCCTGAACGGCCTGATCAACCTGCTGCGTTCCGCGCCGTTCATCATCCTGATCGTGGTGCTGATGCCGATCACCCGGTCGATCATCGGGACCGCGGTCGGCAACGCGGCGGTCATCGTTCCGCTGATCATCGCGGCATTTCCGTTTGTGGCCCGGCTGGTGGAAGGCTCCCTGCGGGAAGTGAACCCGAACATCATCGAGATGTCCATGTCCATGGGCGCGACGACTTGGCAGACGGTTTTTCATGTGATGCTGCCGGAGAGCGTGCCGAGCCTGATCACCAGCTTCACCACGGCGATCACCACGATCCTGGGCTATACGGCCATGTCCGGTGCGGTCGGCGGCGGCGGCCTTGGCAACCTGGCCATCACCCAGGGACAGCAGCGCTTTAACCAGGCGGTCTTGGTGGCGGCCCTGATCGTGCTGGTGCTTATGGTGCAGCTGTTCCAGACAATCGGCACCCGGCTGGCAAAGAAGGCTGACAAACGGATCAAACAATAAGCAGATATGACCGGCAGGCTTTTCAGAGCCTACCGGTCTTCATTTTTCATATCTTTTATGTTCACCTATGTTTCACAGGAAAATCATTTTGTTCGCCTTTACAATGGCGGGCGTGAGATTTTATAATGAAAACAACCTGTGAAAACAAACATCAGACGGGAATAAAGGAGGCCGGCATTATGAACGTGGCGCAGCTTGCGGACCAGCTCAGGCGTGACAACCACTTCATGAAGGACGTCACCCGGTGGGAGGTTATCCCTGCCCGGGCGGCAAAGACGGCGCCCTTTCCGGACGGCCTGGATCCCCGGCTGATTCCCGTACTTGCCGAACGGGGCATCCACAGCCTGTATACCCACCAGGCCAAGAGTCTGGAGGCCACCGCCCGGGGAGAGGATGTGACCGTGGTCACGCCTACTGCCTCCGGTAAAACCATGTGCTATAACCTGCCGGTGCTGTCCGCTATTCTTCAGAATGAGGACGCCCGTGCGCTCTATCTTTTCCCGACCAAGGCCCTGTCCGCGGATCAGGTCAGCGAACTGTACGACATGATCGAGGGAATGGGCGTGGACATCAAAACCTATACCTATGACGGGGATACGCCCGCCGCCGCCCGCAAGGCCGTGCGGCAGGCAGGCCACATCGTGGTCACAAACCCGGACATGCTGCATTCCGGCATTCTGCCGCATCATACCAAGTGGGTCAAGCTGTTTGAGAACCTGCGCTATATCGTCATTGACGAAATCCATACCTACCGCGGCGTGTTCGGCAGCAACCTGGCGAACGTGCTCCGCCGGCTGATGCGCCTGTGCGATTTTTACGGAAGCCATCCACAGTTCATCCTCTGCAGCGCCACGATCGCCAATCCCCAGGAGCTGGCGGAAACGCTGATCGGGCGGCCGGTGACGCTGGTGGACGAGAACGGCGCCCCGATGGGGGAGCGACACTTTGTATTCTATAATCCGCCGGTGGTGAACCGTCAGCTTGGGATCCGCGAAGGCGCGGTCCCGGTGACGCGGGCGATCAGCGGAATGCTGCTCAGGAACGGGATCCAGGCGATTACCTTCGCCCGTTCCCGCCTGACGGTGGAAGTGCTGACCCGCTACCTGAAGGACATGGTCCGGGATCCGCTGGGCAACGCCGGAAAGGTCCGGGGCTACCGCGGCGGTTATCTGCCCGGGGAACGTCGGGAGATCGAAAGAGGCTTGCGCAGCGGGCAGGTGGACGCGGTGGTGTCCACCAACGCGCTGGAGCTGGGCATCGACATCGGCGCGCTGGATGCCTGCGTGATGTGCGGATATCCGGGAACCATCGCCAGCGCCTGGCAGCAGGCGGGCCGTGCCGGCCGCCGGAAGGGCACCAGCATCGTATTCTTCATCGCCTCCTCTGCGGCGATCGACCAGTATATTGTGAACCATCCGGACTACCTGCTGACCAAGAGCCCGGAGAACGCCCTGCTGAATCCGGATAACCTGTATATCCTGCTGAGCCATTTCAAGTGCGCGGCGTTCGAGCTGCCCTTTGAGGACGGGGACACCTTCGGCAATACATCCTCCACGGAGGAACTGCTGGGATACCTGGATGAGCAGGGGATCGTGCACCATGTGGAGGGCAAATACCACTGGTCCGCGGAGGATTTTCCGGCCAGCGAGATCTCTCTGCGGAGCGCGGCGGCAGAGAATTTTATCATTATTGATATCACCGATCCGGCGCATCACCGGGTAGTGGGCGAGATGGACCGCTTCACCGCACCCATGCTGCTGCATGAGAACGCCATCTATATGCATGAGGGCCGCCAGTTCCAGGTGGAGAAGCTGGACTTTGACGCCTGCAAGGCGTTTATCCGCAGCGTGGACGTAGGATACTACACGGATGCGGATCTGAACATCAACCTGAGCCTGCTGGACATCGAAAAGGAAGAGCAGACCACGCAGGGCGGGATCGCTGCCCTGGGTGAGATCAAGGTGACCGCCCTGGTGACGATGTTCAAAAAGATCAAATTCGATACCCATGAAACACTGGGCTTCGGCCATGTGCAGCTGCCGGAAACGGATATGCATACCACCGCCATGTGGTGGACGCTGCCTGAGAAACTGGCGGCAAAGATCTCCAGCGACCAGCTGAAGAACGGGATGATGGGCATCGCGAACCTGCTGCGCATCGTCTGTCCGCTGTATCTGATGTGCGCGCCGCAGGACATCGCCGTGGTCTACCAGGTCAAGAGCCCCATCACAGGAGAACCGACGATCATCCTGTATGACAACACGCCGGGCGGCATCGGCCTGAGCCACAAAGCCTTCGGCATGAAGGAACTGCTGCTGGGCAAGGCTCTGCAGGTGGCGGAGGACTGCCCCTGCACCTACGGCTGCCCCTCCTGCGTGGGTCCGGTGGGTGAGATCGGTGAGGACGGAAAGCGCACGGCGATCCGCCTGCTGAAGGAGCTGACCAAATGAACCTGAGGGACAAGCTCAGGGCGGTGGGCGGCACGAACGGCAGCGGATCCCGACCCGCAAATCCCGGACAGGAAACAAGGGATTGCCGGCACTTTGCCGTATACCGGCCGGAGGAAGAATTCCCCGGCGCCCGGGAACTGACCCGGGAAACCCTGTCCCTGATGAGCGAAAAGGAGATACCGGCGGAGTTTGACCCCCGGCGGATTCTGTATCTGGATACAGAGACCACTGGCCTGGGCGGAAGCGGTACGGTGGCTTTTCTCGTAGGGCTCGGCTATCTGACGGACAACGGATTTGAGGTTCACCAGTTCCTGATGCGGGACTATCCGGAGGAACCGTACCTGCTGAAGCATGTGGCAGCCGGTCTGGGGAAATTCGACGTACTGTGCACCTTCAACGGGACGACGTTCGACGTTCCGCTGCTGGAGAGCCGCCTGCTGATGAACCGGATGGACCGGTCCTGCCTGGACCTGCCCCACCTGGATCTGCTGCACACGTGCCGCAGGCTTTGGAAACTGCGGCTGGGGCGGTGCAACCTGGGCCGGCTGGAGGAAGTGATCCTCGGAAAGCCCCGGGAGGAGGACATTCCCGGGAGCGAGGTGCCCCAACGGTATTTTACCTATCTGAAAACAGGGCAGATGTCCCTGCTGGACGATATCCTGAAGCACAACGCACAGGATATCGCGAGCCTTTGCGTGCTGCTGAACCATATGGCGGATCTGTATCTGCATCCGGAAAAGATCCGTTTCAGCGAGGATGTGTATTCCATGGGCCGGGCCCTGGAGCGGGTGGACCAGACGGAACGCGCCCGAAGATGCTACCGCCTGGCCAGCGGGGGACGCATGGGCGACCTGGCGGGATCGGCGCTGGCGGTCAGCTACCGGCGGAGCGGACAGCGGGAAGAGGCAGCGGAGGTCTGGCGGGAAATGATCCGGGAAGGACGGGGCGGCGTTACGCCCTATGTGGAACTGGCCAAGTATGAAGAGCATATCCGCCGGGATATTCCCGCGGCGCTGAAACTGACGGAGCAGGCGATCGTAAAGCTCAGCGAACCCGGTCTCGGGCGGGACAGCGCTGTACAAGAGCAGCAAAATGAGTTACAATACCGCTGGCAAAGACTGAAACGGAAACTGAAGGAGCAATGAACAGATGGGTTTGCTGACACCGATCAAAGCCAACAAAGCTTACAGGCTTCAGCAGAAGGGACAGCGGGAAGAAGCCCGGAAACTGTATGAAGAAGCTTATGCAGAAGGCCTGAACGATCCCCGGTACAACCAGGCGTACGCCCTGCTGATGACCCGTATGGGCGAATATCAGAAGGCGAAGGAATTCCTGGTCAAGCATCAGAAAACGCCGGGCATGAGCCAAGACCAGCGGGTTACCATGCTGGTGAACTACGCTGCCTGCTGCTTCCGCCTGGGGAACATCGACAAGGGCATCGACACGCTGGAACAGCAGTTCCGCAAGACAGAGACGGGTCTGCTGTATCAGACGCTGGGCTATCTGTATATCGAAAAATACGACGCCGCCAACAAACCGGTCTTTGATGAGACGCCGGTGACGGAACAAGCGTCGGAAGAAGCGGCCGAAGAGACGAAGGCCGAAGGCGAAGAAAACGAAGCTGCCGAAGAGAAGACCCTTTCCCCGCAGGAGGCATGGGATGCCGGCGTGAAAAAAGCGGAAGATTTTATTCTCAAGTCGCTGGAATATGACGACGAGGATCCGATCAGCCTGGACAACATGGGCCAGTTTATCTACCGGGTGAAGGGCGACAAGGAAGGGGCAAAAGCCTGGTTTGAAAAAGCGATCGCCCTCAAGGACAAACAGATCGATACACTGTATTTCCTGAGCCGGTACGACGTGGAAGGCGGAGACAAGGAAGCCGCGATTGAAAAGCTGGAAAAAGCGGCCGGAGGGAACTTCTCCCCGCTGAATTACTGCAGCCGGGAAACGATCCTGAAGGAGATCGAGAAACTGAAGGGAGCCAACTGACATGAGCGAGACCGAAAAAATGACGGAAGCCCCGGTTGAAGAAACCGGTAAAAAGAAAAAGAAGGAAAAGGTAAAAAGAACGGTGGGACAGGAGATTCTCAGCTGGATCCTGACAATCGTCGTCGCGGTCGTCGCCGCGCTGGTGATCCGTTCCTTTGTTTTTGAACCCGTGCGGGTGGACGGATCCTCCATGGATGATACGCTGGCGAACGGAGAGATCATGCTGGTCTCCAAGTACGACTACTCCACGACCTGGCTCAGCTTTTTCTGGCAGGACAACGGGACGAAGGAAAACGCGCCGAAGATCACCTTCGGCGGAAATCCGCAGCGCTTTGATGTGGTTATCTGCCGTTATCCCGGCCGCGGAGATACCAACTTTGTGAAGCGGGTGGTCGGCCTGCCGGGCGATACGATCCGGCTCGAGGACGGATACCTGTATGTGAAGGAAGCCGGACAGGATGAGGAAGTCCGGTATGAAGAGCCCTATATCAACGATGAATACCGGTCCGGCCCCCTGAACACGTTCCGGGCGTATGAAGTGCCGGAAGGCAAGTATTTTGTGATGGGCGACCACCGGAACAATTCCAACGACAGCCGCAGCGTCGGCCCGATCGACCGGAACATGATCGTCGGCCATGTACGGCGGGTTGTGTATCCGTTCAACCAATGGCGGGGCATTCCGAACGGCCTTGACGTATCCGCGGAATAAAACAGGGATGATAAAACAATCCCCGAAGCGTGTATGCTTCGGGGATTGTTTGCGTCTGCGCTTATCTGATCCGGACCAGGTCCGCGATCTTATTGCCGTCTTTGTCTGAAAGATAAGGATTGGCGCCGGTGCGCTTTTCCGTGATGAAGATCTGATCGCCGACGTTGATGTTCCGCCAGTTGCTTTCCGCCAGGGCGTAGGTCTCGGCAGCCTTTTTCTCTTTCTGGTGTTCCACGGTGAAAGAGTATCTTTCGGTTTTTTGGCCTTCCTGTTCGTTGTCCGCCAGGGTTACTTCCGGCCAGGCAGCGTTATGATCTTCGCCGGAAGCGGTCACGTCCCGGGACGGGGTCCAGCGCCAGATGTTGTAATAATACTTTGTCTGGTAACGGGGCACCTGTACGTAGACCGGCTGCTGTACGGTTTCGGTATAGTATTCGGTGGTGTAAACCGGGCGCTCGTGGGCAACTTCGGTGAAGGTTCCGTTGCCGTTGTCGTCGTAGGTGTAATAGGTCTCATAGTGATCGATCACCTGGCGGGACCGCTGTACGTCCACATATTCGTAGTGGTCCAGTACGCTGTCATAGTGATGGATCTCGTTACGGGCGTCGGTCTGCTCCGCACCGGCAGGCAACGTCCAGCCGGACTCGCTGAACATCCGGTTTTCTTCAATGTTGATATTACGGACCCAGTTCAGGGCGGTGACATTCAGGTCGCCTGCGGTCTTGTTGCCGTTCATCCAGACAAACAGCCCGATGATGGCGATCAGGATGACGGCAAAGATCAGCAGCGGACTGCGGCGCTTTGCCTGGGGCTGTACGGGCTGTGGCTGGGCGGCAGCTTCCGCGGCTTCCCGCTCTTTCTTTTTCTGCAGCATTTCGAAATAGTTCGCTTCGGAATCGGCGCGGCTGGCGCCGCAGTTGCTGCAGGTTTCAGCGTTGTCGCTGTTCAGGGAGTTGCAGAAGGAACAGTACCAGTCCGGATTTTTGCTGACATATTTCGCCTGTTCTTCATCCAGGTATTCGATATCGGCCCGTTCGTTTTCTTCCCGGGTTTCTCCCTCGTTATATCCTTTCATATAGAACTGGACTTCTCCGCGGGCACGGCCGCAGGACGGACAGTTGGTCACGTCGCCGCGGATCTCCTTGGTTCCGCAGATCGGGCAGTCCCAGTATCCCATGACGAGATTAGCCATTGTTGCGCTCCTTTGATCAGACGACTGGCATCTGTAAAAAAATCCTGTATTCAGTCTTCGTCATTGTACATTGGAACAGGGTCTCCGTCAACGTTTGTTTGACATCCGGAGCGCTTTTTTTGTTTGGCGTTCAGGGCTTTTTCAATATTGCAAAAGACCGGCGGATTTGATACAATAACCAAAGGTTTGTGTATAAGGAGAGGAGGCCGGTGCCGGGCATGGATCCAGCAGTCAAAAAAGAGACCGGATACATTGCCGCGTGGGTGATCCTCCTCAGCCTGATCATGGAAGCGGTGTTTCTGCTGCTCCGGAAATGGGACCTTTCCGTCCTGTTTGGAAACCTTGGCGGAGCGGTCATCTCTATCGGGAACTTTTTCCTGATGGCGCTGATCGCAACGCGCGCCATGAACCGCGGCGTGGAAACCGGAAAACCGGAGGAAGCGGCCGCCCGGGTCAAAGCGACGACGATGACCCGGCTGCTGGGCTGCGTGCTCCTGTGCGTGCTTCTGATCGCCGTATTCAAGACCAATGTATACGCAACGCTGATCCCGATGCTCTTTCCCCGGATCGGGATCGTGTTCTGGCCGAAGTTCAACAAAAACCGCGGCATGGAACAGGCGGAGACGGAAGGAAGTGATCTGATTGACTGAAGAAAGGGTGCCGGACGTAAAGAGCACCCGGTTCCGGATGATCGATTACGCCCTGATTGCGATGATGATCCTGCCGATCCTGGCATGCATCGTGCTGAAGGTGCTGTATACGCCGGCTTCAGAAGGCGTGCATATCTCCGGCGCGATGGTATACCTGGAATTCCCGGCTCCGCTGATGAACGCGTACATTTCCGAGAGCCAGGTAAACAGCTGGGCGGTCATGATCTCGATCCTCGGCCTGTGCCTGTACCTGACCCACGGCCTGACGACCAAGGCGGTCTGCAAACGGCAGCTGGCGGCGGAATGGATCGTGGAAAAGTGCGAGAAGCTGGTCAAGGACAACATGGGCGGATTCTTCGCCGAGTGGGGACCGTTCATCGCCGCGATCATGGGGCTGAGCGCCTTCTCATCGCTGATCTGCCTGGTGGGCCTGTTCAGCCCGACGGGCGACGTGAACGTCACCTTCGGCTGGGCGATCCTGGTGTTCTTCCTGATTATGCACTACAAGTTCCGGGGCGGACTGTGGAACTACTTCATCGGGCTGTTCAAGCCCATTCCCGTATTTGCCCCGATGAACCTGATCGGCGAATTCGCAACGCCCGTATCGATGGCCTTCCGTCATTACGGCAACATCCTGTCCGGCGCGGTTATCTCCGCGCTGATCGGATCGGCGCTGACGGGCCTGAGCAAATCGCTGCTGGGGTGGCTGCCGGGCGTGCTGGGTGACATGCCGCTGCTGCGGGTCGGCCTGCCGGCGGTACTGAGCATCTACTTCGACGTGTTCAGCGGACTGATGCAGGCGTTTATCTTCGCGATGCTGACCATGCTGAACGTTGCCGGCGCGGTGCCGTGGGACGACTGGAACAAGAAACGCGAAAAGCGCGGGAAGAAAGCGCTGGCCGCAGATTAACCAAAAGGGAAAAACAGCCTGAGGGCTGATAAACGGAGGAATAAGACAATGTTGGAACTCGCAATGGGTATCATGCTGGGACTGCTGGGACTGGGCGCTGGCTGCGCGATGATCGCCGGTATCGGCCCTGGTATCGGTGAAGGCAACGCCGTGGCGAAGGCCTGTGAAGCGATCGGCCGCCAGCCGGAGTGCAAGAGCGACGTCACCTCGACCATGATCATGGGCTGCGCTATCGCGGAGACCACCGGTCTGTACGGCCTGATCGTGGCGATCCTGCTGATCTTCGTGGCGCCCGGAATCTTCACCGGAATCCTGAAGGATGCCATCAAGTAACAGACACGTGAACTGAGGGAATAACATGCAGTTTTTAGACGTTATCTCCGTCAACATCTGGGCGATCCTGGCCTCGCTGGCGAATCTGCTCCTGCTGACGTGGATCCTCAAACGGTTCCTGTTCAAGCCCGTCAAGAAGATGATGGACGCGCGCCGCGCGGCCATTGACGATACCTATGCCCAGGCGCAGACTGTCCTGGACGAGGCGGAAGAGAACCGGCGGAATTACGAGGAGGCCATGGCGGCCGCGAAAATGACGGGCGACCAGATTATCGCGGACGCGAACCGTACCGCGGAATTCCGCAGCAGCGAGATCATGGCCGAAGCGCGTGAACGCGCTGCCGAAATCCGCCGCCAAGCGGAAACGGACGCCATCCTGGAACGCAAGAAGGCCGAGGACGAGATGAAGCACGAGATCGCCAATGTATCCGCGCAGCTGACAGGCAAGCTGCTGCAGCGTGAGATCAACGAGGAAGATCATCGTGAACTGATTGACTCGTTCCTGAAAGACCTGGACTGACGGGAGACAGACAATGACGACAACGAGCAGGGAATATGCCGAAGCGCTGTTTGAGCTGGCTGTCCAGGCCGGGCTGACGAAAGAGACGTCGGACGGACTGGAGACCGTGATCAGCGCGCTGCTGCAGACGCCGGCTTACCGGGCGCTGCTGGCCAGCCCAGCCATCGCCAAGGAAGAGCGCCTGAACGCGCTGGACAGCACATTCCGCGGAAAAATCCCGGATATTCTGCTGGCCATCCTGCGGATGATGGTATCCCGGGGGCATGTATCGGCGCTGACCGGCATGGCGAGAGATTATGAGGAACTGGCCCGCGGATACCGGGGCGAGTCCATGGCTGTCGTGACGTCGGCCGTTGAGCTGAAAGAAGCAGAGACGGTGGCGCTGCGCGCGAAACTGGAAAAGAAGCTGGGCCGGAAGGTTACGCTTCAGTGCCGGGTCGATCCGGAACTGATCGGCGGCATCCGCGTGGAAGTGGACGGCCGCGTGATCGACGGCAGTATCCGCAATAAGCTTGAAGAGATCAAGGAAGTGATGAACGGATGAGCTCCAAGGCAGGAGAGATCAGCTCTATCATTAAAGAGCAGATCAAACAGTATGAATCCAAGATCGAGATGAAGGAGAACGGCACCGTCATCACCGTCGGCGACGGTATCGCCACGGTGTACGGTCTCCGTTCCTGCATGGCCAACGAGCTGCTCCGGTTTGAGGACGGTTCTTTCGGCGTGGCCCAGAACCTGGAGGAGGAGACGGTCTCCGTCGCCATTCTGTCCGATAAGGACTCCATCCAGGAAGGCAGCACCGTATTCCGGACCGGCGAAGCGCTGTCCGTTCCCGTGGGCGAGAACCTGCTGGGCCGGGTCGTGAACGCGCTGGGCGAGCCGATTGACGGCAAGGGCCCTGTGGAAGCGGCCGGGACACGCCCGGTGGAAGCCATTGCCCAGGGCATTATCCAGCGCAAGAGTGTCAGCGTGCCGCTGCAGACCGGCATCAAGGCCATCGACAGCATGATCCCGATCGGCCGCGGCCAGCGTGAGCTGATCATCGGCGACCGGCAGACCGGCAAGACCACCATTGCGGTGGATACGATCATCAACCAGAAAGATACGGACGTGCTCTGTATCTATGTGGCGATCGGGCAGAAGCGGACCAGCGTGGTGCAGATCGCGCAGGAACTGGAAAAAGCCGGCGCCATGCCTTATACGATCATCGTCAGCGCGTCCGCCGCGGAGAGCGCTCCGCTGCAGTACATCGCCCCCTATTCCGGCTGCGCCATGGCGGAGTATTTCCGGGAACAGGGCAAAGACGTGCTGATTATTTACGACGACCTGTCCAAGCATGCGGTGGCTTACCGCGCCTTGAGCCTGCTGATCCGCCGGCCTCCGGGACGTGAAGCCTATCCCGGCGACGTGTTCTATCTGCATTCCCGCCTGCTGGAGCGCGCGGTTTGTATCGCGCCGGAATACGGCGGAGGTTCCATTACAGCACTGCCGGTTATCGAGACCCAGGCGGGCGACGTTTCCGCCTATATCCCGACCAACGTGATTTCCATCACGGACGGCCAGATTTTCCTGGAAACGGAACTGTTCCACAGCGGTATCCGTCCGGCCATCAACCCCGGTATTTCGGTCAGCCGCGTCGGCGGTTCCGCCCAGATCAAGGGCATGAAGAAGGTTGCCGGCGAACTGAAACTGCTGTACGCCCAATACCGTGAACTGCAGGCGTTCGCCCAGTTCGGAAGCGATCTGGACGCGGATACCAAGGCCCGTCTGGCCCTGGGCGAACGCATCGTGGAAGTGCTGAAGCAGAAGCGTTCCGCACCGGTACGGGTCGGCTGCCAGGTGGCGATCGTATACGCGGTTATCAACGGATACCTCAACGAGGTGGAACCGAAGAACGTGGCCGCCTGGGAGGAAAAACTGTATGAATACCTGGAATCCCGCTACGGTAACCTGCTGGAGAGAATCGAGCAGGGTAAGTGGGACGACGAAGAGATCGAAGAAATGAAGCAGGCGCTTGCAGGCTTCAGGGGGTAACGGATGGGTTCTGATATCAAATCATTGCGGATCCGCATCCGCAGCGTGGACTCCACCCTGCACCTGACCAAAGCCATGGGCCTGGTGGCGGCATCCAAAATCCGCCGCGCGACCCGGACCATGAACCAGAGCAGGGAATATGCCACCGCGATGGAAGACGTGGTTTCCGTACTCCGTTCCTCACCGGAATGCGAGCGCACGCCGTACATGCAGCCCTCCGGTACGGGAACCCGGATCATTGTGATCGCGGGCGACCGGGGACTGGCAGGCGGATACAACGCGAATATTTTCCGCCTGGCAGCGACGGAGCCGGACGCGGAGTTCATTCCGATCGGCAAGCGGGCATGCGAGCGCTGGGGCAAGCCGGTGGTCTCCTCCGAAAAGTATCCGGCGACGGAGGCAAAACAGCTGGCGGACGAACTGTGCCGGGATTTTCTGGCCGGGAAGTTCGGACGGCTGGGCATCCTGTATACCCGGTATAAGTCCATGATGAGCCAGGAGGCGACCCTGCTGTGGGTGCTGCCGCTGGAGAAGAACGCGGAAAAAGCCGAAGGCGCGGGCCCGGTCTTTGAACCGAACGAACAGACCGTGCTGAACGCGGCGGTCCCGACTTATGTGAGCGGACTGCTGTCCGCCTGCGTGAAGGAAAGCTACGCCTGTGAAGTGGCGGCCCGCCGCATGGCCATGGATTCCGCCGGCAAGAATGCCCAGGAAATGATCGACCACCTGCAGCTGCAGTATAACCGGGCACGGCAGAACTCCATTACCCAGGAGATTACGGAGATCGTGGCCGGTTCCGGACTTTGATGCGGATCTGTCCAAATCTTCGATCTGGGTAACGGATCCCATGCTGCAGGAGTCCGCGATTGGCGAGCGCAGCGAAGACAGAGCGGAAACGACGATCGCAATGAAGAATGAACAATGAAAATTATTTAAAGGAGATAACGGCATTGGATAAGGTGAATACGGGTGTCGTATCCCAGGTCATGGGACCCGTGGTGGACGTCCACTTCGGGGAAGGACAGCTGCCGGCGATCTATAACGCGCTGACGCTGCCGATCGGTGATCATACGCTGACGGTGGAAGTGGCCCAGCACATCGGCGACAATACGGTGCGCTGCATCGCCATGGGCTCTACGGACGGCCTGCAGCGGGGCGTGACCGTGACCGATACCGGCAAGGGCATTTCCGTTCCGGTGGGCCGGGAGACCCTGGGCAGGATTTTCAACGTGCTGGGCGACGTTGTGGACGACGGTCCGGCGGTTGAAGCAAAGGAACGCTGGGACATCCATCGTCCGGCGCCTTCTTTCGAGGAACTGTCCACCTCCACGGAGATTCTGGAGACCGGCATCAAGGTCATCGACCTGATCTGTCCCTATGCCAAGGGCGGTAAGATCGGCATGTTCGGCGGCGCGGGCGTCGGCAAGACAGTTATGATCATGGAAC
>CAZUXV010000041.1:12592-17791 GCA_964624445.1 uncultured Oscillospiraceae bacterium | reverse complement strand
TTCCTTTCGACTGTCCCTCCGCGCACTTGTGCGGAAAGGATCGGATGATGTATACTTGATTTAACTTGATTTTACCATATCGGCGTATGAAAAACAACGGAAAGGAGGCGTCCAGATGCAGTCTGTACAACCAAAATACCGGATCGGGATGACTGTTGCGGCTTGTCTGTGGCTCGGCCTCTTTCCGCTCCTGCAGGGCGGAACCTACGCCCACATCACCTACGACAAATGGGTCATCATGCTGATTCTCACCGGCGTTACCCTGCTGTGTTTCTGCATTGATCTGATCGTCAGGTTTATCTTTCGCAAACGCGTCAGGAATGGCAGGGTCGGCTCTTTCCGTTCCTTCATCCCGCTCATCATCGCCGGGGCTCTGCTCTGCTGGACCGTTCTTTCCTGCCTGTTCAGCGAGCACGGTGCGGAAACCTTCTGGCTTGGCAGCGGCGCGCGGTATGAAGGTCTGGCGTCCCAGCTGTGCTACTTCGCGCTTTTTGCCTGTTTCTTCTTCTCCCGGGCAAACCTGAAGCCGGTCCTGATCTCCGCGGCTGCCGGCGTCACCGTTTTTTTCGTAATTGTCATGCTCCAGCGGAGCGGCGGCAATCCCCTCGGCCTGTATCCCTCCGGCCGGAGCTACGCCCAGAACAAGGAATTTCAGGGAACCATCGGCAACGTCGATATGGGCACCGGCTATTTGCTGCTCCTCGCCGGTCTCTTCCTCCATGAGATCATCGGTTATATTCGCAGTCATAAAGCCCGTAAATCTGAAGCCGGCTCCTCCGCTTCGTCATCCCGGACAAAGTGGATAGTTTTCATCCCGAAAGTGCTTTATTGCGTCTCCCTTTCCATAGCGCTCCTCCTGACCCTCTACCTCATCATCACCATGGATGTTCAGTTCGGCGCCATCTCCCTTGCCGTGCTGTTCCTTTTCACCGTTCTTCGCCTGATCCCGAAAAAATGGCGGCTTCCGCTCCTGCTGCTTCTGATCATCGCCGTCCTGCTGGTTGTCTGGTTCTGGCCCGGCTACGGCGGCGGAATCTGGGAGCTGCATGAGATTCTCCACGGCCGCACCCGCCTGTCCTTCGGCAGCGACCGCGTGGCGGTCTGGACCTTCAGCCTGGGCCTGGCCAAAGAAAACCTGCTGCTGGGCGGCGGCTCCGCTACTTTCGTTGCCCGCTTCAACCAGTATATTAAAGATCACAGTCTGGTCATTCCGAAGGAGCAGGACGGAAAAGCCCTGCCGGATTACTTTGATAATCCGCACAACGAATATATCCAGCAACTGACAGACCACGGCCTTCCTGCCCTGCTCCTGTTCGTCGCGCTGCTGCTTTTTGCGATCTTCCGTAAACGGGAAGGCTGGTTCCCGCTCCTGGCGCCCTGTTCCGCCGCGGTCCTGTGCTACGCGGTCCAGGCTTTCTTCTCTTTCTCCGTCTGTCTCGTCGCTCCCATGTTCTGGGTCCTCCTGGGACAATCATTCAAGGAGTAATTTAACACTGTGGCGCAGTTCATTCCAAGGGAGGATATGATCATGCATTGTTTGCAGAACAGATTCAACCTCGTCGCTTTCTTTGGTATTCTACTCTTTCTGCTGTTTCACATGACTACTGTGCACGCTGAAACGTCTGTTTTCTTCACCCCCGCCGCTCCCCAGGTGGGCGACTATGTCGATGTTACCGTCGTGACGGACAGCGATTGCGTCCAGGGAGTTCGATACCATCTCAGCAGGGACGATGAAAAACTGTTCTTCAGCAAAAAAGCCGAGAAAACAATGGTTTCTTCTTTTCGTCCCCGAAAGGAAGGTATCTATACGTTGGAAGTTACAGTCCTTCTTTCCGGAAAACGCACGGAAAACGTTTCCGTCTCCATACCCGTTTTCGGAATCGCTCCCGATCAATGCGGTCCGGACGTTGTTTACAGCCAGAAAGACGGGTGGTGGCACAGCAAAACCTATTCAAAAGACTACAATCGTACACTGGAAAGTTCCGGTTGTGCAGTTTTTGCTGTCAGCCACGCCCTGCAGCGTCTGGGTTTCAACAGCGATGCGACGCTGCCGGACCGTCTGGCCCATGATTATCATAAATGTTATATTGAAGGGATTGGAACGGGAACAGAAGCCCTTATCACACAAACCGGCCTCAGCTTTGGTTTTGATACGCTTCACAATCCGGTCAGAAACGAGAATGAAATCGCTTCTTTCCTGAATCGCGGAGATCTGTTCTGCTTTGGAATCGTAAGCCGCCATGTTGTATTGGCTGATGGTTTCGACCCAAAGAGCCGGAAAGTTCACGTCGTGGATTCTGCACCAGGCATTACCTTCAGCAAGCTGAAATCTACACCAGTTTATATTCGGAACGACGATGGATCATGGCAGACTATCCTATCAGCAAAAGAAATACCGGGGATTCGCTGGTTTTTTGAAACCTCCCAATTCGGCGGTGCCGAATACTGGCTGGATCTGAAAGACTGCGCTGCCCGTGGAATGCGGTTGATTCGCCGCCCCTGGCTGACGATGGAAACAAACAGCGGCATCGTGAATGTTGTACCGGATTCATTCGACACCGAGCAAAGTACGGTAGTCATAAATAATGAAACCGTTCAGGTCAACACCTGTAGCCTGAACTGGTTCTGCGACGGAGCAGACAAGCCAAGCCTTGCTGTTACAGTAAAGGATCGTGCGATTCTCACCAGCCGCAACGGGACCCCGATCGAAAAATATCTGCCCTTGCAGTCAGGCAGCGTACTTGCCGTTCTGTGGATAGATGAAGAATTGGTCTATGTATACTGGCGCGGAACTTATGGATATTTAAGGCGCTCCGACATTGAACTGGTCTCAATTACGCGCTAATTGTTTTGTTTGTCGCTGTTGATTACCCGATCTCTGTACAGCACCCATTCCGGTTATCGTTTCGGGACGGGTGCTGTTTTTCAGACAACAGACAATGCTGTTTTTTCTGTCGGCAGGCCTTCACCGGAAACAGTCAGGATAACCTGCCCGGTCTCCCGGCCCGCGCGGATGATCGCTTCCGCTCTCCCGCGGAAACTCAGTGTCCCGTCATCCGTATAATCTTCATCCGTCACCGGATTGCCGGTGCCGAAACCGGCCAGGCAGGCCGGGCCCGTCAGACCGGCTGTAAGCCGGATCTCTGCATCCGGAACAACATTCCCGTCCTGATCCGTAATTTCGATCCCTGCATAGACCAGGTCATGTCCGTCCGCTTTCATTGCTGTTTTTTCCGGAATGATCCGGATCTTTGCCGGCGCTCCTGTCGTTGCCAGAACAGCGCGGCTCACTTCCCGGCCGTCCGTGTAGCTGACGGCTTCGACCCTTCCCGGCTCATAGACCGTCTCAAAGCGTACGCTGTCCGGCAGGGGCCGTTCCCGGCCCACAGGCTTCCTGCCGACAGACCGTCCGTTTACAAGCAGCTCAACCTCCCGGGCGTTTGAAAACACAAGCAGCTCGACCGGTTTCCCTTCCTGTCCCGGATAATTCCAGCAGGACCGGACGTCCGTGAATCCCCAGGGGCTGATCAGTTCGGTTTTGCCGAAGTTCTCCGGCGGACAGGCGTACAGGAATGTTTCCCGGTTTCCCCAGACCACGCTTCGATACGCGCCCTGGGGCCTCCTGCAGCCCGTGATGTCATAGTCCGCGTCATTGGCCGTTCTCCAGGGATACGGCGACCCATTGGGAGGCATCAGCGCCCACGGGCCTTTTTCGATCATCGGGTCGTTCTTTTCAAAACTGGCTGCCTTGCCGATCCCGGCTTCGCCCAGATAATCCCAGGCCGTCCACGTAAACTCGCCGATCACATAGGGAAGCTTTTCCACCAGCGGCCAACGGAAGCCGATTTCCTTCGGGAAGTTCTCCGATCCAAGGATGACCCGTTCCGGAAACAGTGCATGGTCCTTTTCATAAAGATCTTCCAGATAGTTATAGCCGACGATGTCCAGCCCGTTGGTAAAAGGTTCCGTTCCCCGTTCCCACAGATCCTCTTTTTCGTTTCCGGCATTCTGTGCCTGGTTCATTCCCTCCGCCATGAAGTCATCCAGGCCGCACCAGAAGGAACAGATCCCGTTGCTGACCGGCCTGGTCCCGTCCAGGCTCCGGATGTGTTCCGCCAGCCTCGTTGCCAGGGTATATCCCTCGCTCAGCCCGCCCCGTTCCGGGATCTCATTGCCGGTTGACCACAGGATCACGCAGGGATGGGAGCGGTCCCTCCGCACAAAAGCGCTCAGGTCTTTCTGCCAGCAGTTTTCAAAGAACTGGCTGTAATCCCCTCCGCGCTTCGCCATTCTCCAGGCGTCAAAGGCCTCGTCAAAAACATACATGCCCAGGCGGTCGCAGGCTTCGATCAGCGCCGCGGAAGGCGGATTGTGCGCAGTCCGGATCGCGTTGAAACCGGTTTCTTTCAGCTTCCGGATCTTTCGCGCCTCTGTCTCATACAGGGAAACCGCTCCGAGCAGCCCGTTGTCATGATGCACGCAGCCACCTTTCAGCTTCACGGTCTTTCCGTTGATCTGCAGGCCTCTCACCGGGTCGGCCGTGATCGTCCGGATCCCGGTCAGCACTTCCGCCTCGTCTGTCGTCTTTGCATTTTCTTCCTCAAAATGCGTCCTGAATCTGCCGGTGTCCGTTACCCTGACTTTGACCCGGTACAGGTTCGGATGCTCCGCGTCCCAGAGAATCGGATCCGGAACGGTCAGCGTAATCCTTGCCGTTTCCCGGCCCCGGGCGCCCACATGGACGACCCGTTTCGCGGTGGCGGCGATCTCACCGGAATCCTCACGGATCAATACCACCTCTGCCTCCGCCAGCCGGTTTTCCGCCTTTTCATTGCAGATCTCCGTTTCGGTTTCCAGGAAGGCATACCCGTCCGCCACTTCCCGGGTATAGGCAAAAATGCCGTCCGGTGCGATATGCACCTTCGGCCCGTGCAGGAGAAAAACGCTTCGGTACAGCCCGGAGCCCGTATACCACCGGGAATTAGGCTGCATGCTGGTATTGACGTTGACCGTAATCCGGTTCTGTTTTCCGTAGGCAATCCGGTCCGTCAGATCCGCGTAGAACGGCGCGTATCCGTAATGCTGCACGCATACTTTGGATCCGTTGATCTCCACGGCAGCGTTCATCATCGCTCCGTCAAACAGCAGTCCGGTACAGCCGTCCTCCCAATCCGCGGGGATCAGAAATTCCCGGGTATA
>CAZUXV010000041.1:1209-12492 GCA_964624445.1 uncultured Oscillospiraceae bacterium | reverse complement strand
AGCCAGTGATAGCGGCTGCGGTATTCCTGCTCTCCGAAATGGGCGCCTTCATTCACCAGCCCCGGATAGCGGTATCCGAAGCTGCCGTCGGGATCGTTGGCCTGCTTGCAGTTCCGGTTCAGGAATTCGGCAAAATCGCGGTAATGCAGATCTCCCGTAAGCAGATACAGCCGGTAATAAGTGTAGCTGCACGCCGCCATATAGATATCGCCGCCCGCCGTTCCCACGGAAACATTGCTCTGCCCGCTGATGCCGTTCCGGTTGAAAGGATGCGCCGGATAAGAAACATGAACGGGAAAATTCCATACAAACGTGAAAGTTTCGGTGTAGTCCGCCGCGCCGCAGGCGGCTTCCAGCCATTTTGCCTCCCCTGTGGCATCATAGAGCGCCATGAACGCGAACATGGCATAGATCCCGGATTCCTTGTCCATGATATCGGAGGTATCGCAGGGACCTCCCCGGTATTCAAAACCCCTGTACTGGTGTTCCAGGGCCCATTCCCCGGCCCGGATCGCCGCGTGAAGATATGCGTCGTCTTTTGTGACAAGATAAAGCTGAATCAGGAACCGGACCACGCACGGCGTGCTGGCTTTGGAGTCCATGCAGCAGGATCCGTCATCCTGATAGGAGCGGTAAAAACTGCCGTCCCCGTTCTGCTTTCCCGTCAGCCAGTCGGCCGTCCGCACGCAGTATGCCAGCCAGCTTTCATGGCAGATTCCCCGCTTTTTCTCAAAGACATACGCGTCCAGAACCGCCTCCATGCCGTCGCCGATCTGCCGCACCCACAGAGGCTGCGGCTCGTCCTGATGGGCGGAAAGGTGCACCCACAGCCTCGGAAAACCGGCGTCGGTCATGGTATGGCCGGTCCAGTATTCCAGGATGCCCAGTCCCTTTCTCACCGCCTCGGCGTCTTCGTTGAGCCTGCCCCAGCGGAGCAGCTGATAACCGATCCCTGCCTGCTGGCCCACAAAACCGATCTCCGCCGAAAATGAATTCGGGTCAAAGTCCGGCAGCTGGGCCACAAAGGGTGTGCCCCAGGCCTCACCGAACTGCCGTGTCACGTCCCTCAGGAAACGCATCATATGGTCAAACAGCGCCGCGTTGTCCACGTCAAAGAGGCGGTCCTTCAGCCGGGAATAAGTCTCCCGCCAGGTTGCCCGCAGCATCGCGCTGAAATCGTCGTACCGTCCGAAAGACGCCGCCACGGCGTACTGCTGGACGAAACCCTCCCGCATCGGATGAACCCAGGTGATATTGCTGATCGGCAGTTGGGTACTGACCGGGCCCCAGTTCCGGTAAGGCTGCTGTCCGTTGACCGCGGGATAGATATAATCGATGGACACGCCGTCGCAGACCGTGTCCGGAAGCGGCGTCGCCATCATATGGCCGTAATAGGTATAGGTCAGTGCCTCGGGCCGGGCTTTGCTGACGCCGAAAGAACCGACGGTCATACGCGGATCCACATAGGCGTAGTTTTCCGTCGCGGTCCGGTCGAGGGAAGGCAGCGTAGCGTCCGCCGCCCAGCGGGATAAGGCCACCGTCTCACCGCCGGCTTTATGCCGCATGGCAAACATCGGCAGGCCGGAATAGGTTTCTTTCCGCCAGTAATACTGCAGGTCCATGTTTTTCCCTAGGGCGAAATCCGCAGCGTACCGGTTGTCCAGGTACCACTGTCCCGGGCTGAAATATTCATAATCCCGCAGTTCGTCCGACAGCGCCTGGTAAAAGGAAATCTTGGTCTGGAATCCGAGATCGTCCCTGTCCGCTTTCCGCACTTCTGCCTTCCGGGCAATCTTCAGCGTCCTGCCGTCAGGTGTTTCATAGGTATCCCGGACAAAGATCTCCGAGCCGTTCTTCGTCACAAACAATGCCTCGCCCGTCACGGTCCCGTCCCGTTCGCAGACCTTGTCATACGCCATATCCCGGAATTCGTTGATCGCGGCATAGGTTTTGACCGATACATAAACCGGCCTCGCGTTGAAATACAGCGTCTTTCCGTCCCGGATCACCCGGAGGCCGCCGTCTTCAAAGGATACTGAAAATACGCCAAGACTGATCTGCATCCTGTTCCAATTCCTTTCTTTTGATCCATTTTCCGTTCTTTTCTCCAGTTTATTCCTTAAAGTGGACTCTAACGCAACAACAAAAAACCAGCTTCAAAATGAAATCTGAAGCAGGCTCCTTTGTCATTGTGAATTCGGCACGGCGTCTTCGCTGTACAGCACTTTCTGCGTTTCTTCTCCGGCATATCCGTCCGCCTCCAGCCCGTTTTTCTTCTGGAAGGCGATGACTGCGTCCCGGGTGCCCTGGCCGAACTGCCCGTCCACCGCGTCCGTGTAATAGCCCAGGACCTGCAGTCTCTCCTGCAGTTTCCAGACCTTTTCTCCCTGGGATCCGTTATGCAGGGCGGGCTCCGGCGTGACCATATCCGTTGCCGCCTTCTCGCGGACTGTATCCGGAACCGGAGGCAGCGGCGTGGGCGTCAGGCTCATTTCCCGCTGCACCTCTTTGATCGTCGGGATCATGTACGTAGCCAGCACGATACATCCTGCCAGCAGCACCACGATGCCGATGATCCCCGCGATCGCTTTCGGATTTTTTTTCATTGATCTGTTTTTTCCTTACTCTTTATTCATGAACATCAGCCCCAGCGTGTCCGGTCCGCAGTGTGTGCAGATCGTGCATCCCGCCATGGCCTCCAGCACTTCCCGGAACAGGCCGTAGCTCTTCACCGTATCGATGGCAAAGCGCGCCAGTCCGTCCTCGCTGGGTGAATGGACCACGAACACGCGCTGGAAATCGATATTGCTGTCGTTTTCCAGCAGATCCTCAATATAATGCTTCAGATAATGTTCAAACCGTCCCCGGTACTTCTCCCCGGGGCGCATCTTGCCGTCCTGCACGACAATGGACGGCCGGATGTGCAGCATCTTCGCGCCCAGCGCTTCCAGGCCGGTGCAGCGGCCGCCCCGGCGCAGATAGTCCACTGTCCGCAGCACGAAGCTTGCGTTCACCAGTCCCGTCTTCGCCTGCAGCGCTTCGGCGATGGCTTTGCCGTCCTCCACACCTTCCCGGATCATGCTGAGTCCTTCCAGCACCAGCAGACCGCTGCCGGTGGACAGGTTGCGGCTGTCCACCACAAACACGTTGCCCACCTCCCGGCTGGCTTCCATCGCGTCGCTGTAGCAGGAGGAAAACCCGCTGCCCAGGCATACATGTACCAGCTGGTCGCATTTCTTCAGCTGTTTTTTGAAGAACTCTTTATATTCGAACGTGTTCACCGCCGCCGTCCGGACAGACTTTCCCGCATCCGCTGCGCGGAAAATATCCCGGGGCGTCACGTCCACACCGTCGTGGAACACTTCCCCGTCGATGACTACGCTCAGCGGCACAACGCCGATCTCATACTTCCGGATCAGTTCCGGCGTCAGATCGCAGGTGCTGTCCGCTGTCATCCGAATCTTCATACGATTTACCTTTCCTCGCGGAAGTAGCTAAGCCCCAGGCTTGCCGGCGGCTGGTTCTCCCGCTTGTTGCGGATGCTGGAAATCACCAGCACGATGATCGTTACCACATAGGGAGCCATCTTGTACAGTTCCTTGATCGCCAGGTTCGTACCCGTCGGGATATACATATGCAGGATATACAGTCCGCCGAACAGGAAGGAGGAAATAATCCCCAGGTTCGGCCGCCAGATCGTGAAGATAACCAGGGCGATCGCCAGCCAGCCGCGGTCACCGAACGCATTGTTGCTCCAGATGCCGCCGGCATAGTCCATGACATAGTACAGGCCGCCGAGTCCGGCGATCATGCTGCCGATGCAGGTTGCCGCGTACTTATACCGGTTTACGCTGATGCCGGCTGCGTCCGCCGTAGCCGGATTCTCACCCACTGCACGCAGGTGCAGTCCGATCCGGGTCCGTTTCAGCACATACGCGGCAATCAGGGAAAGAATCACTGCCAGATAGGCCAGGAATCCGTAGGAGAGGAACAGTTGGCCGAACCACCCGGTCGTATCCGCGCCGGGCAGTTTGGTCTGAAAGGCCAGGCTCGTATTGGTCAGGGCCAGGTACGGCATGGAATTTCCGCTCAGCTTGATCAGGCTGCCGCCGAAGAAATTGCCGAAGCCCACGCCGAAGGTGGTCATCGCGAGGCCGGTCACGTTCTGGTTGGCGCGCAGCGTTACCGTCAGGAAACAGTACAAAAGGCCCATCAGCAGGGAGCCCAGCAACGTCGCGAGCAGTGTGATCAGTACAGCCAATAACCCGTTGAATGTTTCCGGACTGACAGAAGATTCATAAAAGAATGCCCCGATCACGCCGCTGATTGCGCCGACATACATGATACCGGGAATACCCAGGTTCAGGTTGCCCGATTTTTCCGTCAGCGTTTCACCGGTGCTGCCGTACAGCAGCGGGATTCCCTGCATGATCGCCCGGGGGATAAATGTGAGGAAATCAAACATGCTCTGTTTCCTCCTTCTTTGCGGAATGGCGGAAGCTGATCCGGTAATTGATAAAGAACTCGCTGCCGATGATAAAGAACAGGATAATGCCTGTCAGGATATCCGAAAAAGATTTGTTCAGTCCGAATTTGGTGGAGATGTCCCCGGCGCCCTTGTCCAGGAATACCAGCAGGAAGGACGTCAGGATCATCCAGATCGGATTGAACTTGGCCAGCCAGGCGACCATGACCGCGGTAAAACCGCGTCCGCCGGTGATTGTGGTGGTCAGGGTATGATCGGTCCCGCTGACCAGCAGCAGGCCTGTCAGCCCGCACAGCGCGCCGGACAGCACCATGGTCCGGATAATGACCTTTTCCACCTTAATGCCGACGTAGCGGGCTGTCCGCACGCTTTCGCCGACCACGGAGATTTCATATCCGTGTTTGGAATATTTCATATAGATGAACATGAATACCGTCAGGACCGCGACAACGATAATGTTCAGCAGGTACTTCTGCCCCGCGACAGGCGGCAGCCAGCCGATCTCCGTACTCTGGTTGATGATGCCGATCTGACCGGCGCCTTTGGGCATCTCCCAGACAATGATGAAGAAGGACACCAGCTGGATGGCGATATAGTTCATCATGAGCGTGAACAGGGTTTCATTGGTTCCCCACTTTGCCTTGAAGAACGCAGGAACAAAACCCCACAGTGCGCCGGCCGCAATACTGCAGACGATCATGACCGGGATCAGTACCCCGTTCGGAAGCGCTTCCCGCAGGCAGATCATGCAGGCAGTTGTCGCCAGCGCGCCCGCCAGCATCTGCCCTTCGCCGCCCAGGTTCCAGAAACGCATTTTGAACGCCGGCACCACGGCCAGGGATACGCTCAGCAGCATGGCAATATTCTGGAAAAGCACCCAGGTGCGCCGCTGCGAGGAAAAGGAAGCGTCATAGATCGCGCCGAACACGCTCAGGGGATTCTCACCCGTCGTAAACATCGTGACCAGCGCGCAGACTCCCAGCGACAGGATCAGCGCGCATGCGCGGATTCCCCAGCTCTGGTACCAGGGCAGTGTGCTGCGCCTGGAGATATGCACCAGCGGTTCCCTGGTCTTATTCGCCATCCTGCTCACCTCCCACCCTGGTCATCATCAGGCCGATCTGCTGCTTGTCCGCTTTCCGGCCGTCCACGATACCGCTGACCTTTCCGCCGCACAGAACCAGAATCCGGTCGCACAGTTCCATCAGCACGTCCAGGTCCTCGCCCACAAAGATCACAGCAACTCCTTTTTCTTTCTGCAGGTTCATCAACTGATAGATTGTGTAGGAAGAGTTGATATCCAGTCCGCGTACCGGATATGCCATCATCAGCACTTTGGGCGTCTGGGCGATTTCCCGGCCGACCAGAACCTTCTGTACATTTCCGCCGGACAGCCGGCGTACAGGAATGCTTGCCCCGGGCGTGGCTACTTCCAGCTCCCGGATGATCCACCTGGCCATAGTCTTCGGGTCTTTCCGGTTCAAGAAACCGTGTGGGCCGCTTCGGTAGCTGCGCAGCATCATGTTGTCCGTAATGTCCATACTGCCGACCAGGCCCATACCCAGCCGGTCTTCCGGTACAAAGCTCAGGGACACGCCCAGCTGCCGGATCTGCATCGGCGTTTTGTATTTCAGGTCGATCGCCTTGTTCGTTTCCGGATCATGGAAAATCACCGTTCCCTCTTCCGTACCTTGCAGACCGTAAATTGCTTCCAGAAGTTCTTTCTGTCCCGCTCCGGAGATGCCGGCGATTCCGAGGATCTCCCCACTGTTTGCGTCAAAGGAAACGTGATCCAGTTTCAGCAGGCCTTCCTCATTCCGTACCGTCAGGTCGCGGATCTCCAGCCGCAGCTGCGGATCCACAGGATCAGGCCGGTCAATATTCAGCGACACCGCACGTCCGACCATCATATCGGTCATTTCCTGGGCGTTCGTATCCTTCGTGATCAGCGTGCCGATATACCTGCCTCCACGGAGTACCGCCACCTTGTCAGACAGGGCCTGCACTTCATTCAGCTTGTGCGTGATGATCACGATGGCTTTCCCGTCGTCCCGCATATTCCGCAGAACGGCGAACAGCTTGTCTGTTTCCTGCGGCGTCAGCACGGCGGTGGGCTCGTCCAGGATCAGGATATCCGCCCCGCGGTACAGCACTTTGACAATCTCCACCGTCTGCTTCTGGGAAACGGACATATCATAAATCTTCTGGCTCGGATTCACGTCAAAACCGTAAGCGTCGCAGATCTCCCGGATCTTCTTCGTAGCGCTCTTCAGGTCCAGTTTCCCTTCCAGGCCCAGCACGATGTTCTCCGCCGCGCTCAACACGTCCACCAGCTTAAAATGCTGGTGAATCATTCCGATCCCCAGCTCAAAGGCTTCCTTCGGGGAAGCAATCACCACCGGTTCACCGTTCACGCGGATCGTGCCAGAATCCGGAAAATAGATCCCCGCGAGCATATTCATCAGGGTCGTCTTCCCGCTGCCGTTTTCTCCCAGCAGCGCCAGGATCTCTCCGCGGTTGATGTCCAGGGAAACGTCATTGTTGGCCAGTACGGAACCGAAACGTTTGTGAATGTTTCGCATTTCCACTGCAGCTGAAGTGTTCAAACGCATTTCCTCCTGCATAATCAGTCTCTTTTCCGCAAAGGGCAAAGCGGCACATCCGGCTGCTCTGCCCTTTACGGAAAAATGAGAGGAAGGGCCCCAGCCGCAGACCGGGGCCCTTTGGGTCGTAGGGTGATCAGAACGCGGTGTCCAGCAGGGTGATACCGTCGATCTGGATGTCGAAGTAAGGCGCGCTGCGGAATTCGGATTCATGGAAATAGCCGTCAGCGATTACTTCGGTGTCGGGCGTATAGGCCGCATCGGTATCCACATCCGCCTGATAGGATTCCAGCGCGGCGCCGTCCTTGGTGAAGGTAGCAGTGTCAAACACTTTCAGCTCGCCGCTGGCCAGCTTGGCGGTCGCTTCTTCGATGGCTTCCTTGGTTCCGGGAGCAGCGGCAGCTTCATTCAGCTCGGCCAGGACAACGCTGCCCGTGGCGATCGTGCCGGTCCAGTCAGCGGGAATCTCCTCACCGTTGGCCACGGCGTTGATGATGAACTCAAAGTAGGGTTCCCAGTTGATGCGGCTGGCCACGATGTAAGTGTCCGGGCAGGCTTCAGCAGCGGAACCGTTGTAGAAAACGAACGGGATACCGTTCTTCTGGAACTCGGTGGGAGCGCCCATGGAGTCGGCATGCTCGGAGATCACGACGCAGTTGTCGTTGATCAGTTTGATGGCGCCTTCCTGCTCCAGGGTGGGGTCATACCAGGATCCGGTGAAGGTTACTTCCATCGTGGCGGTGGGGCAAACGCTCCGGGCGCCCAGGAAGAAGGAAGTGTAGCCGGAGATAACCTCGGCGTAGGTGTAGGCACCGATGTAGCCCAGCTTAGCCTGATCAGCGGTAATCTTGCCTTCTTCGATCAGCTGGTTCAGCTTCAGGCCGGCAGCGATGCCGCCCAGGAACCGTCCTTCATAGATGCTGGCAAAAGCATTGTGGAAGTTGGCCAGGCCTTCAGTATGAGCCTTGGTGCCGGTGGCGTGGCAGAACTGTACGTTCGGATATTCCTTGGCAGCCTGGATCATGTAGTCTTCATGGCCGAAGCTGTCGGCGAAAACGATGTTGCATCCGTCGTCAGCCAGGTCGGCAGCCGTGTTGTAGCAGTCTTCGGACTCGCCGATGTTGGTCTTCAGCACGTACTCAACGCCGAGCTTTTCACAGGCTTCCTTCGCGCCGTTGATGAAGTTCAGGTCGTAGGTGGAGTTTTCGTCATGCAGGAAGATGAAGCCAATCTTCACCTTGGTGCCTTCGGCCATAACGCTGAAAGCGGTCAGGCACAGGGCCAGAGCCAGAACCAGAGCCAGAATCTTCTTCATGTGTTTAAGTCCTCCTCTTTTTTGTAATAACCGTTTTTCTATTGGATCAGTCGTCGTCCGGCTTCAGGACGATGTTTCCGTCCACGATGCCGTCAACTACTGCCAAAGACTTAAGATGAATCCCGGATTCCCGCAGTGCTTTGCCGCCGGGCTGGAATCCTTTTTCCACCGCGATGCCGACGCCCACGACCGTCGCACCCTGCTGCCAGCAGAGATTGATCAGCCCGCGGGCCGCCTGGCCGTCCGCAATGAAATCGTCGATGATCAGGACCCTTGCGCCTTCCGGCAGGTACTGCTTCTCGATCCGGATCATGTTCTGCGTTTTATGGGTGAAGGAATATACCGGT
Source organism: uncultured Oscillospiraceae bacterium (assembly GCA_964624445.1). GTDB lineage: Bacteria > Bacillota > Clostridia > Christensenellales > Aristaeellaceae > Aristaeella. The sequence continues at coordinate 3,741 of CAZUXV010000041.1, read as the reverse complement.
GCCTGGACTGTGTTGTCATCCTGCACCACAGTGGCGCTCTTTTTGGCGAACACCACCGGGATATCCCCCAGCGCGTGCGCCGCGCCTACAGCCATGGCAATGCCGCTGGCTTCAACAGTCAGGACCATGTCCGGCTTGTCTGCCCGGAACTCGTCCGCCCAGGCCTTGCCCATCTCAAACAGCAGCTCCGTATCGATCCGGTGGTTCAGAAACATATCCACCTTGACAATGTCATTCCCGATGCCTTTGCCTTTTTCCAGGATCATCCGACGAAGTGCTTCCATGGGCGCCTCCCCAAAACACGAACATTTCCTTTATGGATGTGTAAAATTATACGCTCTGAATCCGTATATTTCAATGAAGATTGTATGCCAAAAGTGTTAAAACTTCCCCGTCACCTTTCAGCGTAGAACTGCTTCAGATACCGGAGAAAATCCTTCGCCCGCTCCGGCAGCGCGGCGTGCTTTCTCGTCGCGATATAGAGCATACGCCGCCCGGAGATCTCCGGGAAAGAGAAAACGAGTACCCGGTTCTCACGGCTGTAATCCTCCGCCGCTTTCGAGGAAATCATTGAGATCCCCAATCCCCGGGCCACCAGGTTTTTGATTGCTTCCGGATCGTTCGTCCGCGCGGCGACGTGCAGGTCGTTTTCGGAGTATCCGGCGTTGGCCAGGAAAGTGTTCGCGGCCTTCAGGCTCCCGCTTCCCTCCTCCCGCAGGATGACCGGCTCTTCAAACAGTTTCCGCAGGGTGGCGGAGTCCGTTTCCTTCATCGTCAGGAACGGTTCCCGGACAGGCGTGATAATCACAACCCTGTCCTCATAGAACGGTTCGGCGGCAATGTCCGCGGAGGTCGGTTTCATGCCGATCAGGGCGATGTCCGTCACACCCTCCGCCAGCTTCTCCGTCACGGACCGGCTGTCACCCTGGTCGATGGTAAAATAAGTGGCGGGATGCCGTTTCACATAGGCCGGCAATACTTCCGGCAGGATGTAGGCGGACGGGATCGTGGACGCCCCGAGGCGGATGATCCGCCGTTCGCCGTCCGTGCAGCGTTCCGTGATCCGGTCCCTGAGCTGCAGGATGCTGGCCGCGTACTCATACACTTCCCGGCCTTTTTCCGTCACTTCAATGCTCTTGGTCGTCCGGATCAGCAGTTTGGTCTGCAGTTCCTCCTCCAGCTGGCGGATATGCAGGCTGATTGTCGGCTGGGCGATATAGAGTTCTTCCGCGGCGCGGCTGAAACTGCCGAGCCGGACCACCGTCGCGTAGGAGAGCAGATGTTTCAGTTCCATGTCCTTACCTTTCCGGGCGGCACAGGGCCTCCACTGCCCGGGCTGCTGCATCGGTTTCCGTTTCCGTGTTTAACGCGCCGAAGGAGAAACGCACCGTTCCCGCCGGCCAGGTTCCAAGCGTCTGATGGGCTGCCGGCGCACAGTGCAGGCCGACCCGCGTCGCGATCCCGTACCGCTCATCCAGCCGGAAAGCCAGCTCCGCCGGATCCATATGGAGCGGAACAATCGATACAACGCCCGTTCTGCCATCTGTGCCGTGCTTTCCGATGATCCGCAGGAGCCCGTCTGCTTCCAGCGCTTCCATGCCGCGGAGAAAGCGCGCTGTAAGTTTCAGTTCATGAGTCAGAAGGCTGCCCTCCGGCTGCGCGAGCAGCCAGCCCAGCGACGCGCTGAGGCCGGCAATCCCCGGCAGGTTCAGCGTACCGGCTTCAAACCGGTCCGGCAGAAAATCCGGAACATCTTCCGTATGGCTGATGCTGCCCGTTCCGCCCGTGATCAGGGGCTCCAGCTCCGATGCCATCTCTTCCCGGATCAGGAAACCGCCCGTTCCCTGCGGGCCCAGCAGACCCTTGTGTCCGGTAAAGGCCAGCGCGTCAATGTTCATGCCGTCCATATTCAGCAGGAGGGTTCCCGCGGTCTGGGCTGTATCCAGAATGAACCGGATCCCCCTTGCCCGGCAGATGGCGCCGATCTCCGCGGCGGGCAGCACTGTTCCGCACACATTGCTGGCATGGAGCATAACCACGGCCCTTGTGTCCTTTTCGATCCGCGTTTCCAGGTCCGCCGGATCCATCGATCCGTCTTCGGCGCACGGGACCCGCGTCACACGGATTCCCTGTTTCGCCAGTTGGCCCAGGGGGCGCATCACCGCGTTGTGCTCCATCGAGGAAACCAGCACATGGTCCCCCGGCCGGAGCAGGCCCTTGAGCAAAACGTTCAGGCTTTCCGTCACGTTTTTTGTGAAGACGACCTTTTTCGGGTCTGTCTCATCGCAGCCGAAAAGACGGCAAAGCAGGACCCGGGTGTCGTAGACGAGTTCCTCCGCCGAATAGGCGCCTGCGTAGCCGCCGCGGCTGACGCTGCAGCCGCACTCCGTCATATACCGGTATACCGCGTCCGCTGTTCCCGGCGCCTTCGGAAAGCTGGTGGCGGCCTGGTCCAGATAGATCTTCTGCATGATATGATCCCTCCTCATTTATCATATCACATAATAAATCAGATTCCAATCCTGATAAATG
>CAZUXV010000041.1:0-1109 GCA_964624445.1 uncultured Oscillospiraceae bacterium | reverse complement strand
TCGGGAGTAAAAGAAATGAACAAGTCAAAGGAAAAGCTCTGGATTATCGTCGCCGGACTGATGATCGGTGTGGTCGCATCTGTGCTGGTGCTCCTGGGCAATCCGAAGAACATGGGTTTCTGCATCGCCTGCTTCATCCGTGATACCGCCGGGGCGCTAGGCCTCCACCGGGCCGGCGCCGTCCAGTATCTCCGCCCGGAGATTATCGGCATTATCCTGGGCAGCTTCCTGCTCGCCTTTACAAAAAAAGAGTTTTCACCCCGTGGCGGCAGCTCCCCGTTCACACGGCTGGTCCTCGGCTTCTTTGCCATGATCGGCTGCCTGATGTTCCTGGGCTGCCCCTTCCGCATGATCCTGCGGATCGCCGGCGGTGACCTCAACGCGGTCCTCGGCCTGGTCGGGTTTGCCGCCGGTATCGGCTGCGGAATTCTTTACCTGAAGCGGGGCTACTCGCTGAAACGAACCTATAAGCTTCCGGCGTCTGAGGGAGCCGCCTTCCCGGCGGTTGCCGCGATCCTGCTGATCCTGCTTCTGGCCGTTCCCTCCCTCCTGCTCTTCTCGGAAGAGGGCGCCGGCCCCGGTGCGAAACACGCGGCAGTCTGGATCAGCCTGCTGGCCGGCCTCATTGTCGGCGTTCTGGCTCAGCGCACCCGCCTGTGCATGGTCGGCGGCATCCGGGACGCGATTCTCTTTAAAGAGTTCAAGCTCCTGCTCGGTTTTGCGGCCATCCTGGTCTCCGCACTGATCACGAACCTGGTTCTTTCCGCCGCTGCAGAAGGCTCCTGGTTCACCCTCGGCTTTGAAGGCCAGGCGGTTGCCCATATGGACGGCCTGTGGAACGCGCTGGGCATGCTGCTGGTCGGCTTTGCCTGCGTGCTGCTGGGCGGCTGCCCGCTGCGCCAGCTCGTCCTTGCCGGGGAAGGCAACACCGACAGTGCCCTGACCGTCGTCGGCCTGCTGCTTGGCGCTGCCTTTGCCCACAACTTCGGCCTGGCCTCCAGCGCGGCCGGCCCGACGGACAACGGCAAAATCGCTGTCATCATCGGCCTCATCGTGGTCATCATCATCGGTGAATGCAATATTGCCTCCAACAGAAAGAAAGGATAAGT
>CAZUXV010000040.1:0-18405 GCA_964624445.1 uncultured Oscillospiraceae bacterium | reverse complement strand
GCCGAAGCTGGGACCGAAGGCCTTCGAGCAGTGCGCGGGCTTCCTGCGGGTGATGGACAGCAAAAACCCGCTGGACGCGACCGCCGTGCACCCGGAAAGCTATGACGCGGCCAAACTGCTGCTGGAGAAGCTCGGGTACGACCTGAAGGAGATCCGCGGTGGCGCTGCGGACGTGGTCCACCGGGCCAGCCGGTACGGCCATGAGAAGCTGGCGCAGGAGATCGGAGTCGGCCTGCCGACGCTGAACGATATGCTGGCGGAACTGGCCAAACCCGGACGGGATCCCCGTGACGAACTGCCCAAACCGGTGCTCCGGACAGACGTGCTGGAGATGAAGGACCTGAAACCCGGCATGGAACTGACGGGCACGGTGCGTAACGTGATTGACTTCGGCGCGTTTGTGGACATCGGCGTTCACCAGGACGGACTGGTGCATATCAGCCGCATGGCGGAGAAGTTCATCCGGCATCCCTCCGAGGTGGTAAAGGTCGGCGATATCGTGAAGGTCTGGGTTGTCAGCGTGGACGAGCAGAAAAAGCGGATTGCCCTGACGATGGTGCAGGGAAGAATGTAAATGAAAGATCAGGAGGAAAATATGAGAAAAGGATTTTTGGTTATCTGTGCTGTTGTGATGTCACTGATGCTTTGCGCCTCTGCCGCGGCGGAGATCTCCCATCCCGTCGGGCCGGGCCAGCTGGGCTATGACGCTGTTGTGCTCAGCAAGAACATTTCCATCCGGCCGACCAAAAACGCCAATGCCAAGGCGGTGAAACGGCTCAATTACGGCGACCGCATGGCGGTGATGTCCCTTGGAGACGGCTGGTGCGAGGTATACCTGTCCGAGACGGAGGGACTCAGCGGATATGTGCTGGAGACCTATATTCTGATTGACCCTGCCTATATCACCATTGAAGAGTCCACCCCTGTGTATGCCTGGCAGGCGACGAGCGCCAAGCGGGTGGGCCTGATCAGCAAGGGAGAAACCTATCCGATCATCCGGATGGAAGGGAACTGGCTGCTGATCAGCCTGCGGGGAGCGGCAGGATGGATGCTGAGACCGGACGGAGAAGCCAGCGGAACAGCCCGGATGAAGACCTCGAATGTGCTGAAAACGGCAAGGGAGCAGTTCCTCAGGGAGAACTCCTGGATCAGGGAAAGCGAACTGAACAACTACTACATTTTTGCGGATTTTGACGCCGATACCCGGGAATGGACGGTCACCTTTGACAACCGGAACGGAATCCAGACGGTTTACACTCTCAGCGATGATACCGGCGTTATCTATGATGACGGCGGTCTTGGAAACGGATAAGGGACAGGACGGTTGACGGGCAGAAAGCCCGGACTTATAATGCAAGACGACAGATGAATAGCCGGTGTATCTGCGCAGAAATGCGCGACGCAGCGGAGCGATCCGCTGCGCCATAGGAACCGGGTGAGAATCCCGGACTTTCCCAGAAACCGTGAAGCAGACGACGGAACACGGGACGAAAAACCGTCTCATCCATTGCGGCAAGAGCTGTGAGAAGGAGTTCCAGGTAGGATGAAGCCAAGCCGGGAGACTTGTTTACACCGTGAATAATCATTCCCCTGGGGGTGGGATATGCTATAAAACTTGCGGACAGTTTAAGCTGCAGGTTTTGTTGGCGTGCCTCGGGGAGGGACGTCTTTCTTTATGGAAGGCTTCGCTCCCGCTGATTCATCTGATCTTATCAGAGGAGGGACAGAGAATGTCCAAAAAACTTGTTTCCCTTTTCCTGGCGCTGGCACTGATGCTTGCCTGCGTCCCGGTCCTGGCGGAGGGCGGAATCACCGTCACTGACATGACCGGCCGGGAAATCACGCTGGACGGCCCTGCAACAAAGATCGTTGCGCTGACCGCTTCCGACGTGGAGATCATCTACGCCCTGGGCGCAGGGGACCTGCTGGTGGGCCGCGGCGAATACTGCGACTATCCGGCGGAAGTGCTGGATAAGCCTGTGGTGAAATCCGGCGCAGAGACCAACCTGGAAGAGATCCTTGCACTGGAGCCCGACGTCGTCATCATGGCGACCATGGCCCAGACCAAGGAGCAGGTAGAAGCGCTGGAACAGGCCGGCGTGAAGGTCATTGTTTCCGATGCCCAGAACCTGGAAGGCGTCTACACCGCGATCACCCTGATCGGTGATGTGACCGGAAAGACTGAAGAAGCCGCCGGGATCGTGCAGGAGATGAAAGACACCTTCGAAGAGATCAAATCCAAGGCCCAGGACTCCGGAAAGACCGTTTACTTTGAGGTCTCCCCGCTGGAATGGGGCCTGTGGGCTGCCGGCAAGGGTACTTTCATGGATGAGCTGGCGACCATCTGCGGACTGACCAACGCTTTTGCGGATGTGGATGGCTGGGGTGCCGTTTCCGAAGAACAGGTCTTCGAAAAGGATCCCGACTATATTGTGACTACCGCCATGTACTGGGGCGAAGGCCCGACACCGGTGGAGGAAGTCAAAGGACGCGCCGGCTGGGATCAGCTGAAAGCGGTACAGAACGACCAGATCTTCAACGCGGACCAGAATGAAATCACCCGTCCCGGCCCCCGCCTGATCAACGCGGTCGTTTCACTGTATGAATTTGTTTACGGCACGGAAGCGGAAGAGGCGCCTGCCGCCTGATCATGAAAGGGAACAACTGACTTGAAAAACAATCCGCAGAAGGAGGGCGGCCTGGGCTTCGGCCCGGCCGTCCTCTGGACCGGACTGGCGCTGATTGCCTTTGTGGCCTGTGTCAGTCTCGGCAGTGTGAATATCTCCCTCCGGGATGTATGGAATTCGGTTTTCGGCGGCGAAGTCAGCCGGGAAACCTACCGTTCCATCATCTGGTGGACACGCCTGCCCCGGGTGCTGTGCGCGGGACTGATGGGCGCGGCCCTGAGCCTGTGCGGCGCGACGATGCAGGGTCTGCTTCGCAATCCGCTGGCAGACGGTTCCACGCTGGGTGTATCCTCCGGCGCGGCATTGGGCGCTGTCCTGTCCATTGTGCTGGGGATAACGATTCCCGGACTGGAGACCGCGGGGCCGGCGGCGATGGCGATGCTGTTTGCTTTCGGATCGCTTCTGCTGATCTTGGCGCTGGCTTGGGGGATCGACCGGAGCTTTGCGACGCACAACATCATCCTGATCGGCGTTGTCTTTACGATGCTGGTTTCGGCACTGCTGAGCATCCTGATCACCTTCTCCGGGGAAAAGCTGCGGTCCATTACATACTGGACCATGGGTTCCCTGAGCGGGAAAAGCTATGAGCAGGCGGCTGTGCTGTTGGGCGGCCTGATTCTCTTCGGTACGCCGCTGTTCCTTCAGAGCCGGGAACTGAACGCGTTCGCGGTGGGCGAGGAGAACGCCCTGCATGTCGGTGTGCCGGTGCGGCAGGTGAAACTGACGGCGATGATCTGCGCGTCCGCACTGATCGGCATCTGCGTGTCCATCGGCGGGAGCATTGCTTTCGTCGGCCTGATCATTCCGCACATGGTGCGGCTTGCTGCAGGACCGAATCACCGGAGGCTGCTGCCGCTGTCCGCGTTTGCGGGCACGGTCTTCCTGATGCTGGCGGACCTGGCGGCCCGAAGCCTTCTGAGCCCGCTGGAATTGCCGATCGGCGTGGTCACATCCCTGATCGGCGCGGTGGTTTTCATCGCGATCTTCTACCGGAGCCGGAAAGGAGGGATTCGCTGATGCTGAAAGCGGAACACCTGACGGTCCGGTACGGGGAAAAGACCGTGCTGAACAATTTGTCCCTGCAGGTGCATGAAGGAGAATGGTGGACTGTTGTCGGTCCGAACGGGGCGGGGAAATCCACCCTGGCCGGGGCGCTGGGAAAGACCGTATCCTATGAAGGAACCGTAACCCTGGAGGGAAAAGACATCCGGCAGATTCCGCAGCAGGAATATGCCCGGAAAGTCGGCGTGCTGAGCCAGAACCACAGCGCTGTTTACGGATTTACGGTGGAAGAGGTCGTGAACCTCGGCCGATATGCCCGGTATACGGGTTTTCTGCGGAAAGGTGACCCGGACGGCGCGGAAAAGATTGACGAAGCGCTGAAACTGACCGGGCTGGCGGATATGCGGAAACGGAACATGCTGACGCTCTCGGGCGGAGAGAGCCAGCGGGTATTCCTTGCCCAGGTCCTGTGCCAGGATCCGGAAATCCTGATTCTGGACGAGCCGGCGAACCATCTGGACCTGCCTTTCCAGCAGGAGCTGTTCTCCATGATCGGGGAATGGCTGAAAGAACCCGGACGGGCCGTCATCACGGTTATGCACGACCTGAGCCTGGCAAGGAAGTACGGGTCCCACGCACTGCTGCTGGACAAAGGACAGTGCGCCGGGCAGGGAAAAGCTTCCGAAGTGCTGACTCCGGAAGCGCTGAAAGGCGTTTATGAGATGGATGTATACGGGTGGATGAGGGCATTGCTGGAGACATGGAAAGAATGAGTCAACGGGAACCGTCCCGATGATTGAAGAAACCGGAGACAGAACGTCTCCGGTTTTTGATTTTACTCCGCGGCTTTCATGACGGCGTCATAGGCGTCCTTGGCCTGTTTGGCGCGGTCGAAGAGGAGGGGATAACTGGTTTCTTTGCGGAAGCCGGTGAGCCAGCTGTCCTGGTCCGTTACGCCCCAGAAGGTGACGGCTTCGATGTCGATGCCTTCTTCCTTCAGCTTCTTCAGCATGGCGAAATAATCGCCGTAAAGCTGCGCCAGCCTTTGGCTGTGGACTTCATCGTCGCTGTTGCAGTGGATATCCAGTTCCGTGACCTGGATTTTCAGGCCCAGGGCGGCATAGGCGCGGGCGGCTTCCTCGCAGAGCGGGACATTCATCCAGTCCATGACATAGTGCCCCTGCATGCCCATAGTGTCCACCAGGTTTTCCGTCTGCAGCTTTTTCAGCAGGTCAATGATCGCGTCCCGCTTGACCGGCTCGAAAGCGTTATAGTCGTTATAGCACAGAGTCTGGCCGGGCGCCTGTCCTTTGCGGGCGGTCCGGAAGGCGGCAAAGAGGAAATCCTCTCCGCAGGTTTTGAACCAGGGACTCCAGGCCCGGTACAGCCCAGGCGCTTTCAGCTCCGGTTCGATAGCTTCGTTGACCACGTCCCAGGTGTAGACCAGGCCGGGGAACTTTTCATTGACGTGGGTCATGACATCCAGAATGTAGTTTTCCAGCCGGGCGAGCATGGTTTCCTTCGAGGCGGGTTCGGCGTCTTCCGCGGTGCTCCAGTCCTTCGCAAAGAACCAGCGGGGCGTCTGGTTGTGCCAGACCAGCGTGTGATACCGCATGGGGATCCCGTTGTCCCGGGCAAAGCACATCAGCGCGTCCACCCGGGTGAAATCCACCGCGGCGTGGAGCAGATCGCCTTTCGCCAGGGTTGCGGCATAGTCCAGTACGCTTTCCGGCTTCATCTGGTTATCCGCCGTCAGGGAATTGTAATGGCGGCGGATCAGGGCGCGGTAGGCTGGATCAAAGGCCATGAAGCTGTTGACCGCCGCACCGATGCGGAAATGTTTTTCGTAAGCTTTGAAAAGGGAAGGGCACTGCAGCGCGTCTTTCATGGGCGTCCTCCTGCCTTTCGCAAATGTACGTACAACAAAATGATTATATCATGCAATAACCTGTATATCAAGGACCGATATGCAGGTTTAAAACATTCGGAAAGATTGACTTATAACGGTTTCGGCAGTAAAATAAATTGTTTGGGTTTGCACGATTATGACGACCGGAGGAGATTGAAAAAATGGCTTGTACAGCGATCGTTGGAATCAACTGGGGCGACGAAGGAAAGGGCCGGATGGTCGACCTGCTGACGGAGCAGTTTGACATTGTGGTCCGCTACCAGGGCGGCGGCAACGCCGGCCATACCGTGATCAACCAGTACGGCAAGTTTGCTCTGCACCTGCTGCCCTCCGGCATTTTCAGGAAGAATGTGATCAACATTCTGGGCAACGGCGTGGCCATGGATCCGGAAAGCCTGATGAACGAGATCAAAGACGTGGCGGACAAGGGCGTTGCTGTGACCCCGGAAAACCTGAAGATCAGCGAACGCGCCTCTCTGCTGATGCCGTGGCACCGCCGCCTGGACGAGCTGGAAGAACAGCGCCTGGCGGACAAGAAGTACGGCTCCACCAAGCAGGGTATTGCGCCGTTCTATTCCGACAAATACCAGAAGAAGACCGTGATGGCGGGCGAGCTGTTCTATCCGGACGTGCTGAAAGCCCGGCTGAAGGACCTGATGGAGTGGAAGAACCTGATCATCAAGGGCGTATATGGCGCGGAACCCTATACCTGGGATGAGATTGAAAACTGGCTGAACACCAGCTGTGAAGCGATTAAGCCCTATATCTGCGATACGGGCGCGCTGCTGCGGGACGCCGAAGAAAACGGCAAAAAGATCCTGTTTGAGGCCCAGCTGGGCTCCCTGCGGGACCTGGACCACGGCATCTATCCGATGACCACCTCCTCCAATACGATCGCGGCCTACGCGCCGGTGGGCTCCGGCCTTTCCAGCGCCGAGCTGGACCGGATCGTCGGCGTGGTGAAAGCCTATTCCACCTGCGTGGGCGAAGGACCGTTCACCTGTGAGATGTTCGGCGAGGAAGCCGAGAAGCTGCGTGAAGCCGGAGGAGAATACGGCGCCAAGACCGGCAGGCCCCGCCGGGTCGGCCCGGTGGACCTGGTGGCCACCCGCTACGGCGTGGAGGTTCAGGGTGCGACGGAGATTGCTTTGACGAAGCTGGACGTGCTGAGCTATATGGACGAGATCCCGGTCTGCACGAAGTATGTGCTGAACGGGGAAGAGACCGACAAGTTCCCCTTCCCGGCGGCGCTGGGCGCCTGCAAGCCCGTGATCGAAACCGTCAAGGGTTGGAAGAAGGACATCAGCGGCGTCCGGACCTGGGAAGATCTGCCCGAGGAAGCAAAGGCCTATGTACAGATGATCGAACGGGCCATCAATTGTCCCATCAAGTGGATCTCCGTCGGACCGGAAAGAGAAAGTATTATTCTGAGAGGTTAATGCGATGACACAGCAGTATGAAACGCCATTGAGTTCACGGTATGCGAGCAAGTATATGCTGGAGCTGTTCTCGGCTGACACCAGGTATCAGACCTGGCGGCGGCTGTGGGTGGCGCTGGCCAAAGCGGAAATGGAACTGGGCCTGCCGGTGACGCAGGCGCAGGTGGACGAGCTGGCCGCGCATATCACGGATATCGACTATGACTGCGTGAAGGCGCGGGAAAAGGAAGTCCGACACGACGTGATGGCGCACGTTTATGCCTACGGCAAGGCGGCCCCCTCCGCGGCGGGTATCATTCACCTGGGCGCCACGAGCTGCTATGTGACCGATAACGCCGACCTGGTGATTTACCGGGACGGCCTGAAATACCTGCGCGGGGAACTGCTGGGCGCAATGAAGAGCCTGTGCGACTTCGCGGAGAAGTATAAGGACCTGCCTACGCTGGGCTATACCCACTATCAGCCGGCACAGCCGGTCACCGTGGGCAAGCGCGCCTCCCTGTGGCTGCAGGACCTGGAATCCGACCTGGAGGAGATCGACTTTGTGATCGATCACCTGCGCTTCCTGGGCTGCCGGGGCACCACGGGTACCGAAGCGAGCTTTATGGACCTGTTTGAAGGCGATGAGGCGAAGATCGACGAGATGAACCGGAAGATCGCTTCCGAGTTCGGCTTTGCCGAGTGCTTCACGGTGAGCGGACAGACCTATCCCCGGAAGACCGATGCCCGGATCCTGAACGCGCTGAGCGCCCTGGCCCAAAGCTGCTACCGGATGGCGAACGACATCCGCCTGCTGCAGCACGACCGGCAGATTGACGAACCCTTTGAAGAAAACCAGATCGGTTCCTCCGCCATGGCTTACAAGCGGAACCCGATGCGCTGCGAACGCGTATGCTCCCTGGCCCGGTACCTGATGGCGGATGCGATGAACGCGCCGTTGACCGCATCCGTCCAGTGGATGGAGCGGACGCTGGACGACAGCGCCAACCGCCGGATTTCCCTGCCGGAAGCCTTCCTATGCGCGGACGCGATCCTGCGCCTGATCCGGAACATCGCCGGCGGCCTGCGGGTGAACGAGAAGGTCATCGACAAGACCCTGCGGGAATATATGCCTTTCCTGGCGACTGAAAACCTGATGATGGAAGCGGTGAAGCGGGGTGGCAACCGCCAGCAGCTGCATGAGATCATCCGGAAGTGCTCCATGGCCGCAACGGAGAAGATGAAGCAGGGCGAACCCTGCGATCTGCTGGCCCGGCTGGCGGCGGAGAAGGATTTCGGCCTGACGGAAGAGGAAATGCGGGCAGTGCTGGATCCGGCCAAGTATGTCGGACGGTGCGGCGCCCAGGTGACGGCGCTGGCGAACAGGGTTAGACCGCTGTTTGCAGACGCCACCGAGACAAAAGACTCCATTGATGTTTGATTTCGGAGAAAACCGCTATGCACATGAGGACAAAGAAGTGGGCGAGACCTGAGCTGCAGGCCTGCCCCTTCTTTATTAATTCGATCAAAGGTCCGGACAGTGAACCGGATATCCTGAAGGGAACCTGGCGGAAGCGGTTCGCGGATCCCGGGAAACCGCTGCATCTGGAGATGGGCTGCGGCAAGGCCGTGAGCACAGCGAAGATGATCGCGGACAATCCCGGCGTTAACTACGTCGCCGCGGACCTGAGCGCGGACGTGCTGGGCGTGGCGAGACGGAACATCGTGGCGGCCTGCGGGGAGGAACCGGGGAACGTACAGATCCTGCTGGCGGATATCTGCTTTGTGGACAAGCTGTTCGGTCCCGAGGACGCGCCGGAACGGATCTATATCCACTTCTGCAATCCCTGGACGGAGCATCTGCGGCATGAAAAGCGCCGCCTGACCCATCCGCGCCAGCTGATGCAGTACCGCGGTTTCCTGAAGGAAGGCGGAGAGATCTGGTTCAAGACGGACGACGATACGCTGTTTGACGAATCCCTGGTGTATTTCGATCTGTGCGGGTTTGAACCGGTTACCGTCGGAAGGGACCTGCACGCGGACGGATTCAGTCCGAACTATGTCAGCGAGCATGAAGAGAAATATATGGCCCAGGGCGTACCGATCAAATACGGCGTGTTCCGGATGAAACAGGAGACCCCGGATTTCGATCCGACTCGTTACCGGATCCGGATGAATGCAAGGGACTGAGCAAGGAAAGGGGCAGGAAAGGCAATGACGGCGAAACGCGCATGGCTGACCATGGAACGCCTTTTTCTGCTTGTCTATATCCCGCTCGTGATCGGCATGATGATCGTGATGCCCATTGGCGCGCCGCCGGACGAACCGGCGCATCTGGGGCAGGAATGGCTGCTGAGCACCGGGCAGATCGGGACGGAGAAGACCGTCTATCCCGCAAATCTGCTGGAAGCCCTGAATACGCCGGTTAACGGTACGGAAGATGCAGTTGAACTGAACGAAAGGATACGGGGCGTCCGCCTGTCCGCGGAGACCGCGGAGGGAGCGGAAAACGAGGCGACCGGGATTTACCCGCTGGCGGCCTACGTGCCACAGAGCATGACCATGTTCCTGACGCGGCTGTTTACGGACCGCATCGACCTGATCTGCCGCGGCGCCCGGATCGGCAGCATGATTGTGACGGGCCTGCTGTTCTATTTCGCGATCCGCAGGACGCCGGCGGGAAAAGGCATCCTGCTGGCGATTGCCGTGCTGCCGCTGACCCTGCAGGAAGCGGCCTCCGCGTCCTGCGACGGGATGACAATCGCGGGGGTCTGCTGGATCACCGCGGAGCTGCTGCGGCGGACCTGCGGAACGGAAGAGAAAACGGCGCCTTCGATGCTGCGCTCAGCCTGCATCGGCGCGGGTGCGTTATTGTTCAAAATTCTCTACAGCCCCGTGCTGCTGCTCGGCCTGATGACCGGTGAAACAAAGGGAAAAGAGCAGCGGCGGCGGAACAACCTGGTCATCGCCGGGGTTTTCCTGGCGGCAGCAGTCCTCTGGTATCTGCTTTCCGTGCAGAGCCGGACAGGGCAGGGAGGCCTGACCACCGGCGCGATGAGCCGGCTGGGGCAGGTGGCGGCCAATCCGCTGATCCTGATCGGCGCGCAGATCCGGACGATCATTGCCCGGACGCCGGGGTGGATCCGACAGCTGTTTGGTGTATTCGGAAGGCTGGACGTGTTCTCCCCGTGGATCCTGACGGCGCTGACAGGCGTATCCTTCCTGGGCGTTGCGGTGACGGACAGCGGGATCGGAACAGTGATGACGAAAAAGCGGGCACGGCGTTTCCGGATCCTGATGATCTGCGTTTTCATCCTGTGCTGGATGCTCCTGTCCGGCGCGCTGCTGGTATGGTGGACGCCGGAAGACGATCCGCTGATCGAAGGTCTCCAGGGACGGTATTTCCTGCCGGCAATGTTCGGCCTGCTGCTGTGCCTGCCGGAGGTTATGAAGTCGAATCCGGAGCGCAGGGAGATCATCCGGAAGGTGGCGCTGGGCATATTCATTGCCAGCTCGGCCGCTACGGTGATCCTGCTGGGAATCCGCCTTTAATGCATAAAACAGGCCACAAAAGATGTATATCCGTTGTATTTATGCATAATATTCATGAAAATATACGAATAATGAATAAAAATGCAAAAATATTGTTGACAAGTGCATATTCCGGTGCTATACTGACGCCAATCCATTGGAAATGAACACTTTTGAGGAGGAAATAACAATGAAGAAACTGATTGCTCTGCTGGTCGCCCTGATGATGCTGGGCACTGCCGTTGCCGCGCTGGCCGATACCGTCACCGTAGCGTTCAACCCCGAGTATCCGCCTTTCGAGTATGTGAATGACAACGGCGAATACGAAGGCTATGACGTGGACCTGATCAACGCTGTGGCTGAGAAAGCCGGCATCGAAATCGCTTTCGAAGCGATGGACTTTGACGCCGTCATCTCCGCTGTTGCCACCAACCCCAACACCATCGGTGTTTCCGGCATCAGCATCACTGACGAGCGCAAACTGAGCGTTGATTTCTCTGAAGGCTACATCAACGCCGGCCTGATCGTCGTGGTCAAGAAAGACAGCGGGTATGCCACGGTTGACGACCTGAAGGGCAAGGTCATCGGTGTGCAGATGGGCACCACCAGCGATTTCGCCGCTGAAGAAATCACCGGAGAAGCGAACACGTCCAAGTACAAGACCTTCCTGAACGCCATCATGGAGCTGCAGGGCAACAAGGTGGACGCCGTCATCGTTGACAAGCCCGTTGGCATTGCGATCCTGAACGAGCTGAAAGACGACGCGCTGGAAATCGTGGACATGGGTCTGCAGGCAGACTGGTATGGCATCGAGGTTAACAAGGAAAACCCCGAACTGCTGGAGAAGATCAATGCCGCGTTGAAGGAACTGGAAGCGGAAGGTTTTTACAAGACGCTTGAAGACAAATTCTTCACGGATACGGGAGCAGACGCCGAATAATCCCGGCAGGATTCCCGAAACAGCCGTAGAGAGGATATTCTCTCTACGGCTTTGGTTGATTTTTACGGGGTCCGGAACAATGCCTGAAACAGGAGAGAAAACCATATGACGATCTTTGAACAGTGGTGGCTTCCCATCGAGGAGATGGTGAACAACAAAGTACCGCTGAATTTCTTTCAGACGATCTATAAAGAACTGTATATGAATGCCATCTCTGGCGACCGCTGGAAAATGTACCTGGACGGTTTGTGGGTAACCCTGAAGGTCAGCTTCTGGGCGATCGTGTTCGGTACGCTGCTGGGGATGATCCTGGCGGTGCTCCGCCTGCCGGAAGTGGCGGAATACAGATACCGCGGAAACAACTTGCTCAAGAAAGCAGGGACGGCGGTACTGCGCTTTTTCAGCGGCTTTGCAAAGTTCTATATCGACGTGATCCGCGGAACGCCGCTGCTGCTGCAGGTGCTGATCATTAACTTCGGTATCTTCGGAACGATCCGTATTGACAAGGTAATCATCGGTGTCATCGCCTGCGGTCTGAACAGCGCGGCTTATGTGGCGGAGATCATCCGCGGCGGCATCATGAGCGTGGACCACGGACAGATGGAAGCCGGCAGAAGCATGGGGTTCAGCTATATCCAGACGATGAAGAACATCATCCTGCCCCAGGCTATGAAATCCGCCCTGCCGGCGCTGTGCAACGAATTTATTGCGCTGATCAAGGAAACGTCCATTCTCTCCTATATCGCGCTGACAGAGCTGACGAAGGCCGGCGACTATATCCGGTCGAGGACCTATTCAGCCTTTACCCCCTATATCATCTCCGGTCTGCTGTATCTGGGATTGACGATCATCCTGACGAAGCTGATCGGAAGAATGGAAAGGAGGCTGCGCAACAGTGACCACTGAGATCAAGAACAATGACATCATTATTTCCGTCAGGGGACTGGAAAAGCATTTCAAGGGCGGGGACATCAAGGCCCTGAACGGCGTCGATACCGATATCCACAAAGGCGAAGTGCTGGTGGTCATCGGGCCTTCCGGCAGCGGCAAGAGCACCTTCCTGCGCTGCCTGAACCTGCTGGAGCTGCCTACGGGCGGCACAATCACCTTTGAGGGCGTGGACATCACCGATCCGAAGGTGAACATCAACATCCACCGCCAGAAGATGGGCATGGTGTTCCAGCATTTCAATCTCTTCCCGCATATGACTGTGCTGCGGAACATGACCATCGCTCCGATGCAGCTGCTGAAAAAGAGCAAGGAAGAAGCGGAAAAGAAGGCGATGGCGCTGCTGGAGCGTGTGAACCTGGCGGATCGGGCCAACGCCTATCCCAGCCAGCTTTCCGGCGGCCAGAAACAGCGGATCGCGATTGTGCGCGCGCTGTGCATGGAACCGGAAGTGATGCTCTTTGACGAGCCGACGTCCGCTCTGGACCCGGAAATGGTCGGCGAGGTGCTGGACGTTATGAAGGAACTGGCCCGCAGCGGCATGACGATGGTCTGCGTGACCCATGAAATGGGGTTTGCCCGTGAGGTCGGTGACCGGGTGCTGTTCTTTGATGACGGGAAAATCGTGGAGGAGGGGACTCCTTCGGAAATTTTCTCCGCTCCGAAGGAACAGCGGACGAAAGATTTCCTGAATAAAGTGCTATAATGATATGGGGGCTTTCCGGGTGGAAGGATTAACGTTTCCACAGCCTTTATCTGCCACTGGCAGCGGCCGTGAAAACGCCCCATACCCCTTCGGATTCAACCAAAGGGCATAAGATAACAAAAACGAGGAATTTTTCAGGAACCTATATGCCAGTTTTATCGAAGTTGTTATCCCTGCTTGCGGCGGGAACGATGCTTGTTTCCGGCACAATCTATGAAGCGGCGCCGCAGAACGACGCGGACGGACTGCTGTTTCTGGTGAACCGGCAGTATACCCTTTCCGCGGGCTACACACCGGCTGATCTTGAGATGAGCGACGTGCCGGGACAGGTGCGCCGTATGCGGCCTGCTGCCGCAGAAGCCCTGCGGGAAATGTTTCTGGCCTGCAAGGAAGAGACCAAATGCCAGCTGCTGTCCATCAGCGGCTTCCGTTCCTATGAAAAGCAGGCGGGGATCTATGCGCGCAAGCTGCGCAGCGTGAAAAAGGACGTCGCCAAGGCACAGGAATATGTGGCGCCGCCCGGCGCCAGCGAACACCAGACCGGCCTGGCCATGGACATCGGCCAGAAGCACAAGGAGCACCTGGAGGTTTCCTTCCGGGACACAGAGGGCGGAAAGTGGTGCGCGGAGAACTGCTGGCGCTTCGGCTTCATCCTTCGGTACGGCGAGGGGGAAGAATGGGAGAGCATCACAGGCTACAAGTATGAGCCGTGGCATTTTCGCTATGTCGGGAAAGAGTTCGCCAAGGCGATTCATGAGGCAAACATCCCGCTGGAAACCTGGCTGATCGATTACAGGATCAGGACGCTGCAGGAGATGGTCGGAAGAGGGCTCGACGCAGCCATGCCGACGAACCTGGAAGAATAATTCAGAATTCAGAATTCATAATTCAGAATTATCGGAGAAAAGATGAAGAAACTGCTATGTATCTTGCTTTCCGTTCTTATGCTGCTGCCGGCGGTGTCGCTGGCTGAGCTGGATGAGGAAGAACTGGAATTTGAGGAGTTCGATCCGGATGCCGGCATTCCCGTCGGTGAAGCTGTATGGGATTTCCCGGTGGCGCCGGAGGATATGAACCCGGAGTATATCATCCTGGCAAACAAGCATTATCTGCTGGACAAAAAATACGTCCCCAAGGATCTGGTCAAAGTGCCGAGCAAACCCGCCAACGGCGGCATCAAATGGGCGGTCAAGCCCAAAGACGGCCAGCTGCTGCGTCAGGAGTGCGCCGACGCCCTGTGCGCAATGAACCAGGCCATCCGGGACGACGCGCCGGAATACGGATACAGGGAGCTGTATCTGAAAAGCGCGTACCGTTCCTATTCCACCCAGAAGACGATGTATAACAACCGCCTGAAGAAGAACCATGGCAAGGATGACGGCTGGGTTTCCAAACCCGGCGCCAGCGACCACCAGACGGGCCTGGGCTGCGACGTGGTTCCGGCCAACTGGAAAGATAAAGCCATGAATGACAAGATGATGAAGGAACCGGAATGCCAGTGGATGGCGGAACACTGCTATGAGTTCGGATTCATCATCCGCTATCCGGCAGACAAGCAGGACATTACGGAAATCAATACCGAACCCTGGCACCTGCGTTATGTGGGGATCCCCGTGGCAACCTATATCTGGGAAAACAACCTGTGTCTGGAAGAATTCACCGAGCAGCTGCAGCAGGCAATTCAGGAATACCTGGACGCCGGCGGCGACCGGAGCAAGGTGGAGGCGTTCATCCAGGAACCGACGGAAGAATGATATGATCAGGGAGACGCTGTCAGGCGTCTCTCTTTTTGTTTTTGGAAACAGGTTGAACAGATTACCATTTTATGGTAGCATATTTGTATGAGACAAAACATACATACCAAAGGAGGCATTCTTCCGTGAAAAAGATCCTGCCTGTTTTGCTGGCACTTGTGCTGATGCTTGCAGTTTCCGCCGCACTGGCGGACGAAGATACCGTAACGGATACCGTAACGGTGAAGGTGGAACTGTCCTATCAGTATTCCATGGCCAGAGATATGATCACCGCGATCAACAACTTCCGGACCGGCGCGGACGGAAAAGACGTCTGGTACTGGAATTCGGATGACGAGACAAAGACAATCGTGACAGGGCTTGAACCGCTGACCTATGACTACGGTCTGGAAAAGGTCGCCATGCAGCGCGCGGCAGAGTGCGCGGTGTTTTATGCCCATATGAGGCCGAACGGAAAAAGCTGCTTTACGATTTATCCTTCGAGCGGCTCCGGGGAGAACATCGCTGCCGGATACCGGACCACAGTCGCTGTGTTTGATGGTTGGAGAGAAGAAAACATGCCATACAGCGGACAGGGTCACCGGCGTAATATGCTGAGTTCATATTCGACCCATATCGGTATCGGCTGTGTTTATGCCGACGGAATCTATTTCTGGTGCCAGGCACTGGGAACTGCCGCGACCGGAGAAGGGGCATCTTCCTTATCCGGACCGGCGAAGGTCGAAGCAACGATTACCCGACTCAGCAGCGAAGGCGGCATGAAGAACCTGACCGCTTCCTGCGGAGAGATCCTGAAGATTAAAGAAGGTGAGAGCGCGGCGGTACCGTCCGTGGACGGCAACAGCCCCGGATGGGGAAGAACGCAGATTACGGTGATCGACCCGCCGTGGACGCCGGCCGACACAAGCATTGTTAACGTGGAAAACGGAAAGATTGAAGCCCTGAAGGGCGGGAAAACAACGATCAGGATCAATATCGGATCGGAACTGACGGTGAATGTCGTTTCGATCTGTAAGGAACATACATGGAACGAAGGCACCGTGACGCTGGCGCCGACCTGTACGGAAACGGGAACAAAGCATTTTGTCTGTACGGTCTGTGATGAGGAGAAGGATGAAGTCATTCCGGCGCTGGGCCATGACTGGGACGAACCTTTCTATCAGTGGGGAGACGGTTACGCCGAAATGACGGCCACAAGGATCTGTAAACGGGACCATGATCATGTGGAGACAGAAACGGTCAACGCTTACTCAGAAATCCTGGAGGCGCCGACCTGTACTGAAAAAGGCTTGAAGCAGATTACCGCGGCCTTCCGGAACGAGGCCTTTACCGCTCAGAGCAAGAAGGTTGATATTGACGCGCTGGGCCATGACTGGGACGAAGGCGTCATTACGAAAAAAGCCACCTACGCTGAGGACGGTACGATCCTGTACACCTGTAAACGCTGCGGTGAGGAAGAAGAGCAGGTTTACAGCATCAAGATCCCGCTGGGTCAGTCCGGATGGGTACAGAAGGACGGCTTCTGGTATTACGGCAACGAAGACGGAAACGCCGTGATGGGACCCTATACGGTTGACGGGGTCATGTATTATTTCACCAATGAAGGCAAAATGGTTACCGGATGGATGCTGCTTGACGGCACATGGTATTATGCGCAGCCTTCCGGTGCGCTGTACCACGGTGGCTGGACCCAGCTGGGCGGCGTATGGTATTACTTCCGCAGCACCGGTGAGATGGTGACCGGCTGGCTGAATGACGGCGGCAGCACCTATTATCTGGCTGAATCCGGCGCGATGTTGACCGGATGGCAGCTGATCGACGGCGACTGGTATTATCTGAGCAGCTCCGGTGCCATGAAGACCGGCTGGATGCAGGAAGGCCGGACCTGGTATCTGCTTGCATCAGACGGAAAGATGGTGACAGGCTGGGGCGAAAGCGGCGGCAGGAAGTATTACTTCAACGGCTCCGGCGCCATGGTAACCGGCTGGCTGAAGGCGAACAACGAATGGTATTATCTGGAGCCCTCCGGTGCGATGGCGACCGGCTGGCAGAAGATTGACAACGTCTGGTACTGGTTCGACGCCTCCGGTGTGATGAAGACCGGCTGGCTGCAGGACGGAGGAGTGACATACTGGTTCAGTCCGAGCGGCGCGATGGTGACCGGCTGGAAGCAGATCGACGGTACATGGTATTATTTCGAAAGCTCCGGCGCCATGAAGACCGGCTGGCTGAAAGATAAGGACGGAACCTGGTACTGGTTCGATTCAGACGGTCAGATGGCCACGGGCCAGCAGACGATCGGCGGAAATGAGGAAATGTTTGCTTCTTCCGGCGCCTGGCTCTATACTGTAAGCGGACAATAATGTATAATATCTGTCGGGGCCCGGAATCATCCGGACCCCGACGGAGGTATTTATGAAACTGTTGATTGTGGATGACGAGGCGCGGATCCGTACCCTGATCGCCAAATACGCCGCCTTTGAAGGCTATGAAACCGAAGAAGCGGAAAACGGCATGCAGGCCATTGAGATGTGCCGGAAGACCCGTTACGACCTGATTATCATGGACGTGATGATGCCGGAACTGGACGGTTTCTCCGCCGTGCGGGAGATCCGGAAAAACGACCCGGTGCCGGTAATTATGCTGAGCGCACGGGGAGAGGAGTATGACCGGATCCACGGATTCGAACTGGGCATCGACGATTATGTGGTCAAGCCTTTCTCCCCGAAGGAGCTGATGATGCGCGTCGGCGCCGTGCTGCGCCGCGGCGGCGAGACGGAAAAGAAAGCTGAAGAGATTGTGAGTATCGGCGGACTCACCGTGGACTTTACCGCCCGGCGGGTGACGGTGGACGGCGTGGAGGCGGACCTGAGCCCGAAGGAATATGATCTGCTGTTCTATATGATCCGCAACCGCGGGATCGCGCTGACGAGGGAAAAACTCATCAGCGACGTATGGGGCTACGATTTCTTCGGCGACGACCGGACGCTGGACACCCATATCAAACTGCTGCGCAAACAGCTCGGGCCCTATGCGGACAAGATCACAACGCTCAGAGGGGTAGGCTACCGTTTTGAAAAGGAATAAACTGGCGTACCGGGAGGCGTTTCTTGCCGGGCGCCTCGGGATCCGGGCCAAGATCCTGATTTATCTCGCGGTACTCGCGGGATTTATCATTTCTGCCTTCTGGATGCTGCAGGGCGTGCTGGTCTACGGCGCTTCGCGGGGGCTGAACGTACCGCCGCAGCTGCTGAACGCGTCAAGGACGCAGTTCTGGCTGACCGTAGGCGCGATTCTGCTGGCAACGGTGCTGGTGGGCTTTACGATGGCCCGGAGCATTTCAGAGCCGATCATTGAGACAAACGAAGCGGCAAAGCAGCTGAGCGAATCCCGCTATACACGCCCGCCGCACAGCGGCGGCTACCGCGAGATCGCGGAGCTGAACGATACGCTGGTGCGGGCGGCGGAAGACCTGGGCAAGGTGGAAGACCTGCAGCGGGAACTGATTGC
>CAZUXV010000039.1:0-18608 GCA_964624445.1 uncultured Oscillospiraceae bacterium | reverse complement strand
TCCACTTCATATAAATTCCTCCTTTTTACTAACTCTGATCGTCATATTCAGAGTGCAGTCCATGCTCATGGATCGCCTTGTCCAGTACCTGGACATGATTGGTTTCAACCGTGAGCCCAAATACGTTTTCCACTTCTTTAAGGTTTTCAATCGCGGCTCTTGTTTTTTCAGAAATTTCTGAAAACGCAACGCTTCCCCAGAGGTTCACCCGTACACCTTGTCCCGCAAGACTCTTCAGCCAGTCTTCTTTGACAAGGTAAGGGACGCATCCGTCCGCTACGTTAATTTCTGTTACCTGGATCCCGTTGCTCAGGCATAACTCCGCTATATAACAAGCGGGGTATCCTCCGAAGCTCACTCCGTCCACGATGATCGGGAACGGATTTTCTTCGTACCTGGGTTTCAGGTAATCCACTACGTCCTGAGCGATCTTTTTCCAGCCTTTGTCGTCAAAACCGCCTTTTCTGAAACAGGCTGTCAGCAGGTTCACATCCAGTCCGTCGTACAATCCATATTTGTTGATGAACGCTATGGTTGAACGGATCGATGTGCATTCACTGGTGCCCGGGAAAAAGACGATCACCGGCTTGCCGGATGCCCAGTCGTTTGATTTTGCCGCTGCGAGATGACAGTTCGGTAATGCCATGATATCGAACTGGTCATAGGCTGTTCCGACCGCTTCAGCGCATGTCATCATGGAGAAGCAGCACAGCAAAACCATCAGCATACAAATCATTTTTTTCACAGTTATCCTCCTCGTAATGCTCAAGCGATTTATCGCGAGCAAAAAAAATAGACCATCTTATCCAGAACCTGAAATTCGTCTGAGATAGATTGGCTGTTATTTATTCTACTTTGATTATTTTGACAGTACGCGGTAATTCCGTTTGTAAAGATTTCCCCTCCGCTTTTGTTTTAACTTCATCCGAAATCGCTTTATTTTGTGTATTATTTTATTAGGTGGTTTTATTTCATCCGAAAGGAAAGATTTCATGAGTCAGAAAAAGAGAAGCTACGGTGTGGAACGCATCCCGGAAGACGCTCCCGCATCGCTGGAAGGACATATCTTCTTCGGGCTGGATCTGGACGATGACCAGAAACATTTTCGTGATCTGATCTGGGATCCTGATGTCGATATCGTGTTCTGTAACGCGCCTGCAGGTACAGGGAAAACGCTTATCGCTGTCGCAACGGCCGTCCTGATGTGCCAGTATGGCCGCGCGGAGGACCTGGTCTATATCCGCCATCCCGTGGGTGATCCGCAGGGCATTCTTCCCGGCACAATCAGCGAGAAATCTTCCGTGTATTTTGAGGCGTTGTACCAGAGCCTGATCACTATCGGTGAGTGGCCGGACCGGGTGATTAAAAACACCAGCATGACAACAGACAAGAACGGCACCGGGTACATAACCGCCATTACCGATACATATTTGCGAGGGTCGAACATAGGCGGCGTAAACCCGACTGTGATGCTGCTGGACGAAACACAGGACTTCCCAGAGCACCAGCTCAGGAGGGCTCTCAGTCGCGCCTGTTTAAGAACAAAGGTTGTTTGTGTCGGGCATGACCTGCAGTGCGACCTGACCGGTGAAGCCTCCGGATTCCTTCGCTGCATGGAACACTTCAGAAGCAAGAACAATCCGCGTTTCCGTTTCTGCGAACTTCATACCGTCCACCGGAGCCTTGTCGCACAGGTTGCTGACGAGCCCTGGGAAGAACTCAAGCCGCCTGTCAAATCCGTAACCATTGGCGCTAAGCCCATTCGGGACATAAAGCCCTCCGGGATGTCCGGTACGTTTGATCCGGGGCTCACTGCCCACACAAACCATGAATCCGCACACTAAAGAAAAAGAACCTCCCTGATCCAGTCAAGATCGAGGAGGTTTTTATTCGCGTATCAGCCGGCCTTGCGGAGATCACTGAGAATTCCTTCCGCAATACAGTCGTTGATCCGCCAGTTATAAAACTCCATGCCGTCATGGCAGTGTGCGTACTTCAGCATTTCCCAGACAGCAACGCCCGTATCGGAAATCCTTCCGGAGGGCGTTTCGCCTTTTTCCGCGAGACGAATTACTTCATCCAGCTCCTTGCTGGAGATGTCTGCAGTGGACAAAAAGAGTCCTGCAGCCCACTTAATGCTGCGCTTCTGCAGGAACATCCGCAGGACAGGATCCTTTACGGCCTTAAGGCTGTACTGAATCGGGGCGGTATCGCTTTTGATGAACTTCTCCCGGAAGATCTCATACAGCGCATGGTCTCCCTTGTTGAAGGTGTTGTTCAGGGCGATTCCGTAGATCGCGAACGCAAGGATCTGTTTGATGTTTTCCACCCAGATCGTTCTCTCTCTCCGGGGACGCTTCATGAAATCCTTGATCTGGACAAAACCGAAAGAGTCTACATAGTAGTAGTTCATCCGGTTGCCCGTCTGGAGTCCGACAACATCGGACACGGACATGCTGTGGCCCGTGAAGTCTGCGGGATGGTTGACATTGAACAGCACGTACAGGCGCTCAAGCACCTCGTTCTCGCTCTCGTCATTATCCCGTGCGACAACGCCTTCATAGACGCATTCGTAGTCCAGTACGTTCACCTGCTGCCCCGTGTACGGAGCAAAGCGCAGGCTCCGGGCGACATTGTCGCCCAGCTGATAGATACGGTACTTATGATCCATGGATTCTTCCTCCTTTTCCCGCTTGCAGCGGAATATTATTTTCCTACGGCTGCTTATCTTCCCAGCCGTAAACACCGGAGACATCCGGCGCAAGCGACCTGGTCGCCACATACAGCTGTTCGCTGCTGGCAACGTCATTGACGACAATATCGAGCAGATCCTCGTCAATATCAGTACGCAATGCCCGAAATACGTAATAATTCGTATTATCGTGGTGAACGCCTCGCCCGCGCACTTCTCCATCCTCGACCCAGAATTCGTGGTAATCGCAGCCATCATTTGTAAATAGGACATCCGACAGATTGCTGCTGTCGAGCACCTTATACGCATCACGTCTCCCGTTCCAGAAACCGAGATCCGCAATGATGACGATCCGGCCCTGAACATCCTGGTTCAAGTTCGCAATCTCGTCATTCAGGTATTCTCGATTCAACTCCTGGCAGAGGACAAACTGGTTGTATTCATCCGTTACATCCGGATATTTCTCTTCCAGGTAGTCCCGGCAGTCTTCGACATCGATATCGACATCCTGCCAGATCACATGCTTGTTTTTGCTCATAACGCATCCTCCTCAATCCTGCTCGGCTGTCTTGAAATTATCCCGGCCGGCGCTGAATAGTAGTCAAAGATCGGTTCGTCGATCCTTTCGTCCGCGCTGTAGACATGCGCCTTCAGCACGGGGTCTTTCTCCGACTGGTCAACCTCAACCAGAGCAATCCGAAGACTGACATTCTGACGGTTAAGGACGACCTCGATCCCGGGGTATGTTTTATCGCATACTTTCTTGGCCATAAGATCGCCCAGTCTGGTATTTTGCTTCAGTCCGCTCATTTCCTCAAGGTCGAACTCCTGGATGTTCCAGGCGTACTCGTGCATGGACTTTTCGCAGTAGTAGTACGCGGCGCTCTCACTCAGCCATTTGGTTCCGTTCTCGTCGTCATTCAGATCATCGGCATCCACGCATTCAGCAAGAGAGCAGCCATTGAACGCGCTTTTTTCCAGAGGCATACCGGTGGCGAAAAGAACGTACATCCTGAGCATGTCGTTCTGCGCTTCTTCCAGAGACGAAAACACTTTGTTTTCAATGCATCCGTCCCCATAGCATGAGAGAATTACCAGTTTTTTGTTCATAAAGCTTCCTCCTTTAAAGTGTTTTTATATATAAAAAACACCAGGCGGTTCAATCCTTTGTAAGACTGAAAGCGTCTGGTGAATCATTCTGTATTCAATTTTACTTTTTTTCCTTTCTCTCAGGCGCACATTTGATCCGCGCTGTAAGAGCTGTACTTTTTAATGTTACGGATCTGGTTCTTTCCGTTGTAGTAGCGTTTCTTTCCGAACCAATCCGGCAGCCTGAAAAGCGTAACGCAATCTCCGTCGCTGGAGATGATCAGGCAGAAGCCGTTATATGCCTTGGCGACGCAGTTGTTGTACGCACAGTTCTTCAGGTATTCACGCTCTTTCTGCTTGAACTCCTCCGCTGTCTTTCCGCGCGCAATACCGTTTTCAATAAAGCGCACCGCCGCCTTTCCGTTATACGGCGTCCTTTCGTTAGCCCGAACGACACTGTGTTTCGTACACATGATTCCTTCCTCCTTTCTTCCTTTCTTTTTGTCCCGTCAGTCGTCATACTTGTCAATGAAGTAAACTGTCTGGTACCTGGATCTGTCTTCATTTGGCCTGGTTGATATCTCCATCAGCTTGCGGCCGCCTATGGGATGTTCGAAGTCGTTCAGTGTCAGCAGGTCAAAGGCCGCGTCAGAGAAGATGATCCCGCCTTTCTCGGTCACGCAGTAGAACATCACAAACCCGAACTCGCATTTATACTCGTCCGTCGCGAAGCTTACGGTGACGTTCGCGGTTTTTTCCGCTCCCGCGCGTCCCCTGCCCTCATAATCCTTAGCTTTGCCGATACTGTACTGGAAGTGTTCCCTGCCGTAGAGCATCTCCACGGTTTCCAGCATGTCCTCTATGCTTTCATACCGCGTGGCCTTTCCGCTGAATTCCTTGACGCCCTGCTTGAACTCCCGGATCGTCTCAATGGCGCTGTAATGCTCGCCTACCGCCTCCAGATCTTCCGCGGCCTGGGGCTTTGAGAGCTCCATCCCGCACGCCTTTTCCAGGCGGTTCAGCGTTACCCTGCCGTTGGAGGCGTCTGCGATCTTCCGGAGCGTCGCGGCGGAGGGACGGGACTTGCTGGTCTGCCGGAGCAACCGGTTCAGGTGCTCCGGCGAGATCCCCGCCTGTTTCGCGAAGTCGTTCTGGCTTCTGCTGCTTCCAATCGCCAGTTTCAGCAGGTTCACAAATTCAGCTTCGTTCATGCCTGTTCCTCCTCGTTCTTCCTGTCCAGAAGTCTCTCCCAGGCGGTCCAGTTCGGCAGTCTCTCTTCTCCGAGCAGGCCGATCAGGAAGATGGCTGCCCTGGTCTTGGTCGGGTAAATCATCTTCGTGGGGTTATGCCCCTGCGCGTCTACGATGGCCCACATCTCTTCCGGGTCGTATGGCTCGATCTCCGCCGGGTCTTCCCCGTCCTTTCCCGCGGCTTCGGCGGCTTCCTCCGCGGTGTCATACTCTCCGATGTCCTCCGCCCACATGTTGTACACGGGATCTTCCGACTCCGGATCGGTCTTTTCTGTCTTCCAGCGGAACACGCTGTACCGGGTGCGTCCGCTTCGAATGTAGTTCAGGCTGTACCCGAAGTCTTCCGTGTGATTGAGCACCCGGTCGATTTCTTCAGCGGCCTTCTCAAACAGCTCCTGGTTCTTCCTGCCTTCCGCCGGCATGGTCGCGAGCCTGAGCGCGTCCGGGAGATCCGAAAGCTTCTTATAATGATTATAGCGCTCGATATCGTGGATCCGCTCTTCAGCCGCCAGCACGTTATACCCGCTGTACAGGTCTTCGATCAGGCGCTTCACATACCGGGCCGCGATCACCTCTTCCGCGTCCCGCAGCGCAGGCGCCTCATTGGCGGCGAATTTCTGTGCCGCCAGGTAAAGGACAGACACTGCGTACGCTTTAATGGCCAGCTGCGAGAACTTCTCATCGTTTCTGGCGCAGATCTCCCGGGCGTTCTTCCCGGCCCGCTCCAGCCTCTTCCGGATTTCCCCGGGAAGCGCGTCCTGTTCCTGAAGGCTCATGCAGACCCTCTCGTAGGCGTTTATCGCGTGGAGCAGATCCCGCGCGTTCTCCAGCGTGAGCCGGTCGTCTTTCCGCAGCTTCGGGAAGTCTTCCTGCATCTTTACGTCCATCTCGAACGACTCCAGCTTCCTTACGAGCGCGTTTCCGGCTGCCTGAACGCATACAGAGAGCGGGATATCCTTCGCTTGCACGTGGTTCTCCGCCAGGATCTCCGCGGACCGCTGAACCGCATTCTCCATTTTGTTCACCATCTTGTTCCTTATCTTCTCCGCTTCGCTTTTCGCGTCGAAGCCTTCTCCAAACACCGCTGTAAGCATTCTCTCCATAGGGCTCGCTTCGCTCATTTCCGTATCTCCTCTCATCTTCTCTTCCGGGTTTCCCTGATCTTTCGCTATCATAATATCAAGCTTAAATCAATTTGTCAATACTTTTATCAAGTATATCAATAATTTTTGTGAAAAAAACCGGAGCCTGCGTAAAGCAAGCCCCGGGGGTGGTGTGTTAGCCGCAGTATTCGGCTGAGAATGTCTCGGGTTCCTGGGTGATTCCGAGCATTTTCGCGTATTTCACGAGAATGCTGCGCAGATCTTCCTCTGACAGAACCTTGTCTTTCTTGTTGAACTGCCAGGGGAAGCATTTCGCGACCCCGACGCGCTCCTCGCTAATGATTCGCACGCCCAGATCCCGGCAGACGTAAGACGTCTCGTCGGGCGGGAATCCTGAAAAACAGCTTGTGCCTTCCATGCGGTTAATGATTTCCGCGATGGTTTCGGACGGATACTGATCCATGAACTCGTAGTATTCGTACGGCGTCCTGCTGGCGTAAATTTCATCCCGCGGTTCGCTATCCGCATCCATAACCAGGTCCAGATTGTCACAGATGAACTTCAGCACAGGCTTAAAATCTTCCGCGGTTTCCACCGCGTGTTCGAGATTGTCCCCTGTCTTTGTCAACCTGTCAATCGTAAACCCATATCCATCCTCTGTCCACGCTCGCATACTCATAATGATTCCTCCTTTAACTGCTGTATTTTCTCGGGGAACGCGCGCCCGTCTTCCCACAGGAAGTCGCCGGCCTTGTTCTCATAATAAATGATTTTGCCGTCGACATCCTCGGCGTCTCCGAAGTCCGCGTCCCAGTATTTCGACGTCGCCTCTTCGTTCAGGTAATCAACGAACGCCTGCAGATCCTTTTGAGAAGCGTCCTTTTCAGGAAGCTTTTCCCTAGGGATCATCAGGGGCGCCGTATACCTGGCCGTGAGCGCGTACCTCGCGTAGACAGGAACCTTATCCTCAGGCGCAGGCGTCTGAGGGATATCCACACCCAGCTCTTCGGACAGCTCGTTGAGATAATAATCGGTATTATTAAGCTCGTTTGAGTCCACTGTCACAATGAGTTGGCTGCCGCCGGACTCGGAAATCATTTTCTCCGCGACTGTCTTGAATGCGTTCGCTTTCTCAGGGGCATCGAATGCCACCGTCCAAGGAGACCTTCCTGATTCACATTCCCAAATTGTTACAGTTGTAACTTTCATGCTGCTTCCTCCTCTTTAATCGTGTCCCGGATGACGTTGATCTCGCCATACAGGAATTCAATCCGCCACAGGTCAGCTTCTTTTTCAGCTTCCCGTGTGGCTTTCTGGTATTCGGGTCCGAGCCAATACTGAGTATCGCCTGTTACCCGTTTTTCACGCAGGCTTTTGATCGCCCTTTTCCTTGTCCGGATGCTTCCCTTCAGGCCTTCCAGCATTCTCTCTTTCGAGAGCGTGCCGTTGGCTATGATATCTTCCAGGGCGTCTTTGTCTTCCGGGAAGATATTGCAGCCGTATGCGTTCATCAGAGCGCGGGTGATTTTATGCACCTGCGTGATGGCATAGTCATCAAAGTGTCCGCATCCGTCCCCGGAGCCATTTTCATAAGCAATGACGTTCGCGATGTACATGGCGTCGCAGGATCCGAAGATCGTGAACCTCCGCATGATCAGCGCCACGCGCTTGCGGATGCTTTCTGGAACCTCATACCCGCCGAACATGGAATCAATCCGTTCAGGGGTCAGGCGTCTGAAATAACTCCGATCATTCCGGTCCATTATTCCTCCGCCTCCTTTTCCCAGGTCTCCAACGCCTCATTCAGCGGGATGTACAGCGTATCATAACCGTTGCATTCCGGGATATGAAGCTTGACCATGTATTCGGCGGCATGCACGATAGCCCTTTCCGCCGCGGGAGTCCTACGGACTTCCTCGCTGTCGTTCAGCGCAAGCAGCGCACCGTACGCAAGGCAGTAGACGATGTCCCGTTCAGGGGCTGTCGTCTCCCTTCGCGTATCGTACGAGTTTCCATTGATTATGGAGCGGATCACGATAGTCTTGCTTATGTCCCTGGCGATTTCTTTCAGGGCGTCTTCCTTCTTATATATCTTTCTCATGCAAATTCCTCCTTAACTCAGATCTTGCCTCTCATCCGCATACGGATGAAATAATTGGGATCACGCATTGCTCTTTTGAAGTCAACGCGGCTGTTGTCCCTTCCATCCATGGAGCTGAGCCCCAGGAAATAATAATTCTTTCCGCGCCTCCGGCTCATGCCGAACGCGAGGAACATCCGGTCAGTATCCCGCCAGCAGTGAAGCCTTCCGAACAGGAAGCCTTCCGTTATGCCCAGAGGGGATTTTATCCGCGTTTCATCCGGGAGTGGCAGCGGACGCACCATGGTTTTCAGGGCCATATATACGTCTTCCGTTACCTCTGTTCCGGGCGGCATTCCCGCAAGCGTAAGCAGTCCGGCGTCACATTTCAGGAGATCCATACCATAAATCATTTGCGAACACCTCTCCATACGCTTGTTTTACTGGCACACCGGCTCGTACAGCAGGCTTTCCTCGACGATCTCTCCATGCCGGTAGACACGCTTGAACAGCGTAGCCTCACAGTCTATGGCGAAAGATCTTGCTTTACGGTCGCCTGTGTACTTATCAGCCTTTACCAGCCCGTCGTTTGGCAGAGCGTTCAGGGTGTCAAAGAAGTAATACGTTCCGTCCGGAACAGGCTTATCCTTGCGTCCAAGCCCCAGATAGAAGTAATGCTTCCCTTTCCCGTAATCGTTCATGCCGAACGCGAGATACTGCACACCATGCCTGTCCGAGCTGTGCGGCTCGCCCATCATAAAGCCGGCATGCACCGGAAGCTTCAGCGCTTCCAGCGCGTTTTCAGCCGTATTCCGCGGCAGCCGCAGCGGAGGCATGACGTTATACATTTCGTAGTAGATATCCTCAGAGACTTCCTGACCCGGAACCGCGTGAAAACTGCCGTCCCTTGCCCAGTCATCTTTTGTGTAGATATTCATGATATTAAGGCTCGGACACCCGTGACTTCAGTCGTGGGAGGAGAGCCTTTCCTCCTCTCTGTTAAATAATGTTTTGCTGTTTCCAGCAGTTTCAGTTTTTTGTATGATACGGACTCCGTTATAACGGCTCCGTCCAGTCTTGCCAGCGCAAAATATCCGGAAGATCGTCTTCCCTTTACAAAGCATTCCTGGCCGGAGCACAGAACTTTGTCCCACAGCCGGTAGCCGCGCACCTGGTAGTCAGACTGATTACGTTTTCGGATGCCGCCTTTCAGGATCTTCGCCTTGTGAATCTGCCGGTTATGGCAGCGTACCGGGACGATCAGGAAGGCTTCCTCAGACGGTCTGGACTCCATACAGCCTGTGATGCATCTCGCGTCGCTGGTATGCGTCTTCTGGATCCCGTATTTCTCACGCCGGTACTTGGTAATGTACCCGTGCGTTTCCCATACAGGGATATCCAGCATCGCCCTCAGCCTCTCCAGCAGCGTCCCGCGCATGATTCCCATAAACGCGGCGTCGCGGTTTGGCTTGCCGCGCTTCCCTTCCGGTAAAGTGATTTTCCCTTCGTGAAGCGCTTTATGGCATGTCTCGCAGAGTGTAATCAGGTTGTTCGGCGCGTTCCCGCCTGTCTTCCGGCTCTCTTTATGATGCACGTGAAGCTTCAGGCCGTTCTTTTCTGTCGGATGTTTCCCGCAGCACTGGCAGGTATAATTGTCGCGTTTCAGGACATACTGCCGGACGTTGTACTCGTCGTACATCTCTCCCATCTGGTAATCTGTTCCGACGGGAAGCGGTTTCCCATCTTCCATCGCCTTCAGCCTCTGGAGGTCGAACTCGGCGGTCTCCACGATCACCTTCGTTACAGGCAGGATCTTCAGGACTCGCTTCACACAGGTGATATGCTCCTGAATCTTTACCTCTACGGACGGCGCCAGCCATCTATTATGTTTCGCGTGTACACGGTTCAGGAATCGCGGCTGGCGGTATCTGGTTTTCCGGTTCCGCCTGCTCCGGCGGTACTGCCTGCGATCTGAAAGATTGTTAACCACGTTGTTCCGCGGGCGCATTTCCGCCGCGTACAGTTCTTCCTTCTCTGTGCAGGCTGAGAGCCCTACATGCTTACTTCCGGCGTCAATCCCCAGCACGACAGGCTGCGTTTCCTCCCCGGTTTCGTAAAGCAGCTGTATTGTAAACGGACAGCGCTGAATGACTTTTGCCCTGTCAGACTTCAGAAGCCTGCGGACTAAGCCGTGCCGTTTGGTCGGCATAAGCGGCTGTCCGTTCAAGCTTAAAACGTATACCATAACGGCACTCCTTTCCTCTCGCTCATACGCTTTATGCTGTAAGCCGGCGCGTATGTGCCGTTGTGTCACCTTCGCCAATGTTGGAATTGCTTTTTGCGACCGTCGCACCGCTCCTACCCAACAGAGCTTTTAACTTCGGTCAACAGTGCCGCGGATTAGGTGATACGTCCACGGGTGTTATCACATTCCCAACGTAGGTCCCGGAGACCTTTGGCTAGTCAACTTCGGACTCGTTTCCTCACAAGCCCGCGACTTTAGTCGTGGGTAGTTGACATTAAACCTGTACGGAAACAGATCCCGGCCGTCGCCTTTATACGCGATGAACCCGAAGCGTTTGTAGAATTTCTTCAGGCGCTTCAGATCACCGCCAAGCTCATTCGTCGCGAACAGATATACAGGTCGCCCGCATTTCTTCAGGGCTTCCTGAAGCATGGCGCTTCCAATTCCCTGCCCGCGGTATTCCTGGTCCACAAGAATAGAAGTAAGTACCCAGCCGCAGCCGGGTACTTTTTCCATATACAGTTTGCCGTGCGCTCGCTCAATTTTCACGGGTATGCGCCGCCTTACGGATGTTTTCGTTCAGGTACATCCGACAATAGTGGTACTCGTCCTCTTCTCCGTTGGATTCGAGCTCTTCCAGGGCGTCGATGATCATGGATATGATGTCATCCTCATCTACGGCCTTAACGTACTCGTCCGGAGAGAGCTCCGCCGCGAGCGGGCCTCCGAAATAAAACCAGGTTTCGCCTATCTGGCAAACCGTTCCCGGGTCCAGCATATTGTTGGGGTCGCTGATGAACTTCACCAGCTCCAGCTTCAGGCCTTCCCGGATCATTTCAGGCGTGATCACGAACCATTCCGGGCACATCCAGCTCAGTTGTTCACCGAGCTTCTTGACGCTTACGTCAGGATCGTTCTGCAGCACCGAATACTCCTTCAGGAGATATCTCAGCGCTTTCAGAAGCACCTTCGGATCAGTGTCCGCCGGCATCTGTGTGCAGTAGGACGCATCCTCGACTTCCTCGTACTGCCTTCCGCGCAGGATGGAAACATCGAAGCGCAGGAGGTTTACGTCTTCCGGGTCGTCCGGGTTGTAATCGCCGCAGATTCCCTCTCCGTCGTTCACCCATTCGACACGGAGATTGCCTTCTTCCTGGAGCATGCAGTTCACATCCTCCTCGCTGGGATAAATCTCAAGAAGAGTTTCATCGTCCAGCTCGTCGGAGCAGCTGACATACTCTCCGTCGCCCGGGATCGGAATCTGATCCCACTGAGACCTGATGTAGTCGAGAACAGCGTCCCTGTCCTTCGGGTCAATGTCATCCGGGAGGACGATTTCCTGGCGGCCATAGCACTGCCAGTACATACCGAACGAAACCCGGTTCTTCCTGACCTTGATCGTTGTAGCGGGCATGATTTCCTTACTCATATTATTTTCCTCCCTTAACCATCGGGTAATACAGTTTTTCTGTTCCACGGCTTGTTTCCAGTATCACCATGTCATCTCTGACTTCCAGCGAAACGTCATACAGGACAACGTCTACGAACCATTCTTGTTCCGGCAGCAGCTTCGTAATGCCGTTTGCCTCCGCGACCCTGTAGGCCGTGTCAATCATGGTTCTCGCGTTCTTCAGCAGGACAAATTCGCCCCTGTTCAAGCGGAGGGTGTACTGGCCGCACTTATACTCGCCGCTGTAGTCTTCTGCAGGCTCTTCCGGTTTGCTGCTTACTGCGAAAGCAACCACAGTCACAATCAGAATTGCCAGCATGGTGTAGAAAAGCGTGTACCCGATCATTGCCTTAAGGCTGTGTTGTGCTTTCCTGTTCAACATAAAATATTCCTCCTTAATTCGTAATAGCGGACTTGTGAAACACCCGGTTTTATCCTGTGTCCATCATCCATTCCTCCTCTGGTATTGATTTTTTATATATAAAAAATCACCAGCATGTTCGATCAGTTGTAGTGTCTGAAATCGTCTGGTGATATATCTGATGAAATATTATCTTTTTTAATTTTCAGGCGGGAGTTTATTCGGTTTTTTCAGACGTATTATTATATTATCAGTATTTCGTGATTGCGGAGGTTTGTATGAGAAGAAGCCTTTCCAGAGCAAGAAAAGATATGTACATCGATTACTGCAACGAACTGGACGTTTATGACCCGCATCATTCAGACCGCTTTTCAGTTTTTTCCAGGCTGTCTGCAGAGCGCGTCTGCCGTTCGTATATGAGAAGAAAAGCGTTCAAATGGATTGACATTTATAGCAATAACGGCATCTTGATCGGCTTCCTGATTGTTGCCCGGAATCTTCGCCTGCACGGCGACGGGCTGTATATCTGCGAAGCGTATATTATTCCGGAATTCCGCAAAAACGGATATATGACCACGGAGGTCAACCGTCATCTGCAGGGATATGAAGGCAATGTATTTTTTGAGATCTACGATAAAAACAATCGCGCCATTAATTATTGGACCAACCGTATGAACAAACATTCTGCTTCTTTGCTTGGGACCAATGAATCCTTCTCCGGCGTTGAAGGGCTTACAGAGTATCATTACTATAAAAACCGATCTTGAAAAACTCGGGCAGTTCATGAAACAGCATCGGCGGTGCAGATATATCCATCACGATCTGACCGGAGCCTGTTTTACCCATTCGGTCACACCGACCGGGCTTGGCCCGCTCTGGACGGTGGAATGCAGCTGCGGAGAAAAGGTCGTACTGGACGGAGACATGGGTTAAAGCAAAGAGAAATATCAGAAAAGGGTGCCGAACCGATTGTTCAGCACCCCATTATTTTTTCTGGGATCACTCGTAGAAGATATCCGGCGTTTCGTTGATTACAATAACGAACGTCTTGCCGCGCTGGAGCTTCAGTTCTTCGCCGTTTTCGTCTGTGAAAATCAGCCTGTCCTGAACGCCCTTGCGAACCCAGGCGCCCGTGATATGCTGACCATTCTGGAAGATATCCGCGTTGCCGGAGCCAACCATATGCTTTTCGTAATACTGATAGCCATTCTGGTACTTCAGGTTAACCCGCATTACGATAATGTTCGCGAACACAAGCTCTTTCTCCGTAAACCGGTCTTTATTGAGGCCAGTCGCGGTCGTCCTTGTGTAGCCGCCTTTCTCCGCGGAATAATCATACTCTGTGTAGCTTGCGTTGTTGACTTTGCCTGTATCCTTGTCAACATAATGCTTGACTGTAATCTTGGTCGCCTGGTCTCCGCCGGTCAGCGGTTCGTCGGTGAACTGGAACGGTCGCTTTTCAAACTTGGTCTTGTTTTCGATCATGTATTCATGAGCTTCCTTGCAGAAGAAGGTCAGGTTATGCGGCTGGTTCACGAAGTCTTCCCTGGCCTTAAAACTGTTGCCGAGCAGATCGAAATACTTTTTGTTTTTCTTATACTTCCACTCTCTTAGATTATCCTTAACGCTTACGTTGCCGCCCTTCACAGGAGCGTAATTGCCGGACGCAAAGGCCGCGTTAAAAGCATTCGCGATAGGCAGCATGGTCATGCGCGCGGAACGTACGCCGCCGACCTTTTCGGGATAAGCGTCCGCAAACAGCGCAAGGAGCTTGGTCGCGCCTGAACCCGCGTTCGGGACCTGGAACATCATGCTTGCCTCCGCAATGCCCCAGTGCGGGTAAGCGTCCTCCGCGTTGTCGATTACGACCAGCACCGGCGTATACGCCTCGTCTGCCGGGAGCCCGGTAATCGGGCTTTCGCCTTCAATCACAGGATTATCCTTGTATTTGTTCTTGACCTTCACAGATGTCTTAAGCTCGTTGGTTGTCTGTTTTGTCTCCGCCAGCGCTTCAACACAGGTGAACAGGAGGACCATCGCCAGCATGGCGCAAAGGAATTTTTTCATCGTTTCTGATACCCCTTTTGTTTTTATTGGAGCCTTTTTTCCAGCCCCTGTAAATAATAATACGTAAGAATTCCCGCTTTTTTGGTACATACGGCTTACTGCGTGACTTTTTTCATTTCACGCAAGTAAGAAAATAAATCACACATTATTATTCATGAAGATTATTTAAGACGTTACAGGTTAATACTTAGTCATTTTTTGCACCCGCCTCCCCTTTCCGCGGATGCCAGGCTTTCATGCCTTTCCTTCTTTTTTCCAGGATTTTCCCGAATCCTGCTCGCTTATGCGATAGTTTCTTTTTACAACTTAATAGAGATGGAGGAATTTTTATGCTGTGGTTATTTCTTGGGGTTGTTGTCGCTGTTATCGTGATCCTCGCTGTTGTATTACATTCTGCGGCATTATTTCTTCTTGCCGGCGTGATGTTCTTTGGAGGCCTCTTCATTTATGACGCGATGGAAGCGGGTACCGACAACGAGTTTCTTCGGGCCATTGTCAAATGGCTTGAGGGGCTCTGATAGTACAAAGGGCTGTGGATTCGTTCCACAGCCCCATTTTTCGTTTTGTTGCGCTTCAGATTCAGTCTTCCGCCTCCGGCTGTTTCTTCTTTCTTCCCGGCTTCCCTTTCTTCTGCTCTTTCTTAATCTGCCTGACAAGGTATTCGTAGTACAGCCTGTTTTCGTTCTTGCTCTTTTCAAAATCGTTCGTGTTTTCGCTGTTATCCACTACCCGGTCCACATTCTCTGATTTATGCGTGATCATGCTGATGAACGCCCTGTCCAGAAGCGCGTTCTCACAATACAGGTAATAGATATTGCAGCATTCCGTCTGGCCTGTCCGGCAGATTCTGTCTTCGACTTGAACCATATTGGAAGGCGTCCAGTCATAGTCGCAGATAATCATATTATGCGCTTTTGTCAGCGTTACACCGACGCCGCCCGCGATCAGGTTAATTACGCATACCTGCTTTCTCCCGCTCTGGAAGTCGTCTATCGCCTGCTGTTTGGCTTTATCCGTCATGTCCCCGCAGATCATGCAGGCATTGTCTCCAAAGTGTGCGACGATCTTCTGCAGCGTTTCCTTGAACTCTGTTACGATTACAATGCTCTCTTCAGAGTTGATATAGTTTTCCGCGAGGTCAATGGCCGGCTGGACTTTCACCCTGGACAAAAGCCTCCTGCCCTTCATGGCTTTACCCATATACTCCAGACCAGGCTCCGCCTTGATGATTTCTTTCTCAATCTTCTTATACTCCGCATTGATCTCCGCGATAGGAATAAACTGCCGCTGCTTGCGGAGGTGCGGAAGCACATCCTTCTTCAGCCTGCGGATCATATACTTGCGGAGGCGCCTGTGCAGGGACTCCTGGTTCGACGTGCCGTTATAATTCCATCCGAAGTTCGTATGGAAAGCGTTGCAATACTCCAGCCCGAACCGGTGAAAAGCGTACTTCTCGTCCGCGTTGATTTCACGAAGCATAACCAGCATATTATACAGGTCTTTGCTTCGCGTCGGCATAGGAGTACCCGTTAAAAGGTAAAGCCTCTCCGCGCTCATCGCGAGATCCATAACGGCAATAGCCCTTGCGGAGGCCGGACGGCCATAACTGTCCACGCTCTTTATGTTATGCGACTCGTCCACAAACAGGACGTACTGCCCTTTCTTCAGCGCGTCCTTATACTTCGTGCAGGTCTGGTATCCAAGGATTGTCCATTCTTTACCCGGAACGACTTCTGTATCCTTGCTGTATATGATTTTCACGTCGGCGTCCGGCTGCATACGCTCGATCTCCCGCTCCCAGTTAAGGCGCAGGCTCTCCGGACAGACGACTATTTTCGGATAAGCCAGGTGCATTCCCACAAGTATCGCGATAATCGTTTTCCCGCAGCCCATATCGTGACCGAGCAGGCCGCGTTTTCTCGCCAGAAGCCATTCCGCGTCCTCCACCTGGAACGGGTACGGCGTAATCGGGAGGTTTAGCCTCTCCACGTCGATACTGATATGCCCTTCCTGTTCAACCTCGTGTGTCTCTTCATCGCTCAGCGGCAGGATTCCGGGCGGCGGTTCCTCCGGGGCGTTTTCCCCTTCCCGGCTTGTTACGATCTCTATCCCGTAAAGCGTACAGATGCTGACCAGTTTCGGAAGCATCTGCTTTGTCGTATATACAACAATCCGATCCTGATACGTTTTTGAATCTATGTACTTGATCGCCGCATCCTTGCTCTTCCACAGTTCGTCGATCAGCCACCTGTTATGGGAAGTTATAACGTATGCGTCATGCCCGTACCCGCTCTTTTCCTTTGCCGGGTACATAAACACGGTTTCCTTCGGCTCTTCCTTCGGCTCTTTTTCTTTCAGGTCTTCCAGCCAGGATGTGAGCGCATTGGGCGCCGTATGCCCTACCGTGCCCGCTGTACGGATATACTCCAGAAAATCCTGTACCCGTTCGTGGGGGATCGCAATAGCGGACTTTCCGTTGACTTTCTGCCAGATTCCGCCGAACCTTGCCGGCCGCAGATCCGGTATATACTCTCTCAGTCCAAGATAAACATAATCATCGTCATGGCCGAA
Organism: uncultured Oscillospiraceae bacterium; assembly: GCA_964624445.1. Lineage (GTDB taxonomy): Bacteria > Bacillota > Clostridia > Christensenellales > Aristaeellaceae > Aristaeella. Next base: position 1,700 of record CAZUXV010000039.1, on the reverse strand, counting down.
AAAACGGAGATAAAACGGCTCGAAATCCCTGTATGTATGTCCAAGCTTTCCCAGCCTGGCTTTTTCAAGCATCGCGGGAATATCCATTGCCGGCATCGAGGCTCCTGCCTCGTACTTCATTGTATTCAGCAGGCGATGAATTTCATCTTCTCGCCCCTTCAGGATCTCTGTTTTGCCGATATATTTGCTCAGTGTGTCAAGAACAGCGTATGCTTCAAGCCAGTTGTAAGGTACTTTCAGGCGCGACAATACCGCTACGTCCGGATAATCCTCCGCACGATAGCCTGTTCCGTCCTGCATTCCATCCAGCATCTGCTGGTTTAACTGCTTAAGTTCCTGAGCGTTCACGGTCTACCTCCATTTTTTATTATACTATCCCCCGTATCTTGTGTCAATATTTGCGCATACGCCACAAAATTCCCCGGCAAATCGCCGGGGAATCCGTCAGTTTCCGTTAATGAGATCATTTCACCGGGTTAAAGTCCACGTCCGTCAGGAAATCAATACACATTTGAACCTGCGCGTCAGACAGTGTCTGATCCGCTGCTTTCGGGTTAGGCGTTCCTGTTTGTCAGGTCAGAGGTTTGCCCATGGTTAGTCTGTTCCCACATCCGGCTTCCTTCAGATTCCGCCTCGCGACGGACACCCTTGCCTTCGGCTATACCCTTCCCACTACCGGGCGGGTTCGGGTCTTTCACCCGTTAGAAACGTGCGCCGCCGGGCGCACTAAAAAACTGCGCCGCGATTATTCGCGACGCAGGTAATAAGCAAGAGCTTACAAGGACTCAAACAGCTTTGCGGCTGCCCGGTAATGATCCTCAGAGACATTATGATCCATAAACAGAACAAGTTCTGTCGCGGGATCTTCTCCATCAGGAGCACTGCCAGGAAATCCCTGTTGCTTTGCCAGAAGTATTTTGGCGTTGATTCCAGGCGCAACATCCGAGAGGCGTTCTGAAAGCAGGCCGGCAACTTTTTCGGCATATTCGTATCCGAAATCGCTTTTAACCAAGTCGGTTTCCGTTTCTTCATACTCGTGGTATTCAGCGATCAGGGCGATCCCGTACTGTCCCTTGAATTCAGTCAGGTAACAGTAAAGACCGTACTCATCCTCCGCCCACAGGGTATGATAGATTTTCCTCAGTTCTTCAGGGAGCTCATCTTCGGTGATGTCGTACTGACCCCAATGATGAAGATCTCCGCAGCAGTTTGACCAGTAACGGAAATCATCACCATAGCGTTTTCCTTCATCAAAGCTGGAGCCGTACTTCAGAATCTCGGTTTTGCAGCCTTTCAAAGCAGCTATACTCATAATAATTCCTCCATTTTAGACTGTCGATTTCTTTCCCCGGCAACAGCCTCAGGCGGACAGCCGGGTTTGTTTTCCCGGCTGGCCTTGGCTTGTTGCCTGTACATATATCGCAGTGCGATAATCATAGTCAGCGCTGTGAAGCGCGGCAGGTTTGTTCTCAGCATGCGTGGTTTCGGGTCAATGGCATACGCGTCATCGGAATGATCGTACAAAAGGATTTTTGCACGAGTCAGTCCCACAAAGCAGACCAACAGCTCGTATGCCCGATAGTATGCTGGCGCCGCAAAGCAAAACGCCATCGTCGAGAACCTTCCCCACCTCCAGTTCATATGCTCGAAAGCGGGGAACGGCTCTACACAACGCCATTTTGCATTAAACAGCATCATAT
>CAZUXV010000038.1:0-18724 GCA_964624445.1 uncultured Oscillospiraceae bacterium | reverse complement strand
GTGCTCCTGGGGCAGGAGCCGGAACCCGGCCTGGAGCTGGGCGTTGGACCGGGTGACCGGTGCCCTCGTGGCCCGCGCCGTCAACGCCGACGTCTATGAAAACTGGACCGACGTTTCCGGTTTCCTCATGGCGGACCCCAGGATCATCGACGGCCCGGCGGAAATCTCCTCCATCACCTACAAAGAGCTCCGGGAGCTGAGCCATATGGGCGCCTCCGTCCTGCATGAAGACGCGATGTTCCCCGTTCGTGAAGCCGGCATCCCCACCAATATCCGTAACACCAACAAGCCCTATCATCCGGGCACCATGATCAGCAAGAACGCGCCCAACGAGATCTCTGTTCCCACCATCACCGGCATCGCCGGCCACAAGGGATATAGTGTCGTCTCCGTTGAAAAAACCATGATGAACAGCGAAGTCGGTTTCGGCCGCAAGGTCCTGCAGATCTTCGAGAACTACGGCGTTTCCTTCGAGCATATGCCCACCGGCATCGACAGCATGTGCGTCGTCGTGGAAAGCTCCACCCTGGAGCCCAACCGCGCGGAGGTCCTCCGGGAGCTCGAAAAGCTCGTCGAAGGCACCGGCTCCGTCTCCGTCAGCGATAATATGTCCATCATCGCCACCGTCGGCCGCGGCATGGTACATAACTGCGGCACCGCCGCCCGTCTCTTCGGCGCCATGAGCCGCGCCCGCATCAACGTGCGGATGATCGACCAGGGCTCCAGCGAACTGTCCATCATCGTCGGCGTCAATGACAGTGATTTTGAAGCGACAATTCATGCCATTTATCATGAATTCGTAGGATGAACCTCTTTTGACTGCCAGTGGCAGAAATATCAAAAGAGGTGAATTCAATCGAAACAACCGAGTTACCCAGTGGGCAATCGCGCCGATTGAGATTGCTGAAATTTGGCCGATGAAATCGGACAAAAAAATAAGTTGCTCTTTACAGATTGCGACCGAAGGTCCAGGGCGATCGGAAAGCCCTGGTCGCACCCGAAGGTGCGAAACAGGAGGTGCACTATGCGGGTATTAGTAACTGGCTATGCCGGACAATTAGGCTACGACACCATCCGCCTGCTGGAAGCCCGGGGCATCGAGTGCCGCGGCGTCGATATGCAGGACTTCGACCTGACCGACGGCCAGGCCGTCAAAAACTACGTCCAGACCTACCGCCCCAACGCCATCGTCCACTGCGCCGCCTACACCAACGTGGACAAGGCGGAATCCCAGCCTGAGATCTGCGCCGCCGTCAACGGCATGGGCACCGTCAACATCGTCCGCGCTGCCCTGAGCGTCGGCGCCAAGGTCGTCTTCATCTCCACCGACTACGTCTTCCCCGGCACCGGCGACCAGCCCTGGAAGATCAACGACGCCTACGGCCCACGCAACGTCTACGGCATGAGCAAGGTCCAGGGCGAGGACGCCGTCCGCTCCCTCATGACCCGCTACTTCATCCTGCGCACCAGCTGGGTCTTCGGTAAGAACGGTCACAACTTCGTCCGTACCATGATCCGCCTGGGCAAAGAAAAGAAGGAGATCCGCGTGGTCGATGACCAGATCGGCTCCCCCACCTACACCAGGGATCTTGCCCGGGTGATCTGCGATATGCTGCCCACCGAAAAATACGGCATCTATCATGTCCGCAACGAAGGCTTCATCTCCTGGTTCCAGTTTGCGAAGATGATCATGGAAAAGGCCGGCCTCCCCTGTCGGGTCCTGCCGGTCCCCTCTTCCGAATATCCGACGCCCGCCAAGCGGCCCCTCAACTCCCGCCTTGACGGCTCCAGGCTCGCCGAAGCCGGTTTCGAACCTATGCCCACCGTCGAAGACGCCCTGGACCGCTACCTTAACGAAATCCGCGACGAGTTCTAATTCATAATTCACAATTCATAATTCATAATTGGATCTGCATGCAAACCAGCGTTCCGAAACCCGGAACGCTGGTATTGTTTTTCGCTTCTCTTTTTGTCATCTCGACCGAAGTGGAGAGATCTTACCCGAAACGATCTTTACTTTGTTTCGGATTTATCATCCGATAAGACACTTTTAATAATTCTGAATTGTGACTTATGAATTCTGAATTATAAGAGCGGAATATTCCCGTTCCGGCAGGCCTTGACGACCTCGTCCGGCCAGATGCTGGCCTGGACCTCGCCCACATGCGCCTTCCGCAGGAAGTAAACGCACATGCGGCTCTGGCCGATGCCGCCGCCGATGGTCTGGGGCAGTTCGCCCGCCAGCAGCGCCTTCTGGAAAGGCAGTTCCGCCCGCTCTTCGCAGCCGCGGATCTTCAGCTGCCGGCGCAGGGATTCCGGATCCACACGGATACCCATGGAAGAGACCTCCAGGGAGATGTCCAGCAGCGGATCATACAGGAGAATGTCGCCGTTCAGGTTCCAGTCGTCATAGTCCGGAGCGCGGCCGTCATGGATCTTGCCGCTCCTGAGGACGCCGCCGACCTGCATCAGGAACACGGCGCCGTATTTCTTTGCGGCCATGTATTCCCGTTCCTTGGAGGTCTTGTCCGGATATTCATCCTCCAGCTGCTGGGTGGTCACGAAAGTGATGTTGTCCGGCAGTTCCGGCTTGATATGCGGATAATGGGCACAGACGAAACCTTCCGTCTTGCGCAGGGTCATATAAATCCGGCCCACGATGTCCCGCAGGAACTGTTCATTCCGCTCCGAGGGCGCCATGATGCGCTCCCAGTCCCACTGGTCCACGAAGATGGAGTGGATGTTGTCCGTCTCCTCATCCCGGCGAATCGCGTTCATGTCGGTATACAGGCCTTCACCCACAGAGAAGCCGTAGGTCTTCAGGGCCAGGCGCTTCCATTTGGCCAGGGAGTGGACAATTTCCACGGTGGCGCCGGTCTCCAGCACGTCGAAGGAGACGGGGCGCTCCACGCCGTTCAGGTTGTCGTTCAGGCCGGATTCCGGATGAACCATAATCGGCGCGGAAACGCGGGTCAGGTTCAGGGCCTTGGCCAGTTCCGTTTCAAAAAAGTCCTTGACCAGCTTGATCGCGATTTCCGTATCGCGCAGATCTAGGACCGGGTTATAGTTTTTCGGGACAATCAGGTTCATGGAGTTCAACTCCTGTCATCAAAAGATAGGAGAAGAATAACACCACTGATACTGAAAAGTAAAGTATTGGTGTTGTTCTTGACAGACACCGCAAAAGATGCGACAATTCTGTCCAGCGAAGGGGAGGGGAATCTCCCACTTTGCAGATACCTGTTTTTGGGGAAATGAAATCTGCATGTGATCTGTTATCCGAAGCAGGCTTCGGACAGATCATCACGCCAAATACCTGTTTGAAAGAGATTGCATATGGCAAAGAAAACACTGCTCGTCGTCGGCCTGGGGAATCCCGGGGAAAAGTATGCCCATACCCGCCATAACGTGGGGTTTGAGGTCATGAGCCGGCTGGAAGAATACTACAGCGTAAAGCTGCGGCGGAAGTTCCTCCTGCAGGGCCAGACGGCGGAGATCACGGACGGGGAAACAAAGATCGTCCTGTGCGAGCCCCTGACCTATATGAACAAGAGCGGCGAATGCATCCGGAAGCTGCTGAACCGGTTCAAGGTGCCCCAGGAGCAAATGATCGTGATCTTTGACGATATCGACCTGCCGCCGGGAAAGGTCCGGGTACGGAAGAACGGCGGAGCCGGAACGCACAATGGGATGAGGAGCATCGCCTCCTGCCTGGGAAAGACGGACTTCCCGCGGATCCGCGTGGGCACGGGCGACCGGCCTGCCGGAGAGAGCCTGGTCGACTGGGTGCTGGGAAGGCCTTCCGGAGAAGAGAAAGAAAAGATGGAGGCCGCTTTCGGCAAGGCGGCGGAAGTGGTCCGCGTATGGATTAAGGACGGCATTGAAGCCGCCATGCAAAAAGGGAATCAATCATGAGCATCCTGAATTCCATCACGGTTCCGGGGCTGGAAAAGCTGCTGGAAACAGCACCGGGCGAAGCGACGGCGGTGGCGGGGGTGAACCAGACCCTGGCCGCGGTGATCGCATGCCTTGCCGCGGAAAAGGGAAAGAAGACCCTGCTGGTCATGGACAACGACCTGAAGGCGGCCCGGGCGGCGGACGACGTGCGCCAGCTGACTGGTGAAGGCTGCTGCCTGCCCGGGGGCGAAATCGACCTGACCCGGGCGGCCGGAAGCCTGGAAAGCAGCTGGCGGCGGCTGGAAGCGCTGAGCGCGGTGACCACCGGAAAAGTAAAGGTCCTGTGCGCCGGGGCGGAAGCCATGGCCCAGCGGATGGGCCGGCCGGAGCCGTTCAAAAAGCTCTGTCTGACCCTGAAGGCGGGGGACGTAATCCGGCCGGCGGACCTGGCGCGGAAGCTGAGCCGCATGGGCTATGACCGGGTGGGCATGGTGGAAGGCAAAGGCCAGTTCGCCCAGCGGGGCGCGATCCTGGACGTATATCCCCCGGCCCTGAGCCAGGGCCTGCGCCTGGAATTCTTTGATGACGAGATCGACGGGATCCGGGAGTTTGACTGCATCAGCCAGCGAAGCCTGGGCGAGGCTGCGGAGGCCGTGCTGACCCCGGCCTGCGAAGCGCTGCTGGACGAAGAGGAATATACCGAGGCGGCCCGCCGGATGCGGGAAGCCATCGGGGAAATGCCCGGCGAAGAGAGCGGGGACGCAAACCTGTTCGACGACCTGCCCCCGCTGCCGGAGGACGACGACGTCGAAGTCTTCGATACAAAGATCGCGCCGAAAGTGCGGGAGAAGCAGTACCAGGCGCAAAAAGAACTCGAGGCCGACCGGCGTATGGAGCGCCTGCGCTCCGACGCGGAACTGCTGGAGCAGGGGCTTCCCTTCCGCCGGATGCGGGCCTGGCTGCCGGTGCTGACAGACAACACGGCCTCGGTCTGTGACTGGTTCAGGCCGGACCTGGTGCTGCTGTGCGAACCGGACCGGCTCAGGAACCGGACGGAGGAACGGCTGCAGGGCTTCGCGGAAGACCTGCAGAGCGCCATGGTCCGGCAGGAAGCAGTCTCCGGTCAGGAAAGCCTGCTGAAGGGCTGGGACGAGGTCCGGAAAGAGATCGGCGCCTACCCCCAGGGCCTGCTGACAGAACTGCTGCTGGGCCTGGGCGGGATCCGGCCGGACAATACCGTAACCGTTCAGGCCACCGGCCTGCAGGGCTACGGCGGCCAGATGAAAGCCCTGAAGAACGACATGGCCCTGTGGCGGGAGCACGGATACCGGATCTGGCTGCTCTCCGGCGGCAGCAGCCGCGGCAAGCGCCTGGAAGAGAGCCTGAAGGAACTGGACGAGAAAGCCGTCTTCAGCGAGAGTGAAAAAACGGCGAAGCCCGGAGAAGCGGTCATCCTGCCGATCACCCTGTCCGGCGGTTTCGTCATCGCCGGAAAGGAAGATATCCCGGGTACGGCGGTGGTTTCCGACGCGGACATCTGGGGCGAGGGCTACCGGCGGAGCAAGAGCCGGAAGCACTCCGGCGAGCGGATCTCCACCTTCACGGACCTGAAGATCGGCGACTATGTGGTTCACGAGGACCACGGCGTCGGTATCTACCAGGGCATCACCCGGATCCAGAGCGAGGGCTGCTGGCATGACTATCTCCTGATCCACTACGGCGGAAACGATAAGCTGTATGTGCCGGTGGAACAGCTGGAGCGGGTGCAGCGGTATATCGGCAACCCGAACCAGGCTCCGAAGCTCAACCGCCTGGGCGGCGGCGAATGGGCGAGGCAGAAGGGCAAGGTCAAGGAAAGCCTGAAGACCCTGGCCTTCGACCTGAAGGCCCTCTACGCCGAGCGGACCCAGAACACCGGCTACGCCTTCAGCCCGGATACTGCCTGGCAGCGGGAATTTGAGGATGAGTTCCCCTGGGAACTGACCCCGGACCAGGCCCAGAGCGTGCAGGAGATCCGGGAGGACATGGAAAGCGACCGGAACATGGACCGGTTGCTGTGCGGAGACGTGGGCTACGGAAAGACCGAAGTCAGCCTGCGGGCCGCCTTCAAGGCGATCACGGACAACAAGCAGGTAGCCCTGCTGGCCCCGACGACGATCCTGGTGCAGCAGCACTACAACACCATCGTGAAGCGCTTCCGGCATACCGGGGCGCGGGTGGATTTCCTGAGCCGCTTCCGCACGCCTGCGGAGCAGCGGGAAGTCATCGCGAAGCTGGCGGCGGGAGACATCGACTTGATCGTCGGTACCCACCGGCTGCTGGGCAAGGATGTAAAGTTCAAAGATCTTGGCCTGCTCATCGTGGACGAAGAACAGCGTTTCGGCGTAGCCCATAAGGAAATCATCAAAAACATGAAGCGGCAGGTGGACGTGCTGACCCTGAGCGCCACGCCGATCCCCCGGACGCTGCATATGTCCATGACCGGCATCCGGGACATGAGCGTCCTGGAAACCCCGCCGGAGGAGCGGATCCCGGTGCAGACCGTGGTCACGGAATACAACGACGCGCTGATCCGCGACGCCATTTTGCGGGAAGTCAGCCGGGGCGGACAGGTCTACTTCCTGTATAACCGGGTGCGGAGCATCGCCAGCTTCTATGAGCGACTGCGGCAGCTGGTGCCGGAGGCGCGTATCGGGGTGGCCCATGGGCAGATGCGGGAACATCAGCTCGAGGACGTGATGATGGACTTCTACAACGGGAACTACGACGTCCTCCTGTGCACGACGATCATCGAAAACGGCCTGGACGTGCCCACGGCCAACACTCTGATCGTCTACGACGCGGAGCGCTTCGGCCTGAGCCAGCTGTATCAGCTTCGGGGCCGGGTAGGCCGCAGTAACCGGCAGGCTTACGCCTATTTCACCGTCCGGGCAGACCATATGCTGACCGAAACGGCCCAGCAGCGGCTGACCGCCATCCGGGAATTCACGGAGTTCGGCGCCGGCTTCCGTATCGCCATGCGGGATCTGGAGATCCGCGGCGCGGGAAATATCCTCGGGCCGGAGCAGCACGGTCATCTGGCCACGGTCGGATACGACATGTACTGCAAGCTGATGGAAGAAACCCTGAACGAGGTCCAGGGCAAGCGGACCGACCGGGAGCTGGAAACCCGGGTGGACCTTCGGGTGGACGCGTTCCTGCCGCCGGAGTACGTGGCGGAAGAAAAGCAGCGGATGGAGATGTACAAGCGAATCGCTTCCATCGTCACCGACGAGGACCGGGCGGACGTAACGGACGAACTGATCGACCGCTATGGCGAACTGCCGCCGGCAGCGGAAACGCTGCTGGATGTGAGCCAGCTGAGGGCCCTGTGCAACCGGCTGGGCGTAAGCAGCGTGAGCCGCGGCAAGGAAGGGCTGGTCATGAAGCTCGACGAACGCTACGTGCCTGATCCCGCCTGCCTGCTGCAGGCAATCTCGGAAACCGACGGGCGGCTGGCACTCTCGGCCAGGGCACCGGCAAGAATGATCCTGAAGGTGCCGGAGATGCAGGAAAACGATATGATGCAGGAGGCGCTCAAGGTCGCCCGCAAGGTCGTCAAACGAATCAACGAACTGGAAGAGGCAAAACGTGAAAAAGAGCAAGCTGATGTTCTGGCTGCTTGTGATCCTGGTGCTGATCGTTGACCGGATCACAAAAGAGCTGGCGCCGGGAATCCCGGCGGAAGGGATTGAGATCATTCCAGGCGTAATCGGGCTGCGGTACGCGGAGAACAAAGGCGCGGCGTTTTCCATGCTGAGCGGGGCGCCGAGGCTCCTGGGCGTGTTGAGCCTGGCACTGATCGTCGGCGGCTTTGTCTGGCTGCGGAAAAAGAATTTCACAACCTTCCCGCTGGTAGGCCTGGCCCTGATGGCCGGTGGCGCCGCGGGAAACATGTTCGACCGGCTGATCCGGGGCTATGTGCCGGATATGATCGAAACGCTGTTTATCACTTTCCCGGTGTTCAACGCGGCGGACAGCTGCCTGGTCATCGGCTGCGTGCTTCTGATCATCAGTTTGCTTTTCAGGAAGCAGGACTGGAAGGATATGGATTTATGACGGATACGGAATATAAAGTGCTTTCCGACGGGCGGCGGCTGGATGTGCTGCTGAGCGAAGCAACGGGCCTGAGCCGGAGCCGGGTGGCCTCTTTGATGGAGGACGGCCTGTGCGTTTCCGGCGGGAAAGAGATCCGGAAGGCCGGAACGAAGGTGCCGGAAGGACAGGAAATCGTCCTGACCGTGCCTGCGCCCAGAGAGGCAATTCCCCAGGCGGAGGATATCCCGCTGGAGATCCTGTATGAGGACATCGACCTGGCTGTGGTAATCAAGCCCCGGGGCATGGTGGTGCATCCCGCGGCAGGCCATCCGGACGGAACGCTGGTGAATGCCCTGCTGGCGAATCTGGATTCCCTGGGCGGCATTGGCGGAGAGCTGCGGCCGGGCATTGTGCACCGGCTGGATAAGGAGACCAGCGGCCTGATGCTGGTCGCCAAGAACGACGAAACCCAGGAAGCCCTGAGCCGGATGCTGAAAGACCGGGAGATCGAGAAGCATTACCGGGCGCTGGCGGAGGGTAAGTTCAAAGAGCCGGAAGGAGAAATCGACGCGCCCATCGACCGGAGCAAGAAAGACCGGAAAAAGATGGCGGTGGATCCCGACGGACGCCCGGCACTGACCCGGTGGAAGGTGCTGGCGGAAGGTCACGGATGCACGCTGCTGGATGTGCATATCCTCACAGGCCGCACCCACCAGATCCGCGTTCACCTGAAGAGCGTCGGACATCCGGTCTGCGGAGATGAGCTGTATGGTAACCAGCGCGGCGTGAAGGTCCCCTGCCTGATGCTGCACGCCTACAGCCTGTCCTTTGAGCATCCGCGGACAAAAGAAAAAATGATCTTCCAGGCGCCATTACCTGATGATTTTATGAAGGGATTAAAAAGCAACGGAATACCCATAAATGGATAACTCTCTGTCTCATAATCCTGAAATGAAAGTATAATCCTGCTTCGTTATATTGTAGAGGTATGGGGGCGCAGCCCCCATCTCAAAGTAATCCCCGTCCCCACGCCAATCAGGTATCAATACCGATTTGTTAATGCGTGGGGAAGGGGGCGAAGAACCGATGACCGCCAGTGGCGGAAATCTCATCGGTTCTGAGGTCAACCGAAACAAGCGAGCTCCACAGTGTGGAGTCGCGCCGATTGAGGTTGCGGATAGGGGAATAGAGAGAAAGGAGAGATAATAGCATATTGAAACGCTTACTTGCTTTTTTCTTAGCATTAATAATGCTTCCAATAATATGCCTTGCTGAAGAAGATCTTGATGTCCTCGAATGGGAGGACGAAGACCTCTCCGCCCCTGACACGCTGCTTGCCACCGATGTGTTTTACCATACGCCGAATGAGCATAGCGCCGTAAAATGCGACCATGGCGTCTGCTTCTGGCACATGGAGATGGGTCGCATGGATGAGGCGGCCATCTGGAAGGTCCTGACCCAGCCCGTCACCGTTATCGAGGGTAAACAGCGGGAACAGGTCCGGATCCTGGCGGAGCCGGATGAAAAATGCAAGGACTATGTCGGTGTCGTCACTTGCGCCAGCCAGGCGGTTCACGTTCTGCGGGAAGAAGGAGACTGGACCCTGATCGAAGCCTATTCCTCCTCCGAGGAAGGTTCCGCCGTCAAGGTCTTCGCCGAACAGTTCCAGGGATATGTCAAATCCAAGCGCCTGAAGACCGTCGAGGTTGACCGGCATTACGGCCTTGTCATCGATAAGCTCCAGCAGCGGCTGTATGTGTTTAAAGAGGGCAAGCTTTTTACGACCATGCTCTGCTCCACCGGCTTCGCCAAGGACAAAGCCACGCTCTTCCACGAGACCCCCGCCGGGGAGTTTCTTATGATCAGCTGGGTCGGCGGGTTTCAGGCGGAAACCCTCTGGTGCGCCTACGGTATGCGTATCAACAGCGGTATCCTGATCCACGAAGTCCCGAGCCGGCAGGAAACCAACAAAGCTGGCGAAACCTATACGTCCTACGCCCGCTGCGAGCGGTACCTGGGTGAAAAAGCCAGCCATGGCTGCATCCGGGTCCAGCGGCAGCTGACGCCCGAAGGCGTCAACGCCAAGTGGCTCTGGGACAACCTCTCCCGCAATCCCTGCACCAAGGTCATCATCTGGGACGACCTGGACCGGGAACTGGCCTATCCCAGCGACGATCTGCTCCTGTATTACAATCCCAACAAGGGCGAGAATTATCACTCCCAGCCCACCTGCTCCCTGGTGAAGGACAAGTACGAACCCATGACCGCCTTCCGCTACGGTGAGCTGGATGAGAAACCGTATAAGAAACTGACCCCCTGTCCCGGATGCGCGCCCATGCTGCGGAAGGACAAGATCGACGAACTGAACGCAAAGAGCCGGAAGCACTAAGCTTCCGGCCTTTAAATATACTTATGAATTATAAATTGTGAATTATGAATTCCAGAAGCTGAAGCTTACTTCAGCTTTTGCGTCGTCGCCCAGCCGGCGTCCTCCACTTCCTGGTGCTTCGTGGCATACGGTCCGATGGATTCCACCTGCGCCTGGGTCCGGGGGAAGTGCAGGCAGCTGTGACCCTCAAAATTGTTGTCTCTGTTGTGCTGCACGTCGTGGGGCATGGAATGGGTCGACCCCAGGTATACGCTGCCGTTTGAGAATTTGACCCATACGGACTTCGGGTTCCAGGTGTTTCCGCCGAAAGCCTTGAGCATCTTCGCCGTGTCGTTCGCCGTCACGGGCTCGTAGTCCGCGTGGGCGCCGACAGAGAAGATATGAATCTGCCAGCTGATCCCCGTGGAATAATCATAGATCGTCGCGTAGGGATATTTCTTCGCCACCGCTTTCACCGTATCATACCAGCTCGAATACTGCACGGAGCTGGCGCTGACTTTCGTGGAGGTCGAGGTCGAGGTAGTCGTGGTTGTGGTGGTCGTCGTCGTTGTGCCGGTCTTCGTCGTTCCTTCCAGCTTGCTGATCGTCTTTTCGCCCGCCACGCCGTCCGCAGTCAGCTTGCTGGCCCGCTGGAAAGCTTTCACCGCTTCGGTGGTTTTGCTTCCGTATACGCCGTCCGCTTTGCCGGAGAGATAGCCCAGCTCGATCAGTTTGTTCTGCAGGGCTTTCACGTCGGAGCCCTTGCTGCCTTCTTTCAGGATATTGTCAGGCGCAGGCGTCGCCGTGGCCTTCGGGGTGGCCGTCGCAGTGGCCTTGGCCTTCGCCTTTGCCTTACCGCTGTAGAGCACCTTCTGCGTCTCTTCACCGGCAGTGCCGTCCTCGGTCAGTCCGTTGGCCTTCTGGAACTCCTTCACGGCGCTCACTGTGCTCGCGCCGTAGTTACCGTCCGCCTTGCCGGTCATATATCCCAGTTGGATCAGCGCTTCCTGTAGCTGCGCCACGTTCTCGCCGCTGTCGTTTTTGCGGAGCGTAGGCCAGTTTTCGGAGGCCGCCGTCGTTGTTCCGGTCGTTTCCGGCGTAGGTGTCTCAGTAGCCACCGGGGTCGGGGTCGTTCCCTTCACCAGCGCCGCGTCGCTGAACAGGATCGCGTAAGTCTCCTTGCCCGCCACACCGTCATCCTTCAGGCCATGGGCCTTCTGGAATTTTTTCAGGGCCTTCACGGTTTCCTGATCCATCTTGCCGTCAATCGTGCCCACATAATATTTCAGGGCCTTCAGCCGGCGCTGCAGGATCTTCACGTCTGATCCGCTGTTGCCGCTGCGCAGGGTCTGGCTGGGTATTTCAGGCGTAGGCGAAGGCGTAGCCGTGGGTTTCGGAGTAGGTGTGGGAGACGGAGTGGCTGTGGCCGACGCATCCAGCGCCGTGCCGGAGAACAGCAGGTCCTGGGTCGCCTTGTCCGCCGTTCCGTTGGCGGTCAGCCCGTTCTTTTTCTGGAAGGCGCGCACCGCAGAGATTGTGTCCGCGTCATAGGTGCCGGAAGCTTTGCTCTTCAGGTAGCCCAGTCTGATCAGCTCAGACTGCAGCTGCGTCACCTGGGTGCCGGTGTTGCCTTTCTTCATGCTCACGCCATCCACCGGGCTCAGGGTCTTGGTATTGGTTTTTTCGCCCTTGGCGTTTTTCACGTTGCCGGAGAACAGGAACGCCTGGATGTTCGCGTCCATAATGCCTGTTGCCGGATAGTCGTTCGCCGTCTGGAAAGCGATAACCGCCTTCTCCGTGCCGGCGCCGAAATTGCCGTCCGCTTTGCCGCTCAGGAAGCCCAGCTCAATCAGGGCCTCCTGCAGCGCGGTGACTTTGGCGCCCTTGTCACCCTTCTGCAGAACCTGATATCCGCCCGCGTCCTCTTCCGGGCTCAGCGTCGGTGCCGGCGTAGGCGTCGCCGTCACTTTGACTTTCTTGACTTCTTTCAGGACGATGTAGTCCGTCTTCACATAACCGGAATATTTTTTATATTCCACTTCGGCCCAGGAACCCTTCACCGCTTTCACGGTGATTTCGGTCTTGGCCGGGATTTTTTTGATCAGCGTACTCCGGGTGGAACGGCCCGCCCGCAGGTTTACCTTGACCTTCGTTGTCGTGGTATAGGGATAGCTGCTGACAACCTCCAGCGCTTCTGCCGTATCTGAGGATTCGGCAAAAATGGAAGCAGGAACAGCGCAGACGAGGAGCGCCAGCGCCATGACCAGTGCTGTCAGCACACGAAGGTGTTTTCTCAGCTGAGACATACGGTTAACCTCCCGGAAGGCGGGAAAAGGGTATAAAAATCCCGCCGGCATTCGTATACATCGTAATTCTATCCTATGCGTTACGAAATGTCAACGGGATGTTCATCTTTCTGTAATAAGTTGTTAAACAATCAGTCGTTGTCAATCCGGGCTGCAGCCTGTTTCCTGATCTCATTGATGATATATTGTCCGCCGATCTCGCCGCTGTGCCCGAAATTGGCGATATACCGGTCCCGGATCTCCGCAATCCGTTTCCCGTATCCCTCGTCCGCCAGCAGGCTTCCGATCTTCTCCGCAAGCCCGTTCATCTCGGTCGGTTTAACCCGGATCCCAACCTGATCCCGCAGGGTAAACTCCAGCGGAGCCACGGTAATCTTCCCGTAGTCCGGGTTATTGATCTTCGGCGGCGTATCAATGAACACACAGGGTCTTTCCGTTACCATGACAAACTCGTAGGCCGTGCCTGACCAGTCCGTGATCACCGTATCTGAGTCGAAAATCGACGTGTTGCCGGTAAAATCCGTTTCAAAAAACAGATCGCCGCCCTTATACTCCTCGTACCGCTTCATAACGGCGTTCATCCGGTCGCCGTACCGCTTCACATATTCCGGATGCGGCCGCACCGTCACTTCGAACCCCTTGCCCAGCAGTTCTTCCAGCAGCGGATCAATGCAGCTGTCCAGGATGTTCTCCGCCTGCCATGACGGCGCGATCAGCACCTTCGGATGCTTCCGTGCGGTCCGCGGCGTCGCCCGGTACGCGTCATACAGCTTTTCCAGCTGGCCGTATCCGCATGCGATCAGCTCCTGTTCGGGATCGCCGAACAGTTTCTCTGTCTGCCGAATCTCCTCAAACTGGAAATCCCCCACACACAGGATCGCGTCATAATGCCGCAGTGCGCCGGTATGCAGCACCATATGCGTGCTCAGCGGGTAATGGAATACATAGACATACTTCGTATTTTTGCCGTAATAGCTGCGCTTGTATTGATAATTCCCAAGGTCGGACATCGTCATGACCATCACGTCCGCCTCAAGCTTCATAAACAGCGTGATCAGCTTTTTCGCCCCGATATAATACGGAACAATTTTCTTTTCCCGCTTCGCGATCTCAAAAATCTGGTCGTTCGGGTCGCTGGTCACATAGTGTATCGTCAGTTTGCTGTTGTCCAGGATATATGCGATGATCTTTTCATAATATTTGTAAAAACCATTGCTCTCGGAATAAAACACCAGGTGCTTGTTCCCGACCGAGAAGAAGCGTTTGTAGTCTTCCTTCTCCCGGCGGACCTCGTCCCTGCTTCGGGCCGTTTCTTTCCCGATGTTCGTGTATGCCGCCAGTTCCTGTCTGGAAGCCTCAAGCTCTGCCCAGTCAATCTCTTTTTCCGGCCGGCGTATCCTGTTCAGCAGCAGCTGCTGAACAATCGTGAACAGGTTGCTCCAGATCCAGTAGAAACCCACACCTGTCGGCACCGTAAATCCAAGCACCAGGCTGATCCCCACTGAAATGGCCGTGGATGTCCACTGCCCCGCGGCTTTCTGGCTCCGCTGCAGGGGATTGATCCGGTTCTGGCAAAGGCTCAGGATCAGCGCGGCCAGTCCGGCCATCACCGGAATCAGCAGATGGATCCCGCCTGCCGTGGATGGCGTCGCGGATAGATCAAAACCCAGAAATCGGGTGTCCAGATTCGGCTGCTTCAGCCATATATCCGGATGGTAGATAATCTGCACCAGGCCGATCAGCAGCAGAACCTGGATCGCAATCGGAATCACGGTCGCGAAGGGGTTGTAATGTGCTTTTTGATAGAGCAGCGCCTGTTCGTCGGCAATCTTGTCCGGATCACCGAAATATTTGACCTTCAGCCTGTTTACAGCAGGCTCCAGCTTCACCATTTTGATGCCGTTGACGTGAACCCATAACGACACAGGCAGCAGAATCACCTTTGTCATCAGGGTAAACAGGATCACGGCTAGCCCGTAGTTGCCTGTCAGATTGTAGGCGGCCCTCATCAGCCATCCCAGCGGCGCACAGATTACTTGCATAGTATTACACTGTTTTCAGATCAAAGATCTTCCAGATTGTCGCTCTCGTCCTTCGTCGCTTCTTCGCGGCCAACAGCCTTGTTAATCTTCTTCTTTGCTTTTCTCCAGTAAATGGAAACGCCTGCCGCGATCGCTACTGCCAGGCCGACGCCGGCTTGGATGATAAACGAAGTTGTGGAAGGATCGATATAGGCGCTGGCCTGGGTCGGCGTCGCCACCATACAGACAATGAAGTACAGCGCCAGAATAAACATTGGAAAGATCTTTTTCATAACTTTGTTTTCCTCCCGGATAGTCATACAGCAATATCTTCAGCGGTTCCGGCCGCAGGCCCGGATCGTTTACCCGATCGATTTCATCGCTTTCAGCGCGGCAGCCTGCTCCGCCTGCTTCTTGGTCTTCCCTTCGCCTTTGGCCAGCAGCTTTCCGTTCCAGTACACCGCCGCTTCAAACACCGGATTGTGGGGCGGACCGCTCTGCCCGGTGATTTCATAGGTCGGGCTCTCGCCCCCGTTTTTCTGCAGTGCTTCCTGCAGCGCCCCCTTGGCGTCCTGCAAGGGCCTGGCGACCTCATCCTCGCCGGGCCAGCAGCGCTCCACGACGCCCCTGGCGGCATCCATTCCGCCGTCCAGATATACTGCGGCCAGCACGGCTTCCATCGTATCGCACAGAACGCTGGGTTTCTCCCGTCCGCCGGTCAGTTCCTCGCCCTTGTCCATGAGCAGGGCCTCACCCAGTCCCAGCCTTTGGGCGATGGGGCTCAGCGCCGCCTCGCAGACCATCAGCTGGCGCCGGTGGGTCAGCGCCCCTTCCCGCT
Organism: uncultured Oscillospiraceae bacterium; assembly: GCA_964624445.1. Classification (GTDB taxonomy): domain Bacteria; phylum Bacillota; class Clostridia; order Christensenellales; family Aristaeellaceae; genus Aristaeella. Next base: position 3,217 of record CAZUXV010000038.1, on the reverse strand, counting down.
CGTCAGGATGGGCCTGATACAGTTTGTCGCTCATCAGGTACTGGAGCACCGCGTCCCCCAGGAACTCCAGCCGCTGGTTGTCGTTCTTTCCCATGGACGGGTGCGTCAAAGCGCGGCGAAGCAGTGCTTCGTCGCGGAATGTGTAACCCAGGGCTTTCATTACCTGATCCAGCATGGCAGGTCTTGTTTTATCCCTTTACGTTGGCAATATAGTTGGCCACGTCGCCCACGGTCTTCAGCTTCATGATCTGGTCGTCTTCCACCGTGATGCCGAAGCGGTCTTCCATGTCCATGATCATAACCATAATGTTCGCGCTGTCAGCCTTCAGGTCTTCCATCAGGCGGCTTTCGGGCTTGATCTCAGCGGGGTCTACCTTCAGCTGGTCAGCGATCATGTTCTTGACAGCTTCAAAATCCATAGTAATGTCCTCCTTAGAAAATAGATAATGACGTATAACGGGCAGATTATACCATATATTGTCATGAAATAGAATAGCCAATCTGGCCGGCAACAAAAAAGGAACGACTTTCGTCGTTCCATTTCAGATCATTCTTCCGTTTCTTTCAGCAGCTTCGTCACGTTCTCTTCGATCGTCTTCACGACGTTTCCGTCGATCATCTTGACGCATTGCTTGATCGCGCTGCAGAACGCGTAGGCGTTGCTGCTTCCGTGGGCCTTGATCACCGCCCCCTGTACGCCCAGCAGCGGCGCTCCGCCGATCTCGTCGGAGCTCATTGCTTTTTTCACCCGTTTAAACGCGGGCTTGGCGATCAACCCGGCGATTTTTCCGCGGATGTCCGCCATCAGTTCATGCTTGATCAGGCCCATCAGCGCGCTGGCCAGTCCCTCGGTATACTTCAGGATCAGGTTGCCGCCGAAACCGTCCGTCACGCACACGTCCGCCTGGTTCAGCGGCACATCCCGCGCTTCCACGTTGCCGATGAAGTTGTACGGCGCCTTTTCCATCAGCGGATAGGTCTCCTTCACCAGCGCGTTGCCCTTTTCAGCTTCCGCCCCGATGTTCACCAGGCCGATCCGGGGATTCTCCATGCCCATCACACCGCGCATATAAGCGTCGCCCATGATGCCGAACTGCACCAGGTATTCCGGTTTGCAGTCCACGTTTGCGCCGCAGTCGATCAGCAGGAAGTGGCCCTGTCCGTTGGGGATCAGGGGGGCCAGGGCAGGCCGTTCGATGCCGGGAATCCGGCCCAGGCGGAACATTCCGCCCGCCAGCGTCGCGCCGGTGGAACCCGCGGAAACGAAACCGTCGGCTTCGCCGCTGCGGACCTTCAGCATGCCCTGCACGGTGGCGCTGTTGACTTTCTTGCGCACGCCCATCACCGGGCTCTCATGGTTCGTGATAACCTCCGGCTCCTCTTCCAGGATCAGCCGGTCCTTCACGTCATCATAATTGCCCAGGAAAGGCTTCACTTCGTCCAGTTTGCCCGCCAGGATGATCGTCAGGTGGGGGAACTGCCGCAGCGCCATCAGTGTACCCTTAACAGGCGCCTCCGGTGCCAGGTCTCCCCCCATCGCGTCAACATAAATTTTCATGGTTTCCCTCCTGTTGGTGCCAGGTCCTTCCAATCGGGATTCGTTGCTATAACCAGTTGAGCCTTTTTTGCTCTGGACCATTTCTTTAATTGTTTTTCTCTGGTTATCGCTGCACTGACATCGTTTGTTTTTTCAAAGTATACCAGCTTATGTGTCCTGTATTTCTTGGAAAATCCTTCGTTCAGACCCATTCGGTGTTCATATAGTCTTCTTTCAAGATTATTGGTAACACCAATATACATTACACAGTTATTCCAGTTAGTCAGGATGTAAACATAGTATTCTCCGTTCATACTGTAAGATTTCTCCATGCGGCCTTCGGCCTTAGTCGAAATGACAAACGGTTAGCTACTGTTTGTATCCCTGATTCAAGATACTCTCTCTTTGTCATCTCGAGCGAAGTCGAGAGATCTTGCCCCTGACAGATTAATACGCTTTCGCAAAATACATTACCTTGTCCGCCGGCTTTCCGCAGCAGACGCACTTGTTCCCAAACCGGAACTTGTTCTGGTCAAAGGGCATGTTCCGCGAAGATGCGTTAAACTTGTCCTTGATCTCATCCTCGCAGGCCCTGTCTCCGCACCACATCGCCCGGGCAAATCCGTTCTCCACAGCCTTGCCCAGTTCTTCCATGTTTTCAACCTGCACGGTGCGCTCGTCCCGGAAAGCTTTGGCCTGGTCGTACAGCGTCTTCTGGATATCATCCAGCAGCCCGCTCAGCTTCTCCGTCACTTCCGCCAGCGGCAGCGTGAACTTCTCGAACGTATCCCGGCGGAATACCGTCACCACGCCGTTCTCCAGATCCCGCGGTCCGACCTCCAGCCGCACCGGCACACCCTTCAGTTCCCAGTCGTTGAACTTGAATCCGGGGCTCACGGTGTCGCGGTCGTCCAGCTTCACCCGGAAGCCGGCCTGCTTCAGTTCACTGAACAGCTTCTCGCAGGCTTCCATCACGCCGCCCTTGTGCGCCGCGATGGGCAGGATCACCGCCTGGATCGGGGCAACCTTCGGCGGCAGCCGCAGGCCGCGCTCGTCGCCGTGGGTCATGATGATCGCGCCGATCAGCCGGGTGCTGACGCCCCAGCTGGTCTCGTTCACGTATTCCAGCTTGCCTTCCTTGCTCTGGTAGCGAATATCGAAGGCTTCGGCGAAGTTCGTGCCGAAGTTGTGGCTCGTGCCTGCCTGCAGGGCCTTGCCGTCCTGCATCATGGCTTCCATGGAATAGGTGGCCCGGGCGCCGGCGAACTTTTCCTTGTCGCTCTTGCGGCCCACGTACACCGGCAGTGCCAGCACGTCTTCCGCGACCTCGCGGTAGACTTCCAGCATCTTCAGGGTCTCTTCCTCGGCTTCCTCCGCCGTGGCATGGATCGTGTGGCCGTCCTGCCACAGGAACTCGCTGGTCCGCAGGAAAGGCCGGGTCGCCTTTTCCCAGCGCATGACGGAGCACCACTGGTTATACATCATCGGGAGATCACGCCAGGTCTGCACCCACTTGGAATACATGGAGCAGAAAATGGTCTCGCTGGTCGGCCGTACCGCCAGCCGCTCCTGCAGCTCTTCCGTGCCGCCCTTCGTTACCCACGCGACTTCCGGCGCAAAGCCTTCCACATGCTCCGCTTCCTTCAGCAGCAGGCTTTCCGGAATCAGCATCGGGAAATA
>CAZUXV010000037.1:9209-18985 GCA_964624445.1 uncultured Oscillospiraceae bacterium | reverse complement strand
GCAGAAGAAACCGTTTCTGTAAAGATCTTCGGCCCTCATCCGAACAGATTCAGGGAAGAGCTCACCGAAGCCTGCACCATCGCCCGGGGCCAGCTGATGCTGCAGGCCCAGCCGGAGAATGTCCTCTGGGAAATCAGTCAGATGAAGCGGATGCTGCCGCCTCCGTCTCCGGATATCGCGCAGGCGAGCATCTGCGTGTCCTATGTAAACAGCAGAAGTTTCGGGCCGCTGGATCCCTTTATCGAAGAGCAGTATGTCGTGACTTCCCTGTCAAAGATGACGGATATTCTTTGCGAGATCTCATGCTTCAGGCACCATTTCTTTCTTTCATTCATGCAGCCTTATGCCTCGGACAGGTATTTTAGGTGCTTCCTGGATGAACTGGACGCGGCAGGAATCAGCTATGAGTTTCTCCGCAGCGAGCCGCTGCGGATGTGCGGGATCTGAATCTGATCACATCATGTCGATCAACTTCGAAGAGCCCGGACCCAGTGAGATTATGATGACGTTGCCCGGAATGTCCGCGCGGGAAGTGGAATACTGCCGGGAATTATTCCGGCTTTGGCTGATGTGGGACGACAGCGTCAGCCTGATTGACGGGAACAATTACTGCATGGCCCTGGGCGAAGCCCAGCTATGGGAGCGGCGCTGACCCGTGCAAAGAGGATCAGCAGCATCACTCCAAATAAATCAAAATCCGGATCCCGATGAGCATAACGGGATCCGGATTTTATATGTTTATTCACTGGGATTGCCGCAGACGCTCCCCGAATTCAACGGATGCCACGGATATTCCGGAGAAACTATTTAGATATTTCTTCCTTTACCCAGTCAAGGATTGTCTGCGTGCTTACCTTCAGGTTGGGCGTTCCTTTGGCGATCGACGGCAGGTTTGTGTCAAACCTCTTATAACCCAATACGGAGGAGGTTTCAACATCATAAACGAAGACCGTTTTTGATTCGCTTCTGCCGGTCGTCCTGGAGCCGCTTGTGGACTGATACGGCATTTCAAGCACGAAGGTCTCGTAAAAAAGGATGGTTTTGCACTGATCCGCCTGTTCCGCGGAGATAAACTCGCCGCCGGACCAACAACTGTCGGCATTGATGATCTCATAGGAATCCTTTGACCTGTCCTTCCAGTTGTAGACTTTATCAATGGGGACCAGCACATAGGGTTCCCGGATGGTCTGCCCGTCGCTTCGGATGCTGCTCAGGCGGCCGTCCGACGTCAGGAGCGGCGTGGCGTTCTCCAGTGCTTTGGTAACGACAGCGCTTGATTCAAGCGCCTTTCTGTTCCCACTGATCCGGGCATTGTTGACGAGAATTGCCGACACGCCCAGGACAGCCAGGACCAGGGCGGCGATCAGCCAGCGGGAGGGCCTGCCTGCCTTTTTCTTTACAGCGAGCAGGAAAAGCAATCCGCACAGAATTGCGGCCCCCAGGAAAACCATCCTCAGTGTTTCAAACATGAAAAAGGCCTTCTTTCTTGGTAAAGAACAATTTTGTAATCTGATACCGGACAGTATAGACCAAAGAACGGCGAATGGCAATATTTGGCTCTTCCGGGCAATCCACCATAAGCCGGATTGCCCGCAGGAGCGTGGTCCTCTGAAACAATCGTTGAACTGATTCAGACAGCAAAACAGGGAACAAGGAGAAATGAAGGAACTTTTTGAAAAAAATTTTCGGTCTGCGGAGATACTCAACAATTTTTTTTACGGGAAAAGTAACTTATTTTGTCGAAAATTGATCTTTCCATGCAACTTTTCGGATGAAAAAACAGAAAAAAAGGCAGGGGGAGACCATGACAATCCGAACAATACAGAAAAAGAACACTTCTTTCTGGATAACGCACTTTTTGAGGAAAAGCATGCATAGATGGCGTTGAATCAAAAGAAGCAACAGGACAACAAAAGAGAATATTAATGAAAAAGATCCGAAAAAAGTTCGGAAATGGAAAATTGTGTAAAAAGCTGTGAATTACAAGGGTTTCGGCGGCAAATCATCAGACACCAAAAATATTTTTTAAAAAAAATCAAAAAAATTAGCTAACAAAGGCTCTGTGTAACCAAAGTGTAACTGTTAATTTGCATAATAAATAGCGTAAAGTAACCTTAATGGATCCTGATCGGGCGATCCGGATGCCGGATCACCGGGGAAGAACGTATAAAGAGATGAGAAATCCTGCACAGTGGAGCTTCCGCTCCCGGCAGATGAAACCAGGAGGAGAACGCATGAAAAAGATTATGTCGATGCTGTTGGCCGTGATCATGCTTTTCTGTGGATTACAGATTGCTGCGGCAGAAGAAGGACAGGTTGCGGAGGAATCCGTTGCTTTTACCGGTTCGCTTTCAGTCAGCGGCCGCAAGACGGCTGAAGTGGGCGAGACGGTAGATGTGAAGGCTGTCGTGAGCAATGCGAACATGGGCTACAGCATCTGCTGGGAAGAAAAATCCGGCAGTGAGTGGCTGGAGATCGCCGACGGCGAGGAATACAGCTTTACCGTCGACGAAGCCGGAAGCTACACGCTGCGCGCTGTGCTTTACGCCGAGGACGGGACGATCCTGTCCTGCGCAATCACTGTTGAGGTGACGGATTCGGCTGCTGAAGAAGCGGCCCGCATTGCCGCCGAAGAAGAAGCTGCCCGCCTGGCCGCCGAAGAAGAGGCTGCCCGCATTGCGGCTGAAGAAGAAGCCGCCCGCCTGGCCGCCGAAGAAGAAGCTGCCCGCATTGCTGCTGAAGAAGCTGCTGCTGAAGAAGTCGCAGCAGAAGAACCTGCGGAAGAACCCGCAGCCGAAGAACCGGTAGCAGAAGAACCTGCTGAAGAACCCGCAGTTGAAGAACCTGCGGAAGAACCTGCGGCTGAAGAACCTGTGGAAGAAGCTGCGCCCGCTGAAGAACCCGCAGTTGAAGAACCTGAGGAAGAAGCTGCGCCTGCTGAAGAACCCGTAGCCGAAGAGCCGGCGGAAGAAGCAGCGCCTGCTGAAGAACCCGCGGCTGAAGAACCTGTGGAAGAAGCAGCGCCCGCAGAAGAACCCGCAGCCGAAGAGCCCGTGGAAGAGGCTGCGCCCGCTGAGGAACCTGCAGCCGAAGAACCCGTGGAAGAGGCTGCGCCCGCTGAGGAACCCGTAGTCGAAGAGCCGGTTGAAGAAGCTGTGCCTGCGGAAGAACCCGTGGCCGAAGAGCCTGTGGAAGAAGCAGCACCCGCTGAGGAACCCGCGGCCGAAGAGCCTGTGGAAGAAGCAGCTCCTGCTGAGGAACCCGTAGCGGAAGAGCCTGTGGAAGAAGCAGCTCCTGCTGAGGAACCCGCAGCCGAAGAAGCTGCCGCTGAAGAACCTGCAGCCGACGGAGAAGAGCTCGTTGAACTCGAAGACTACGATACTCCTCTTGGCCTGCAGCAGACTGAGACGCTTTACGTCATTGAGAGCGCGAATGTCAGGCTGGAAGCAAACGGACTCAGCGCGATTTTCGCCACGCTGGACAAGGGTACTGCCGTGACAGCGGTTGGCCATGAGGGCAGCTGGACGCGTGTCATCATCGGCGATCAGATCGGATTCATTTATAACAAATCGCTGGCGAAAGCGATGCCCGAAGAGGACAATTCCCCCGTGGCTGCGGAAGAACCGGTAAGTGAAAAGACAGTGACGGTCTTCACTTCCCGCCGTACGGTCATGGAGGAAGGCGAACCGGTATATCTGACCAGCAAGCTGGAAGGCTTTGAAGACTGTGCGGAGATCCGCTACGTCTGGAAGGTTGATAAGGGCAACGGATTTGAAGTTGTCGAAGGGGCAAACGGAGACACACTCACATACACTGCATCCGTTGAGTCCATGAACTGGAGCTGGCATCTTACGGTAATGTATCGTTAAACACAAAATCAATACTCCGACCTGCAGGCGATGAAGCCTGCAGGCTTTCGGGTTCCTGAAGGAAGCTTGCCAATAATGGTTTTCACTAAACCGGAACAATAAAGGAAGCTGGGAAAAGGTTTTTGAACGGAGGGTTCACTATCATGATGAAGAAGCTTACAGCCATTCTTCTTGCGCTCCTGATGATTTTCCAGGTGCTGCCGCTGACCGTACTGGCCGAAATGGCAGATGGAGATTTTCAGACCGTTGAGTCGAACGATATCGAAGGCGTGGAAACGGAAGAAGCCTTCGAGATCAGTTTTGATGAAGACGATGCGGAAGAACAGACGCAGCAGCCTGCCGGCCGCGGAAAGTTCTTAGTAAAAAAGAACAGCAACGGTAAAGGACCGAAGGAGAAAAACGGGCGCGGAGAAAAGCGCATGCTCCGCTCCGGTGAGAAGATCGGTAAACTTCCTAATGCGAAGAACAAGAAGCATACGTACGGATGGGTGAACAAAAAAACCAAGCAGTATGTGACGGAAGACACTATTGTCACCGAAAGCATGACACTGACGCCCGTCGGAACGAATGAGGAAGAACTGCAGCTTTCAGACGGTGATGTTACCGTTGAAGTGCCTGAGAATTCCGTGCCCGAGAACACGGAGTTTTCTGCTGAGCCGGTATCCGCCGATGAAGCCGATGAAGTGGAAAGCGTTGTTGAATCCGTGATCGGTGAAGCCGGTGAGATCCGCGCGATGAATCTGACCTTCACGGATACAAACATTGATCAGGAAGTGGAACCCTCCAATCCTGTGGAAGTAACCATGTCCGTAGCCGGTATGGATACGACTTCCCTGGTACTTCTTCATATTATCGATGAGAATAACCATGAAATTCTGGATTTCACACTGAATGGCGAAACGATTACCTTCACTGCAAATAGTTTCTCTATATACGCGATTGTCGGGAATACGAGCGCAAAATATGTTTTCCACTATCCTACAGACGAGTATTCTTTTGAAAATGAACTGCATGAAACGACTACCTATCAGATGGTAGCCCCCGGTGGCCGTCTGTACAATCCAGGCTCGCCTGATGATGCTTTAACTGGCATGGACAATCCGCGGTTCATGGGGTGGTGGACGAAGAACGGTAATGAATGGGCAACTCAGGTTATTCCGCCCAATGTTGACTATGTGGTAACCTCTTCAGAAGGCCTGACAGATGGTGAACAGACAGAAATACATCTGTATGGTCGCTACTCCGACACATATTACATCGTATACCATGATGATACGATGCATAATATCCTTGCTACAGAAACAACGGATAAAACGACACAGGTTTCTCTGAAAGAAAATGGCAATTTACGCGTTGAACTGGTTCTTTCAGGTGAAGACGCGACCACCAAGGCATTCCTCGGATGGGGCAAAGTACAGGATTCCCATGATGAAGATGATGTTGTCCCCGAACCGTTTGATTTTGATGCAAGTGCAAATGGTGTTCAGCATCTTTATCCCGTAATTGCGGCTGCTCACTGGATTACTTTCGACAAGAATGACTGGGAGTACACGGTCAACGATCAGCGCAAGGGCAAATATGACCTTGTGAATGGCAAATACGTCATTAACGCGGAAGGTACCGGAGAATATGACCGGAAAGGTACCGGTGCCACGTATGTCGCGCCGCGCTTTGTCCTGCAGGAGGAAAACTATCAGACGCGGTATAGCGATGTACCGACTTGTGAACGGCCAGGCTATACATTCCAAGGCTGGTACTACGAAGACGGAACCCAGTTTAATTCCAATATAATTCCGACTGAAAATCTGTATGTCTACGCGAAATGGCAGGCAAAAGACTCTCTCTACACCGTACAATACTGGCAGCAAAATGCCAACGGTGACGGTTATGATCTTGCCGATGTGGATCTGAAGCTTTGGTCTGGTACTACGGATACGCTTACTACGCTGGATGCTAATACGAATCTGCCCTATCAGGAACAGAACGGAACAACGCTGACTCTCGGAACCAAGTATCCGCATTATAAGATCCATACATCTAATGATCCTGATGATGAATATGTTCTCGTCAATGACATAATCCTTGGTGATGAATCAACCGTCATCAACGTATATTATGACTGCATTACATACACGCTGCGGTTCATCTATGCGAGAAGCAAAGCATCGAATAACACTACTTATTCTTACGATCAAATTACCGCCGAACAAGCAGCAGCCTCCGGGGAACCTGTTTATGGACTGGTTGGCAGCAACTATATTGAATTAACAAGAAGTGGCAATACGTGGATATACAATACAACAGAACGAACTCAATATACTGGCGACAGATATCGTTCAGGTACCGGCTCTGATTATCTGATGGGGGTTGTTGAAGGACAAGTTGTAACTTTAACTAGGACCGGATATTATTATTATACTTACTATTATAATAATACACAATATACAAAAACCAGATATCAAAAAGGCAACGACAACAATTATAATCTGGGTTTTGTTAACCATGAAATGATTACGTTAACAAGGTCTGGTAAGACTTGGTATTATTCAAGAGAGATTCAGGCCGAGTATTCTGGACAGCTTTATAAACGGACGGCTACCAATCTGCAATATCAAATTACCGAGGATGTATACCATTACTGGCTGCACAATGACTATTCTTCCAGTTGGAATACGATTAAGACCGGTATTAACTCGCATAATGAGAACTGGAATAACGTTTCTGAAAAACCGCAGGTTGAAATGCGTGACGGATATGTGCTGGGCAGCTTTGTCGATGGCGATTCTACATATTACTATCTGGATATTACGCACTTAAAGTATGGGCAGATTATCTCTTCTGTCTGGCCGTATAACACCCTGCTTGAAGTTGGCATACCAAACAGCACAAATACTTACAAATTTACCAGCTGGGGCACACAAGTTAATTCTCCTTATTGGACAGATGCTAGTGGACGTACAGGCGATGATGGCAAATACACCATAAAAGGACCGTACAGTGCTCTCGACGATATGTTAATGAATACAGCCAACAACGGAAATACGTCCGTCAATGACGGAGATCTCCTGGCGTTTGTATTCTTGGGAAGATATAAAACAGACCCGATTTATTATACATATCACATTTATGCTGACATCCTCGAAGGCCAAACTGTCGAAAAGACCTATAATGGTGTGGGATATGCTGAGTATAAGGTTCTTGCGAATTCCACATCCACGGCACCACCGCGAGATCAGGCTAAACTGTCGCTTCCCGGCTTGACATGGAAAGCAGGTCCTCTTACAGCAAGTGATGGGACTCCCAGTGGAACTAAGCCTGCAGGAGGAAGCCATGTTGACCTGTATTACTATTATACTCGTGATCAGTTTGACCTGAATGTCTTCCGTAACCATGTGGGCGATACATACACCGAAGAAGGTGAGACGTACTCGACACAGAAGGTGAAGTTTGGCCAGGTTATTACAGGTTATCTGGAAAAAAGCGCCAAGAACCATTTGCTTAACTACTCTGAATATGTTGTGGGCGAGACCCGCTACACCGCACAGAGCGGTGAGGAGTTCGTCTTCACCGGATGGTACACCAACCCTGAAGGGCTGGGCAATCCTGTGGACTTTACCGATGTGGAAATGACGACGGATCAGTTCATCTATGCCGGCTGGAGACCGGTCCGTTACCGTGCCTGGATTCAGCCCAACGGCGGTGAACTCAGTGCCTCTGAATCTACCTGGTTTAATCTGAACTATGGTGAAGTAATCGGTTCGTACAGTGATATCACCCGCGATTACCTCCGTAACGACACGAAGGGTGAGTATATCTATGTCATCTATGACCATGAAGACCCGCGTACTGCCAAGTATGTCAAGCTTTCTGAAGCTACGGACGACCAGAAAGCACATGCTTTGAGGGATGGAGACACCATCATCAAGTACGAGTATCTGAAGAACGCATACACGTTTGTTGGTTGGTATGAAGTCCTGAACGAAACATTCGGCACCTATGAACAGTACTATGCCAATGGAAATAGCAATGACGGAACAATTACTGTACGTCCGCCGACCATAAACGAAAGTGATACGCTTTCCGCCAGCACATATGTGTTCGGCACGCCGGTCAAGAAGGATATAGCGCTTCGTGCATTGTGGAGACGTGCGGGAACGATTGCTGTAGAATTCCTGCCGACAATGGAGATTGATGGCGGTACATTGATCGGTACTGTGCCGGCAGCAGAAGCGGCAAAAACGGCAAATGGTGAGTATATACTGTCCTATAATGATGATGGAACAGTTAAGAGTTCAGACGCTAATGCGACAGAAGATCAATGGATCTATCCGTTAACTGACCAGGTGTATGCCGACCTGTCCAACATGCAGGCGCGGACTGCTCCTGAAGCTCCGGAAGGATACTACTTTGTCGGATGGCAGACACCTTATGGCGTAGTAGTGGAATCCAATGATATTTTCACGATCTATGCTGATCTGGCAAGACTGCTGAATACTCAGGGAGCGGATGGTACTCCGTGGTATCGGTATACTCTGACAGCCGTATATGCAAAAATCGAAACGGTTACACTGACATATGATTACAATGCGCCTGAAAGTGAGATGGTAACCAAGGCGCTTACGAATCTGGGCGGTCAGGAAGACAACGCTCAGGTTGAAAGCTCTGGAAATACGCTCAGTCGGTTAATGCTGAACCATGAGATTACACTTTCCACAGGAGCGGGCTTCGACCGCGGCCCCGGATATAAGTTGATCGGATGGACCACAGAAGAAGGCGGTACTACAGTTGAGTTTAAATTGGGAGAAACAGCGAACTTCATTGATGATGAGAATATTACAACGCTGTACGCTGTCTGGCAGCCAATGGGCTACCTGAAGATCGGAAAACATTTCGATGTTCAGGAACCCTATCTGGATGGTGTAAATCTTGAGTCTCATTGGCAAGGTCTGACATTTACCATTCTGAATACGGATACAAATGAGTACATTCGTGTAAAGGCTGATACTGATCCAGACAATCCCGAGCGTACTGATTTAGGTATTTGCGACGGTACTGTTCCTGCAGATGAGATTTCTGAAAGTAATCCTGCACCTACAGTGACACTTGCCAGTTTCAATCGCGAGACTGCTCAGAGCAACAATGAGCATCAGTACTTCTATTACGTCTGGGTACCGGCAGGCAACTATAAAGTTGAGGAAAATCATGATCAGGCGGATACGTTGCTTCCCGGTTATACACGCCAGAATACACAATATTATGGTACAGGTAATGTGCCGCGGCAAGGGAATGAATATCTGAATACAACAAGCGGTATCGGTGAAGCAAGGATTAACAACAATTACAGAGGGCCGGGCTATGTATATCTGAATGTTCAGAAGCAGGTTATAGGTGACGCGCCTGCTGAAACAACGAACAATAAGACTTATACGTTTGTTGTCCGGAATGACGATCTAAGCACAGAAGAAACACCTGTATATATCGGCGGCGGACAAGCGGAGAATCGTTACACTACAAACTTTACTCAGGCAAACAAATATACAATTAAGCCTGGCGGAGCTATCCAGCTTAATAATCAGGCATTGAATTCTCCGGGAAAAATCAAAGTTCTGGCTGGTGTTTCATATACAGTCATTGAGCTTGATTCCGCGTCAGGCGCGGTTGAAGATCCGGAAATAACAGGATATATCTGGACAAAGCCCGATGCTATTACCGTAACACCTACAACAGACAAAAATGGAGATAATCCTGCGCTTGTTACTGTTACGAATTACTATAAACTGAATACAACGAGCGTCACAGTCACGAAGAACTGGGATGACCAGAGCAACAAGTATAGTCTGCGGCCCACGAGTCTGACACTGACGGTGAAACAGAACAATAATGTGCTGAGCAACGCGCCGGAACCGA
>CAZUXV010000037.1:0-9109 GCA_964624445.1 uncultured Oscillospiraceae bacterium | reverse complement strand
TGCCGGTGGAGAGATCAAGAACGAGCTGGATACGACGTCTGTGACGGCAACGAAGGTCTGGGATGACCAGAGCAACAAGTATAGTCTGCGGCCCACGAGTCTGACACTGACGGTGAAACAGAACAATAATGTGCTGAGCAACGCGCCGGAACCGACAGTGAACAAGAGCGACAACAGCTGGACATACAGATGGGATAACCTGCCGAAGACGGACAACACCGGAGCAACATATACATATACTGTAACGGAAGCAGAAGTACCGAAGGGATACAAATGCACGACGCAGACAGTAGATGCCGGTGGAGAGATCAAGAACGAGCTGGATACGACAAACATTACTCTCATTAAGACCTGGAATGACAGTGTTGACAATTCGTTCCGTGTTCCGGTTGATGACTTTGCAAACTATGTAACACTAAATGTGAGCGGGCTTGAAAATCTGCCAGATCCTACTGTAACTCAGAATGGTAATCAGTATACTGTAACCTGGGCGAATCTCCCGATCTACAATAGTGAAGGAACCAAATATGTGTACACTGTTACTGAACAGACAATTCAGGATGGTCAGTATACGCTGTACCAGAATGGCACTATTTCGAAGATCGATGAGAATGAATATGAGTATCGGGTGACCAACACTCGTAACACTGCCAGTGTTTACCTGGGTAAGCAAGTAACTGGTAACATGGGCGATAGGACGGAAGAGTTCGAGTTTACAGTAGTGATTAAAGACAAAAACGGAAGTCCGATTACTATCGATGGTGTTACAAATACCACCCATAAACGTAAACATGGTGACGCCACAATTATCGGTGGTAATGACTTGTTCCCTGTCGGAGCAACTGTAACAATCACGGAAGTCAAGAAAACACCGGCTAATCAAGAAGACACACCTTACTCTGTTACATCCGGAAAGAAGGATGGAGCCGGATCAACTAATGCATCTGCTGGAATTGATTCCTTTGGAACTGTGACGTTCAGAGTATCCAATACCGGCAATACAGTGACATTCTACAACGACAAGGAAGTCAAAGTGGATACCGGTGTTCCGATGACTACATCCCCGTACCTGTTCCTCCTAGGCCTGATTCCGCTGGCCGGATTGGGAGCGGTGCTGGCAGCCAGGAAACGGAGGAGGGATGAAGCGTGAGCGATGAGCTCAGATTTCCTCCGGAGCAGGAAGAGAAGATTGCCGGATTCCTGCAGAAGGTAAAATTCCGCAAACAGATCTTCGGAGGCGTGTCCGAGAAGGATGTATGGACGAAGATCGGTGAGCTGAATGAGATGTACAGGCAGGCATTACTTGCTGAGCGGATCCGCTGCGATACGCTGATCGCTGAGCACGACCGGAAGCAGAAGGGGGAATAAGGGATGGCTGCCTGTAACATCAGAGCACCCAATGAAAGGGGGAATTGGGATAGCGGGTGAGGCAAGCATTGAGCAGGTAATCGCGCGGCGAAGAGCGCGCGTGATTACCCGGGCTGGCTACCGCAGGCTTGCGGTTCGCCTGATCTATCTGGCAGTGATCTTCTACCTGATTTTTACCTACTGCTTTCTGATTACGCAGTGCCACGGACAGGACATGTTCCCGGCTGTGAAGGACGGGGACCTGTGCGTGGTATTCCGTACACAGACACAGAAGCTGCTTGGGGAAAAGATCGTGGCAGATGATATCATTGCCTACCAGACCGATGGGAAACGGGCTTTCGGGCGTGTGGTTGCTGTCGCAGGAGATGTGGTGATGCTCAGCGACAGCGGTTCCCTGATGGTCAACGGGCTTACCGAGGGCGGAAGCATCCTGTTTCCGACATACGCACTGGGTGAGCTGGAATACCCCTATCGCGTTCCGGAAGGAAGTGTGTTCGTACTTGGCGATTACCGCGTGAATACGACAGACAGCCGGATCCTGGGACCAATTCCCCTGGAAAGCGTCGAAGGCAAGCTGATCACCATTTTGCGAAGGCGCGAACTATAACATGGTTGTTACCCTGGAAAAGGGTGAACATAATAATGAATGGAGGAACATAACAAATGAAAAAACTGTTAGCAATCCTGCTGGCCCTGATGATGGTATTTGTATGCACAGCGGCTCTGGCGGCTGCTCCGACTGAGGGAGGAGACGCTGGAAATACCAAAGACGGTAAAACTGGCGGAGCCAGCACCGGAACAGCCTATGTGCCTGGAACCGGTGCGGATGAAGGTAAGGATACCGTGGGGTCTCCCCGTATTCAGGCTGCTCTGAATAATGGTGGATCAATTACAATTAACAAAGTATATGCTTTAACGATTCTGGACGGTGCAAAACTGCCGGAGACAGATATCAAATTTACACCAACACTAAAATCAATTACTGATTCAACCGTAACAGTTGCCAATATGGCGCAAAAACCGGTTTCAATCACTTTTACCCCGGACAAAGAAACTGTTCTTAACACATCAGAGAGTTCCTATACTAACTCGCAGCCAATTACAATCCAGTTCCCTGAATATCCTGAAGTGGGTGTTTATACTTATGAAGTAGTGGAATCTGGTACTGCATTTGCCGGTGTGACTTACTCTGATCCGATTACAATGAAGGTTACGGTAATCCGTATTAAAGGAGAACTCAAGATTGCCGGTATCGCATTCAGAGTCGGTGAAGCTACTACAAAGCTCCAAGAGATCACGAACAAATATGAGGCGGGTACTCTGGAAGTTAAGAAGCTTGTTACCGGTAATATGGGCGAACTGGACAGAGATTTCACAATTAAAGTCACATTTACTTCAAGCAAAAAAGTAAACAGTACAATCGGGGTTACGGTTTCCGGAACTGGCGCTATTACGGAAGGAGTAACAAACAATACCATTCCTGCCGGATGGGAAACAAGTAAAGAAGTTACGTTTACTCTTCGGGCTAATGATACAATTACCTTCACAAATGTTCCTGCCGGCGTAGCATATGAAATTAGCGAAACAGACTATACCAAAGCTCCGTATAGTTATGATGAAGCGAAGTACATTAAAGGAAACGGTACAATTACAGCAGGTGTAAAAACTGAAGCAAGTGTTACCAATAATAAGGACGTCGTGGTTGACACCGGCGTAACTCTGGACAGCGCGGTCTACATGCTGATCATGGCTCTGGCTCTGGCTGGATTCGTGGTGCTGAAGATTCGCCGTCGGGAAGACTATTGATTCTTCTCTGAACGGGACTGAATGCGAAGGATTCTTCGACTTCGCTCAGAATGACAAGGTAAAACATCCCTGAGGAACAGGGACCGGAGGGTTTCGGCGCTCCGGTCCCCTCCCGGGGGACTTGCAAGGAGACGGAAACGGAAATGGGACGGAAACTGCTGCATCTGCTGAACGGGCTGATTACCTGTGCGGTTGTTGCGGCGCTGGTGCTTGCAGGCGCCTACGCGGGATATGCGCTGTGGGACAACCAGCAGGTTTATGACGCGGCGGAGACTTCCTTATCTGAGATGAAGGAAATTCGCGCGGCTTTGGGTATGCCATCCACTGTTTCCGCCCTGACTGAGCTGCTGGAGGAAAACCGGGTCGCCCGGAAGGCAAAGGCTGAAGCAACCGCAACGCCGATCCCGGAGATGACGGCAGCTCCTGCCGAATCCGCCCCTGCTGCGGCAGACACAGCTCCCGCGCCGGCAGCTGAAACAACGGTATCAGCTGCGGAAACCGGTAACAACGGGACGACGACTACGGTGTCTGATGGAACGAAGGGAACCACAGTGACAGCGGCACCGGAACAAAAAGCATCGTCTGAGACAGCAGCACCGGCACCGACAGCGACAGCGACCGAGGAGCCGGCTGACGATTCGATGTTCGGGCAGCTGAAAGCGATCAACGAGGATATTACCGCCTGGATTACGATGCCCGGAACGGCAATCGATTATCCGGTATTACAGGGAAGTACCAATTACAGTTATATCAACACGGACGTATACGGAAACTTCGCACTGGCCGGGAGCATCTTCCTGGACTCCCGCAACAAAGAAGACTATACTGATATCTACAGCCTCCTGTACGGGCACAACATGGCGCAGCACAAGATGTTCAGCGACGTCAACCTGTATAAGGAAGAAACCTTTTTCAACGAAAACACACTGGGTATGCTGCTTATGCCGGACGGCTGCCACATCCTGGAATCATTATCCATCATTGTGGTCCCGGCTTCCGACAGCGGTATGATGAATCCGGAAAACTGGACTTATCTGGACGGAGAGGGAATTTACAGCCAGGTGCAGGAAAACGCGCTGTTTACCTGCGAGAAAGGACTGGAAGCCCTCCGGGGACTGATCGATGAGGGCAAAACGCCCCGCCTGGTCGCCCTGAGCACCTGTTCAGATGAATTTACTGACGCTCGAACGATCCTGCTCACACTGATGGATCCGTAACAACAGACAGCAGTTTGCATAGATTGAAAAATGATCCCAGAATCGGAGGAATGGCAATGCGTACGAAAATGAAGTGGCTGGCAGCAATCGGAATGATCATGATCCTGTTGCTTACCGTCTGCGCCGCAACAGCGGAGGGAGTATCGGAAACGCTGCAGGTTTCGATCTCTACGAAAGGCACGCCGCCTGAAACACCGGAAACCTACACCGTGCGCCTGACCGCGGACGGAGATTTTCCCATGCCCGAAGGTTATCAAACCGGGACGGACGGGAAATATTCCGACCTGACAATCACCGGCGCCGCCAGCAAGTCCTTCCCGACGATCGCGTATGAACGGCCGGGCATCTATACCTATACCGTGAAGCAGATTCCCGGTAAAGCTGAAGGCGTGACATACGACAACAGCGTATACGACGTCAAGGTGCAGGTCTACAACAACGAGGCGGGAACAGGCTTCGAGGTTGCTACGGCGATCCGCAAGCAGGGGAGCAAAGACAAAGTCTCGATCACGTTTGTCAACATCTATCCGGTGGAGCTGATCAGCAAAACCGTGACAAAGAACTGGGATGACAAAGATGATCAGGATGGGATCCGTCCGGATGAACTGACCGCCACCCTGACCAGCAGCGACGGGATGACCCCGGTTCCTGTGACGCTGAACGCAGAAAACAATTGGACGGCGACAGTCGAAAAATTGCCCAGGTTCAAGGAAGATACGCGGGAAGAGATCACCTATACCTGGACAGAAGGGAAATATCCCGATCCGTATTCCTACGTGGGCACCGTTACGGAGAACAACGTGACGACCATCACCAACCGCCACGTTCCGTATACGACCGAAGCCAGCGTTGAGAAGATCTGGAACGACGCAAACAACCAGGACGGCATCCGCCCGAAGGGAGATTCGGTCGTACGCGTGGCGCTGCTGGCCGACGGTGTTGAAAAGCAGAAGGTATACCTGAGCGAAGCGGACGGATGGAAAGCGACGGTTACCGGACTGCCGAAGAATGAAAAAGGCAAAGAGATCGAATACACCTGGAAAGAAGACAGCACGACCGTCGGCTATGAGCTGACCGGTAATGCGACCAGCGGACAGCTGACTACACTGGTCAACACCCATGTTACGGAGAAGACGACCGCGACGATCGTCAAGAACTGGGTTGATGGCGACAACCAGGACGGTCTCCGGCCTGAATCCATCGAGGCGACGCTGTCCAACGGCACGACAGTGACGCTGAATGCGGACAACAACTGGCGCGCCACCGTCGAAAACCTTCCCAAGTTTGAAAACGGTAAGGAAATCGTTTATACTTGGAAGGAAGGGGAGCTGCCGGCCGGGTATACGATGACGGATAACAGCGCAGACGGAACGATTACGACCATCACCAACACGCATACGCCCGAGACGAAGGAAGTCAAGATCCAGAAGGTCTGGGTGGACGAAGAAGACAAGGACGGCCTCCGGAAGCCGGTGACGCTGGTGCTGACGGCGTCTGCAAACCAAACGGCGGTTGCCACGTATACCTGGAAAGTGGAAGACGCGGATACACTGACGCATACCTTCACGGTGCCGGTATACAACAAGGGCGTGGCACTGACGTACACAGTGGATGAAGAGACGGTTCCGGAAGGCTACGTCAAGACGGTGGACAACAGCACCCTGACCGTGACCAACACCCATGAAGTGATTTCAGATACCGTGGATATCCAGATCTCCAAGAGCTGGAACGACGACAGCAACCGGGACGGCGTACGGCCTGAAAACATCGTGGTCCAGGTCATGCAGAACGGCAAGGAGTACAACACGGTTACCGTGAGGGGTACCGGCAACCTGTGGAGCTATACCATGACCGGCCTGCCGAAATATGATGAGAACGAAGCGGAGTACGTGTATACGATTTCTGAAGTGAAGGTGCCCGGATACACGTCTTCGATCCAGAACTACGCGATTACCAATACCCACGAAATCGCGACCACTGCCCGGTCTGTGACCAAGGTCTGGAACGACAATAACAATGCCAATGCCAGACGTCCCGCATCGGTCACTGCGACGCTGAATGCAAACGGAACAGCGGTCGGAACGGTGACACTGAATGCCGCGAACAACTGGACGGCTACCATTGACAATCTGCCTGTGAACGAGAACGGCAAGGCGATTACCTATACCTGGACAGAAGGTGCGGTTGCCGGGTACAGGCTGAGCAACACAAGGGCTACCGTTACGGCAAACGGAGAGACCACAACCCTGACCAATACACTCATTCCCATTGCCGCTCCCGTTCGCTACACACTGCGGGTCTACTACCGCTATCTGGACGGCCGTCAGGCGGCTCCTACAGTCGAAGAGGAACACAGCAACGGAGACCAGTATAACGTCGTAAGCCCGACGATCACGGGATACAGGCCTTCTGTAGCCAGGGTTAACGGAACGATGCCGAACCACGATGTGGAGGTTCTGGTTCTGTATCTGCCGGTCAAGGGAGTGTATGAAATCATTACCGATTATGAAACTCCGTTGGGTATCGGGGATGTATACATCAACATCGGTGAATGCTTCGAATAATCAACGGATCGCACGGTAATTGCATCACGGACGGTATCCTGTGAAGCGGATACCGTCTGCAATAAGGGGACGATAGAATGAAAAGATTCATTTCTCTTCTGCTTGTAATGCTGCTGTTCTGTACTGCTGCGGCAGCGGAAGAAACAGCGGACAAACAGGATGTTCCTGTACCTGACCGGCTGACAGTCGGGAACACGACCGCCATGCGCGGAGAGTTCTTCACCTCACTGTGGGGAAACGCTACCAGCGATATAGACGTGCGAGACCTGCTTCATGGCTATAACCTGGTCATGTGGGACGGCGAAAACGGCATGTTCTGTGAAGATCCGTCCGTTGTAAAGAACATCGTTGTGACAGAGGATGAAGAAGGAGACCGGAGTTATACGCTGCTGCTTCAGGATGACCTGAGATATTCCAACGGTATAGCCATTAACGCGTGGGATTACGCTTTCTCCTATCTGTTCTCCATTTCTGCTGAAGTCGCTGAGATCGGCGGAACACCCCGGCGCATGGAGCAGTTCCTCGGATACGAAGCATATGCATCCGGCCAGGCCAAGGTTCTGGAAGGCGTACACGTGGCTGACGATGACATGATCGTTATTACCATCAGCCATGAATACCTGCCTTTCTTCTATGAAATGGGACTGCTCTCCTGCAATCCGTATCCCATTTCCGTGATCGCTCCCGGCGTGACCGTCCGGGATGACGGGGACGGCGTCTATCTGGCCAATGAGGACGAAACGGTGCAGGAACCCGTGTTTACCGCTGAACTGCTGAAGGAAACCGTACTGGATCCCGAAACAGGTTATATGTCGCATCCTTCCGTCGTTTCCGGCCCCTATACGCTGACCTCCTGGGACGGGGAAGTTGCGGAATTCGCAATCAATCCGTACTATAAGGGAAACGCTGACGGAGAGAAGCCGACCATCCCGACGCTGATCTATACCATGTCGCAGAATGAAACCGAGATGGAGGATCTTATTTCCGGCAAGTTTGGACTGCTGAACAAGGTGACCCGCACCGATGTGATTACGAGCGGTATTGCGCAGGTCGGAGATGAACAGCAAAATATCAAAATGTCCGACTATCCGCGCTGCGGCCTGAGTTATATCAGCTTTGCATGTGAAAAGGCCACCGTGTCCTCCGAAACCGTCCGCCAGGCAATCGTCCGGTGCCTGGACCGGGAACAGCTGACTGCTGATTATACCGGCAACTACGGAACGATCGTCAATGGATACTACGGCCTCGGCCAGTGGATGTACGGGGTCGTTGCCGGTACGACCGCTCCGCCGGTCACTCCGCCGGAAGATGAAAAAGACCAGAAGGCGCAGGATGAATATCTCGAGAAGCTCGCCGCTTTTGAGGCACTGAACCTGGACAATCTGACTGAGTACACCCTGGATACTGAAACAGCTGCCAGCCTGCTGGAACAGGACGGATGGATCCTGAATGATGAAGGACTGCGCGAAAAAGACGGCGTCGTTCTCGACCTGAAACTGATTTATCCTGAAGGCAATCAGATCGCGGAATATCTGGAAAAGCATTTCAAGGCGAACCTCGAACAGGTCGGCATCCGCCTGACGATGGAAGCGCTGCCCATGGGCGAGCTGCTGTCCCATTGGTACCGGCAGACGGAACGGGACGAAGACATGATCTACCTGGCCAGCAATTTTGATCTCCTGTTTGATCCTTCCGTTTATTTCAACGATGAAGGAGAATGGGCATATACCAGCCTGGCAGATGAGAAGCTGTACGAAGAAGCGATCAGCATGCGGAAGACAGAGCCCAGCGATGTGCTGACATATATCCAGCACTGGATTGGTTTCCAGGAACGCTTTAACCAGACGCTTCCGATGATTCCGCTATACAGCAACATCTATTTCGACTTCTATACCGGATACCTGCAGAACTACCGGATCAGCCAGAATGCGACATGGGGCGAGGCCATCGTAGGCGCATACCTGTCGGCGGAAGAACCTGCTGAAGAAGGGGAAGAAGAGCTGACGCTCGAGGAATAATCTTTCCTGTCTGATTGACCCCCCCAAACGTAGTGAAAATAGCAGAAGAAACAGAAAATGCAGTCTGAGAAGACTGCATTTTCTCAGACCATCGACAAACCTCTAGAGATAGGGGTTTGTTTTTTCATTAGCCAAA
>CAZUXV010000036.1:7285-19380 GCA_964624445.1 uncultured Oscillospiraceae bacterium | reverse complement strand
CGGTGAATTCGAAGGGATCGAGTGGTATGTTCCCCGCACGGGTTATGACAAGGACGAGATCTATACCGACAACGATCTCCTCCGCACCGAAACCCCCGAACTCCTGGTGAAAGTCAAACTGCAGAAATGACAGACGGGGCCTGAGGCTCCGTCCCGTCGGCCCGCTGTTATCCCGAACGATGTTAATATCATTATTTCAGAGGTATTAGTACAATGGAAAACAACGAACGCAAGCCTGTTATCTTTTCCGGCATTCAGCCCAGTGGAATGCTGACCATCGGCAACTACATCGGCGCCCTGAGCCGCTTCTCGCAGCTCCAGGATGACTACGACTGCATCTACTGCGTTGTGGATGAGCACGCCATCACTGTGCGCCAGAACCCCGCCGATCTCCGCCGCCGCTGCCTGGAGCTGATAGCGCTGTATATTGCCAGCGGCCTTGACCCCGAAAAGTCGATCCTCTACTGCCAGAGCCATGTCAGCGCCCATGCCGAACTGGGTTGGATCCTGAACTGCTATACCTATATGGGTGAACTGAGCCGGATGACCCAGTTCAAGGACAAATCCGCCAAACACGCGGAAAATATTAATGCAGGCCTGTTCACTTATCCGGTGCTCATGGCCGCCGATATCCTGCTCTATCAGACAAACTATGTGCCAATCGGAGCGGACCAGAAACAGCATCTGGAACTCTGCCGGGATATCGCCCAGCGTTTCAACGGCGTTTACGGCGATGTCTTTACGATTCCGGAACCCCTGATCAGCAAAACCGGTGCCCGGGTCATGAGCCTGCAGGAGCCGGACAAGAAGATGAGCAAGAGCGATGTCGGCGACGGTTCCGTATTCCTTCTGGACGATCCCGATACCATCCGCCGGAAGATCAAGCGCGCCGTCACAGACTCCGAAACGGAAATCCGCTTTGATCCGGAAAACAAGCCCGGCGTAAGCAACCTGCTGAGCATTATTTCCGCGCTGAGCGGAGAGAGCATCGACAGTGTCTGTGCCGAACTGAACGGCCAGGGCTACGGTGCGCTGAAGAACAGGGCTGCGGACTGCGCCATCGCCGCTCTGGAACCGCTGCAGGCAGAATTCAAACGTCTCATCGCCGATAAGGATTACCTGATGAAAGTCCTTACGGACAATGCGCAGAAAGCCTCTTATCTGGCGACGAAAACCCTGCGCAAGGTCCAGAAGAAGATCGGCTTTGCGCCCCGTGCATAAGATTTCAGAAGCCCCTTCTACATTGTCATCCCGACCGCAGCGATGCGAAGTGGAGAGATCTCCCCAGAATGAATTATGAATTGTGAATTGAAAAGGTTCATCGTCCTCTTCCTTTCCCTGGCCCTTCTCTTTTCCTCCGCTCTGGCAGCAACGCAGCAGGAGGAAACCTGGGTCTGCCTGAAATGCGGACAGGAGTCCACCGGCAATGTCTGCGCTGTCTGCGGGGAAACCCGCGGAGTATGGACATGCATTCAATGCGGCACCCGGAACCTTTCCGAAACCTGTATGAACTGCGGCCTGGAAAAATCCGCCTCGCTGGCTGAAGAAGCGGATGATTCCCGGATGCAGGCCGCCTTCTCCGCTGTTCATTATCTTGCTGCCGCAGGAGATCCGGTCTACCTGACCCGTCTCGGTCGGTATTATGAAAAGGGCATCGGCGTGGCATCTGATGCTGACAAGGCCGTCGACTGCTTCCGCAAAGCCGGAAACGCCGGCTACGCGCCAGCCTGGGTATATCTGGGAAGGCTCTATGACGCCGGTGTCGCGGTCAGCCAGGATTACACCCTTGCACTGGAATGCTACCAGAAGGCCGCTGAACTTGGAAATGCCGAAGCATACTGGTATCTCGGTTCCTTTTATGAGGAAGGTACCGGCGTACAGCAGAACTATGCTATGGCCCTGGATTATTACCATATGGCCGCGGATCATGGAGACCCGGATGCCTGGATGAGCATCGCCTATATGCACCTGCGCGGCAAGGGGATGGACGCGGATCCTGCAAAGGCGCTGGAATACTATGAAAAGGCGGCTGCTCTGGACAGTGCGCTGGCCTGTGATTATGTCGGATACCTGTACATGACCGGTTCCCTTGTTCCGCAGGATACTGCGAAAGGAATCGAATGGTACAAAAAAGCCGCGGAGCTTGGCAACGCCCGCAGCATGTATGCCCTTGGCTATGCGTATCAGTGCGGCCAGGGCGTGGAGGTCAGCATGGAGGAAGCGCTCCGCTGGTATGAAAAAGCCGCCATGGCCGGTCATCCCAACGCGTATATCGTCTGGAGCGCTTTCCGCAAATAAACCAGTAAATCCTGACAAAGAAGCAGTGCCGTACAGGGCACTGCTTCTTTGTATGACTGTTATGGAGCCGGCGTCGGAACAGCTTCCTGTTCTGCCTCGGACATGTTCTTAACGGCTTTTACCATCTCTTCGATGGTTTCCTGGCTCACGCCGCCGTTCCCTCTCAGCCCGTAAGCCTGCTGGAACGCCTTCACGGCTTTGACGGTTTTCTTCAGGAATTTGCCGGTACATTTGGTATCATAGAAGCCCAGGTCTTTCAGCGTCCGCTGGACCCAGTAAACTTCTGGACCGGAGCTCTTTTCGCTCAGCTGGCGCTTGCCGAGATCCGGCGGGTTGTCAATGCTGTATTCCGGTTCGGCTGTCGGCACCGGCGTATTGAGCGGTGTGCAGTACTGCTTGTCCAGCGGCGGCAGTTTCAGCGCGTCGCGGAGCTCCGGATCCGGATCCATTCCTTCCACGATGGATACCACCGTGCCAGCACCGATATTGTCATAGATCCATTTTGCGTCCCATACCGCCAGGCGGATGCAGCCGTGGCTGGCACGCTGACCAAGTTTGTTGTAGCTGCTGATCTTCATGGCCGAGTTGCTCACAGCCGTATAAATCGGGGAATGGAAAGCAATGCTTCCGTTGATCCGGGTCCAGTATCGCGCGTAGCTGTTTCCCCATTTCGGGAAGATACACCATGTGGCGTGCCGTCCGTTCAGCACCCAGTCGCCCACGTCGCTGGGCGTAGCCTTCATGCCGGTGGAACAGAGCATCTGGCGGACGACAACGGTATATTCACCGTTTTCATCCCTGCCGTAAACAGAGGTAACCTGATTGGCCACGTCTACCACAATATGGAACGGAACCGGCGTGGGTTCAGGCGTGGGCTTGGGTGTCGCGTCGGGCAGGACAATGTGGGCGTCGTTGAAGATCAGGTTCCAGGTCTCCTCGTCAACGACACCGGTGGAGGGCAGTCCGTTCTGGGTCTGGAAGTTCTTGACGGCTCGGGTCGTATATTTCTGAAAGTTTCCGCTCAGCGGGCCGTCATAGTAACCGAGCTCAATCAGCCGTTCCTGCATCTGTTTGACCAGCTTGCCGGAGGAACCGTTTTTCAGCTTCTTGGTAAATGCTACCGGTTCGTCCGCCACCCGGACGCCGTCTTCGTTTTCGTCCACCAGATAGTTGGACAGGTCAGGCGCAGGCGTATTGGTATCATCCGGCTTATCGCTCTTGGCCAGGACTTTTCCGGCTTCGATCAGGTCCTGCAGGTTTGAATCAGCGATACCGGTCACTTCCAGATCGTTCTTTTTTTGAAGTTCTTCCACCGCTTTCCGGGTACCTTCCAGGTAATCGCCGCTGATTTTGCCTTTATAGTACCCCAGTTCTGTCAGCTGGGTCTGCAGGGTTTTGACGTCCTCGCCGCCGGATCCGTACCGAAGCGTCCGGTGAAGCGTGGAAAAGAGAATCGACAGGGTTCGCAGGTCGGCGACACCGGTGGTTTCCAGATCATAATCCTCCTGAAATTTCCGGACGGCCTTCTGTGTTGCGTCTCCGAACTGTCCGGACAGTTTGCCGGAATAATAGCCGAGATCTTTGAGCCGGGTCTGAAGGGCCAGCACGTCTTCGCCCTGGTCTTTATACTGCAGGACCCGCCCCTGGAGGATCTCCTCACCGTCGTCAAGTTCTTCCTCTTCCATCATATCGATGATATCAATGGGTTCAGGTTCGGAGTCGTCTCCGTCTTCATCCTCCATCGGCATGGCTTCGGCTTCATTGGCTTCTTCCGGTACGGGAGCAGCAGGCGCCGTATCTGTGTCTTTAGTCTCTGCAATTGCGCAGACAGAAAAAACCAGACCCAGGATCAAAAGGAAACATAATACTCGTTTCATCCGAACCACCTCGGCAGTTATGCTTGATCGCCGGATTATTATTTCGGCGCATCATATTTATTGTAATATTTTTGTAATGTATTTGCAAGTTTTTTTCTCATGAAAAAGCGGCTGCCGTATGGCAGCCGCCGAAACACTTTTGCTCAGTCTTCCGATACCGGGGCGTTCTTCCATTTCTGGGTCTTTCCTTCACCGACACCCGCGGGATAAACGCCGTCCTGGCGGCAGACAAACCCAAGGTCCACATTGTAATTTGCCTTATCGCTTTCCACCTGGAATTCAACGGACACGCATGTGCTTTCACTCGTTTCTTCCAGGATGGAGGAGATCATGGGAATATCCGTCCGGTACTTCGTCGGTTTGACCTGTCCGGGAGGTGCAGCCTGCAGCGTGTAATACGCAGGATACAGGTCGCTAAATCGGTAGAAGCCATATTGGTCGGATACGGTCTCAGCGATGACTTCTCCGTCGCGAAGGAGCGTGATTTTCACGCCGGGAATACCCGGTTCATCCATGCCCTGCAGACCGTCTCCGTCCAGGTCCAGCCAGCACAGGTCGCCGGCCCGTCCGGGCAGCACACAGCCGATATCCATCTTCAGCAGGTCTTTCGCCATCTTCAGGTCGATCATATCGGAAGTGCCGGTTCTGTTAAGGGTATCTGTCATCACAGAGATCTGTTCTCCGTTCAGCCGGTGGTCGCCGGGTTCGATGATCACGCAGCCCTCAGGCATTGTCGCTTCAAGCTGATACGTGCCGGGCATCAGTTTGTCAAAGCGGTATGCACCATCCGATGTGGTAACCAGGGAGCTCAGTTCAGTACCCTCCTTGTCCTTCAGGACAACTTCTGCTCCGGCTAGCGTTTCCACGTTTCCGCCCCGGTCAATCCAGACGTTTCCGGCAATAGCCGTATACCGGACGATACCGAGCAACAGGCCGTCCCTGGATTCGTTCTCTTTCAGCTCGATGCCGGCAAGTACCAGTTGTCCGTCCTGCTCCTGGAAGTCGCTGTTACCCTGCTTGGGAGCAATGGTGCGGGCGTCCAGCGGGAAGGAAAGCGTAAAGCTTCCGGGAATCATACCAAAGGTGGACCAGGCTCCGTTTCCGTCTGTCTGAAGGATATCGAAAACCTTACCGGTCCGATCATCAGTCACCGTTATCTCGTATCCGGCCGGAGTCGCTTCATCCGGATCAAACAGGCCATTGTTGTTTTCATCCAGCCAGATCACGCCGCTCAGTCCGGCGGGAATCACCGTACCCAGGGCCTGGTCGGTCCATTCCGCACCCATTGCGACGGTAAGCTGTACGCTCTGGGTGTCCTTGCCTGCGGTCAGCGGCAGTTTCAGATTGTCTGTGCGGCTCAGCACATGCTGATCCGGACAGGTTACTGTCAGGGTATATTCATCCGGCCGCAGCGCCTCCAGCGCGAAGGTGCCGTCTTCATCGGTGGTCACGGAGATCGCTTCCAGTTCTGCGCGGGAAGGCGTCAGAGTAACGGTCAGGCCGGCAGTGGCTTCCTCGTCTGCAGTACGGACACCGTCGCCGTCATGATCCTGGTAAACGCTGCCCTCAATCCGTCCGAGAGTCAGCGCACCGCAAAGCGGGCCAACCTTTTCGATCCCTGAGGACATGTCAAAGGATTCGCTCCGGCCGGTGCGGTCTCCGGAAACGGTATTTCCGCCGTCAGTGACCCGCGCAAAAACCGCATTCTCAGGCAGGGTGTATTCGAGGTAATAGGATCCGGGCATTACAGCGTCAAAGAGATAACTGCCGTCTGCTCCGATTTCGGCGCTGAAGGCCTCCCCTTCTTCGCCCATCAGCCGTACGATCACACCGGTCAGGCCGTTTTCTCCGTCATCGCGGACACCGTTGTCATTCCTGTCGGCAAACACGGAGCCGCGGACTGTGCCGGGCAGGATCATGCCGATATCCATTCCCGTTCTGTTTTCTTTCAGGCCGAGATGGAACACCTCGGAATAGCCTTCGCCGTTCGTCCGGTTCAGGATCACATTGCCTTCTCCCAGTTTTGTAAAAGCATATCCTTTCAGGGCAGTCACGCCCAGCGTGTAGTTTCCGGGCGGAACGTCGGTCAGCTCATACTTGCCCTTGATGCTGGTTTTATCCATAGCTGCCAGCTCACCGTTCTCATCATACAGCTTCACCAGGTAGCCTGATACAATCTTTTCTTTGCCCGTCAGCGTCCCGGAGAAATCATCGTCCTGATAGACGTAACCGGTTACACTTGCCGGATAGATTACGCCGACGTTCATGGTCTTCTGCTCGGCGGTCTGAAGCACAAAGTCCTTCCAGAAGTTTTCCCTTCTGCCGACCCGCGCCTCAAAATGGTTGCCCAGCGGATCACTGACCACCTTGGTAAAGTCGCTTCCATCTTCCGGCAGAACCGCGCGCATCTTATAGGTGTTCGCCCGCAGACCTGTCAGCACATAGGTGCCGTCCTCGCCGGAATACGTCACGGCGGCTTCCTCGTCCTTGGTCTGTTTGATCGCCGTCACCTTCACGCCGGGCATGGGGAGATCTCCTTCATCATAGATGCCGTTATAGTTTGCATCCAGGAAGCAGATACCGCTGATTTGCCCGGCCCAGGTAAAGCCGATATACATATTGTCCTTGCTTTCTTTATCGTTCAGGTCCACCTTGCGGGAAGCGACGCTCACGCCGTCCCGCGCGATAACGGTTTTCCGGCCGTTCCGGGTGGGGACCCGTGTGAACATCATGCCGTCCGGCGCATGGGCTGTCAGCTTGTACGCAGCCGGCGCCACCCGGTCGATCCGCCAGGTTCCGTCTTCACCGGAAATAGTCTCAAAGTGCAGGCCGTTCCGTTCGCCGTCCAGTTCGATCTTTACGCCGGGCAGTACGGACTCCGTGTTATCCCACAGGCCGTCGATCGTTTCTTCAAACCAGCATGTGCCGCTTACATGCAGGCAGCGGGCCAGCGAGATGCCCGGCATAGCCGTGGTGTCCGCGCCGAGGCTGATCACGCCGCTTGTTTCCTCTCCGGCATAGGAGCTTCCGATCACGCTGGCATAGGGTTCGCTGCCGGAACCTTTCTTGATGAAGGCCCATCCGTCGGGAATAATCGCCTTTACACGGTAGTTTCCTTCCGGGAGGCCATCAAACACCGCAAGTCCGTCCTTGCCGGTCGTAACGGAAGAAACGGCCTGTTCATCTTCCGTAAGCAGGCAGACGGTCACATCCGAAACACCTGTTTCGTCGTCTCCGGCCTGGCCGTTATTGTTTTTATCGTTATAGGCGTATACACGTATACTGCTGCTGCCGGAAGGCAGGGAAATCCAGGCCGGTTCCGGCGTCGGCAGAATGGCGGAAAGATCATAAGGCGGCATGGTCGGCGTGACCACAGGACCGGAAGGAATGAAATCCTCTTCGTCTTCCGGTTCTGATTCCGGCTCATTTTCAGGTTCTGCTTCCGGTTCATCGGGAACATCCGGCTCAGAAGGAATATCGGTTTCTTCCGTCGGAATCTCGGGAACCGGCGTCGGTTCCGCGGTAGGTTCCGGTGTCGGTTCGGGCGTCGGAATCGACGCATCCGCCTTCAACGGTTCCACCACGATTGAAACGATCGTCGTTCCGCCCGCCTCAGGAAACACTTCCCTGGCAACGGTACTCAGATCCCATTCCGGCAGGATGCTTTCCGGCATCGGTTCGATTCTGATCCGTTCCGTTCCGTTCAGCGTCAGGACATCCTTCCCCGCCTGAATAACGCCGACTTCTTCGCCGTTCTGGGTCACGCGGAACCGGCCCTCCAGCTTCACAATCTGCTGTGTTCCGTCTTCCGCGGTCTTTCTTCCGCAGAAATAGATTCCCAGCGAGACAACGTCCGCACCTGCGGTCTGAATCAGTCCGCACAGCAGCACGAGGATCAGGATCAGCGCAATACAGCGGCAAGCCTTTGTCATTTTCAAGAAAAGCCTCCAGATAGCATGCCGTGACGCGCCGACCGGTGTCCGGTAAGCGCGTCACGTCTGAGATGATTTAAGTTAACCGATTACTGGGAGATTGCTTTGACCGTGTGGCGGAATTTATCGTATACGTTATCCACATAGGTCTTTGTATATCCCTGGGGATAGCTGACATGCAGGATATACAGCGTCTTGTTGGCGCACGCGATGATGATCCGCCCCGCAACCTTGACGTTGTCCGTCGTGGTGCCGGAATAGTTGGCATAAATCGCGTCCGTATTCATAAACTTACGGCCCGCGGTGTTGGAACGTTCGAACTTTTTGAAGCCTTCGCTGCCCAGTGTGTCCAGCGTACCCTTGACTTCCTTGATCAGCTCGTTCTTCGTATAGTTCTTGCTTACCGGCACCAGGCGGATGGACAGCTGTGCGGCATAGTCCATAGACGGATCCGGATTGGTCAGCGTATAGGTATCCGGCTGGCTGTCATCAGGAAGCCAGCCTGCAGGCGCTTCGAAGGTCAGACCCAGCGCCTTCGCCTCGTATTTGTCGTAGGTAAAGGTCAGCGTCGGAAGCGGCGTGGGTGTGGGTTTGTCGATCGGGTCGATCAGTACAGGCGTCGCACCGGCGTATTCGCTCTGCATGGTCGGAGCAGGCGTCGGTTCGTCCATGGCTGCCGCGACAACCTCTTCTTCGTCTCCGCCTTCCTCCTGGGTTGGATCATAGCTTCCGTCGTCGAAATCGATCGCCTGGGGGATCGGCGTATCGCCGAAGATGTTCTGCTCATCCTGCGGCGCATCCGTCGTCAGCTCCTGCGGCGTTGTCGGGAATGTTTCCTTCTGCTTGCAGGCCGTCATCACCAGTGCGGCGCACAGGACAAGCACCAGGCAAAGGATCCTCTTCTTCCACATACTTCAATTCCTCCATCCTTCATACTCTAAACGATCTGATACGGATCTTGGTTCCGGTTCTTCATTCATAAATATGAATTATGCATTCATTTCCGGGTGATACACCCTTCTGTCCAGGCTGAAGATCTTTTCGCTGAAGGCGCCCGGAGGCGTCTTGTCCGTCACGGTCTTCATGGTGTTCATCCGGGCGTCCATGATGTCGATCCAGTGAAGCGCTTCCGCTTCTGCAAACATCGGCGGTTTGGGACTTCCGTATTCACTCTCGCCGTGATGGCTCAGGAGCATGTGTTCCAGCAGAACCAGGCTTTCTCCGGTAACGCCGGTTTCCTCCGCGACCCGGTTCAGGTTCGTGATTCCCCGGACCAGATGCCCCAGCAGCTGTCCGTCACGGGTATAGTCAGTCACGTTTCCGGTCTTATCGCTTTTCATCTCTTCGATCTTACCCAGATCGTGGATGATTACACCAGCCAGAAGCAGGTCACGGTTCAGCCAGGGGTAGATCTCCAGCAGCGCCCGTGCCAGTCGGAGCATGTCCGTTGTATGGTGCAGCAGACCGCTCCGTTCCGCGTGATGCATTCGCTGTGCCGCCGGGAACCAGGTCAGGCGGTCGCCCGCAAGACCAAGCATGCCGCGGGTCAGCTTCTTCAGGTCGTCATTCGTGAAGCTCTCCAGCGTATCTTCGATCTCTTTGAGCATCTCATCCGGCCTTCTCGGCGCACAGGGGACCAGCGCGTTCATGTCCACCGGATCGTCATCCGTACACAGCCGCCATTTCTCAACCCGCAGCTGAAGGCGGCCGTTGTATTCCTGAATCGTTCCCCGGACTTTGATCGGCTGCCCGGCTTCCGGCGTCTCGGCGTCCGGATCCCAGTTCCAGATCTTGCAGTTGATCTCTCCCGTCCGGTCAGTCAGGTTCATATCCACATAGTCGTTGCCTTTGCTGTCTTTCCGTTTTTCCGCGGAGCGGATGAGCAGAAATCCTTCATACCGCATATCCCGCTGCAGCTGGCAGACCGTATAACTTTCCATCAATGACTCCTTGATTTATGAATTGTTGAGCAGCTGTCCAAATCTATGATTTGGCTAACAGCTGCCATGCTACAGCTGTCAAAGTTCCGGAGGCACTTTGGTAACAGCGATCGCAGAATTATGAATTAATCAGAACGGTGCGTCCCCTCCGGGACCGTTCTCCCTGGCCAGGTTTGCGAAAGTTGTAAACTCGCTCAGCCATGCCAGCTTGACTGTGCCCAGCGGACCGCTCCGCTGTTTGGATACGATCACTTCGCCGATGTTCTTGTCTTCCGTATCTTTGTTGTAATATTCCTCGCGATGGAGGAACATAACCACATCCGCGTCCTGTTCGATCGAACCCGAATCCCGCAGGTCGCTCAGCACCGGGCGCTTGTCAATCCGGTCCTTGTTGGCGCGGCTCAGCTGTGCGCATGCAACGATCGGGATCTTCAGTTCCAGCGCGATCGCCTTCAGCGCACGGCTGATCTCACTGACTTCCATGTTCCGGCTCTCCGCCCGTCCGTCTGAGCGCATCAGGCCCAGATAATCGATCACGACCAGGTCCAGCTTCCCCGTGTCCATCATGAGCCGGCGGCACCTGGACCGCAGCTGCGTGGGAGACAGGCCGGCCGTATCGTCGATATAAATATGTGACGCGGAAAGCGGCCCCAGGGT
Source organism: uncultured Oscillospiraceae bacterium (assembly GCA_964624445.1). Classification (GTDB taxonomy): domain Bacteria; phylum Bacillota; class Clostridia; order Christensenellales; family Aristaeellaceae; genus Aristaeella. Next base: position 8,676 of record CAZUXV010000036.1, on the reverse strand, counting down.
CTTTGCCAGGCGGATCCAGTCGTCATCGTGCAGGGTGCCTTTACGGACGCGCTGCATGTCCACCCGCGCGTCAGAACAGAGCATACGCATCGCAATCTGCTCCCGCGGCATCTCCAGTGTGAAGATCGCGGTGGTCTTTCCCTTGTTCAGGGCGGCATGTTCTGCGATGTTCATCGCGAAAGAGGTTTTGCCCATGGCCGGCCGGGCGCCGACAATGATCAGCTCACCCGGATGCAGGCCTGTCAGCATGGAATCCAGATCGATAAAACCGGTCGGTACACCGGCAAGCTCGCCTTTCAGTTTGGCCAGTTCCTCAATCTTCTGGTAAGCAACCTCCAGCGCTTCGCCTACAGGCCTGAGTTCTTCCCCGCCCTGTCGGTTCATCACGATATCGAAGATCGATTTTTCGGCGCTTGAGAGAACTTCCTGCAGTTCCTTGTTCTGGCCGTAGCAGTCCTTCATGATGCCCTGGGACGCTGCGATCAGTTTCCTCAGCGTGCTTTTTTCCCGGACAATATTGATGTATTCCTGCACGTTGGCCGTTGTGGGCACGTCTCTGATAATCTTCATCAAGTACTTGATGCCGCCCACTCCGTCCAGCGAGCCCTTGTTTGACAGCTCGGTCTGTACGGTCACCAGGTCGATCGCAGTCTGCCGGCGGTTCATATCCGCCATGACCGTAAAGATCTCTTTATGCTCCGGATGGTAAAAATCTTCGGGAATCAGCTGTTCAGCTGCACGGAGCACGGCGGTGCTGTCCTGCAGCATTGCGCCCAGGACGCTGACCTCCGCTTCCGTGCTGTTGGGCAGCGCCCGGCCGCCCGTCTCTTCCCGAATGTCCATCTGTTATCCCTTCTTGATCGGCTGCACGTCCAGTTTCATGGGAGTCGTCACCCCGGAATGCAGCCACACGGAGATTGTCCGTATACCGGTCTCCCGGATCGGCTCCCCGATATCGATCTTGCGTTTATCTACCTTCACCCCATGCTGTTTTTCCAGCGCTTCGGCCACTTCCGCCGTGGTCACGGAGCCGTACAGCCTGCCCTTTTCACCGCATTTTACTTCCAGTGCGATCACTTTATCCTTCAGTGCGGCGGCCTTGTTCTTCGCTTCCGCAAGCATTTCCGCTTCGCGGGCGTCCTGGGCTGCCCGTTTGCGCTGGATCTCTTTCAGCGCGCCGGGAGTCGCTTCCGCCGCCAGCTTCTGGGGGAACAGGAAGTTCCGGGCGTAGCCGTCGCTGACCGTCTCCTGCTGCCGGCTCCGCGCCGTTTTCCCCCGCGCGGTTGTTCCGCATACCAGGTCCGGAATTCTTCCCCGCTGATCTGATGACCCGAGCCTCGGGGACCTGATCCACCGCCTTCAGGGCTTCTTCATATGCGCGGATAAAATCC
>CAZUXV010000036.1:0-7275 GCA_964624445.1 uncultured Oscillospiraceae bacterium | reverse complement strand
CCTGCATATTATGAATATTTTATCTCATTTTTATGAAAAAAGCAAGGAAAATGCCCGTTTTCCGCATTGGGAAAACGGGCAGATCATCTGCTTCTCTGACTTGCTTATTCCGCTGCTTCGGTAGTTCCCGGCAGTTCGATTCCGAACTCCTTCAGGATATCGGGAATCACGTTCAGCACCTTGGGATTCGTCTTCAGCTTCTCGAAGATGCCCTTGATGCCTTCTTCATCCAGATTGCCGAAGTCCAGGGACTTGGTGAGTTCTTCAACCTGTTTGCCCAGTTCGTCGATCTTGCCCTGGGCCTCTTCCTTTACCTTGGCAACTTCGCTTTCCAGCGTCGCCTTGGCGTCTTCGGCAGCCTTGGCTGCGTCAGCCGTCAGCGTTTCCACCTGCTTGGCCAGCTCGTCCTTCTCACCCGTCAGTGCGGTAATCTGGGCCTGTACTTCTTCCGCGGCTTTGGCGGCTTCGTCCTTCACTTTGGCGACTTCGCTTTCCAGCGTTGCCTTGGCGTCTTCGGCGGCCTTGGCGGCGTCAGCCGTCAGGGTCTCAATCTGCTTGGCCAGTTCATCCTTTTCACCCGTCAGCGCGTCAATCTGTCCTTTGGCTTCTTCCGCGGCTTTGGCGGCTTCGTCCTTCACTTTGGCGACTTCGCTTTCCAACGTTGCCTTGGCATCTTCGGCGGCCTTGGCGGCATCAGCCGTCAGGGTTTCCACCTGGCTGGCCAGCTCGTCGATCTTGCCCTGGGATTCCGTCGCAGCAGCAGCGGCTTCGGCTGTCAGGGTCTCCACCTGCTTCGCCAGCTCATCCTTCTCACCCGTCAGTGCGTCGATCTGTGTCTTGGCCTCTTCCGCAGCCTTGGATGCGTCCGCTGTCAGGGTGTCAATTTGAGCCTGGGCTTCTTCCGCAGCCTTGGTCGCGTCTGCCGTCAGGGTATCGACCTTGGCGAGCAGTTCGTCCTTTTCCTTCTTCAGGGCTTCCAGCGCGCCGTTATCGGAGCATGCTGTAAGACATACAAGGGCAAGTACGAGTACTGCTGCAATAAGCAGCACCTTGACGGGATTGGATTTCTTCATGATCGGTTCCTCCTATTCAATTGATAAACGTACTCCGGCCTGTGCCGGCTGATATTTGTATATATATTATCACATTTTCACCGGATTGAACAGGGTGGAAAACGATTTTTTATTGTTCGGAGACCTCGCCGGCGGAAAGCCGGTAAATGGCAGCTTCACCGTTCTCAAACACTTTCAGGCCGATCTGTTCCAGCCCTTCCAGATCCACGTCATAGCTGCTGCGTTCGTAGGAGGAAACATAAACGTATTCTGCGCCGTATTTGGCCGGGATCTCCGGATGTGCCTGCGGATCTTCATAGAATGCCATCAGTTCCTCTTCCCGCTCCCGGATATCAAACCCGTGCCAGTACAGCCACAGGTTCGGCCCGCAGACAATCTCCCGCCCGGCAATGGCGATCACCGGGTTCAGGTGTTGGGTCCCGGTAATAAACACCGCGTCCGGAGACGTATTGTCTTTGGCATATTGTCCCGCTTCCACGGCGTCGGCACTGAAAGCAACATAGTCTGACACACATTCCCTCCAGATCGTCAGCCCTGCGCTCAGAAAGGTGACAATCGCCGCCAGTATCGCAAGAAACCGGCGTCCGTGCATGCCCTCCAGCCGTTTCCACAGGCGGGAGCCCCAGTCGGCAATGATCAGGCAGCACAGGAGCCACGCCAGATAGAACAGTTTGTTATTGTCATATTCATTGGGCTGGAAACGGATGAATTCCGCCGCCAGGATGATCGGAACCGCCATGGCAAAGATCCGCCGGTTGCGGGGATTTTTGTCGATCACGGCGGCGATCAGGGCGATCACAGGAAGCCCGATATTTTTGATATAGAACCACAGATACAGATCCCGCATGCCTGTTCCGGAAGGGTTGTTGACCCAGTTGAACTGAAGGGTGATAAAAGACCTGCCGTTTCCCTGGAACGCCTGGGTGAAAGTAAAGCCGATCAGCTGCGGTGCCGCAAACGCCGCAGTGATCCCTCCGAAGATCAGATACCGGATCAGGATCCTGCCTCGGGTTCTCCTGACCGTCAGTGCCTTCGGATCCCCGTGGATCAGGTCATAGCACATTGCCCCGAAGGTAGCCAGGCCCAGCGCGAGAAAACTGTGGGTATGAATCAGCGGCAGCGCACCGGCCCAGACGCCCAGGAGCACCAGACCCCGGCCTTTGTTTTCTAAGTCCAGCATTCGCGGACGGAACTCGGCATTCAGCAGGTAGAAGCACGGGATCACCATGCACCAGCCGCCCAGCAGCGTCCGCTGCGGAACCATCATGTCACAGATCACGTTGCTCCATCGCAGGTTGTTCGGATCCGGCTGGTTTGTGGGGGTTTTGTAATATCCCGTCAGGATATGGCCGATCCGTTCACCGACAGTGCTGAACCAGCCGGAAACCGTCTGTCCGATCCGCACAAAGAAAGACGCGTTTTCATCCGCATACCATGATCCGCCGGCCAGGTCAAAGTCATACAGGAAACCCAACCCGCCGTTCAGGAAAAACAGCGCGGCCGCCAGCAGCGCCGTCTTTTTGCCGTTTGTCATATCGCGTCCAAGCACAAGCACGCCTGTGTAGCACAGCGCCATCATCAGTACCGCGGGGATGATTGTCGCGGCCTGCAGGCTGCATCCCAGCAGATAGAACGTGGAGCTCAGGCTGTCAGCCAGGAAAGGATAGCTCAGCCTGGCGCCTGGAAAGAAGGGGTAATCAGCCGGAAACCGTTTTCCGACCAGCCCGGTAATAAAACTCAGGTGCATCGGCAGATCGCCGTAGGTGCTTTGTCCGACGCGCCAGTTTCCTGCTTCATCCACCCGCATCACATGGCTGTACTGCAGCCAGATGGCCAGCAGCGTCAGTGGGACGCAGAACACCAGGATCTGGCGTAGCAGCGCGTCCTCTTTTTCATCCCATCCGGCCGGCATGCGTTTGTCTCTTACGAACCAGGCGATCAGCGTCAGGACAAACAGGACCCCGGCACCGAAAACATGCGCCTCCGCGCCGAAAGTAAAGAACGCCGCGCCGATCGCCGGCAGCCACATTTCTTCCAGCAGACCGAGGCTCAGGCCGAGCCACAGCCGGTTCAGCGGCCTGTGCCGGGGCAGCAGGAAACGAACGGTCATCACGCCGGCATACAGATACAGAAAAGTATAGATCAGCGAGGCGATCATCCGTTCTTTCCTCCTCTTCCGTATTCTTCCTCGACCTGCCGGGCGATTTCCATGAGCCGGCGGAGCCGGTGGTTCACGCCGCTCTTGCCTACCGGCGGATCCATCATTTCGCCCAGTTCCTGCAGGCTCATGTCCGGATTCTCCACCCGCAGCCTGGCGACTTCGCGCAGGGCGGGCGGCAGCGTAAACAGGCCCCGGGCAATGGAAATATGCCGGATGGCTTCCGCCTGCCTGTGGCCGGCATCCAGCATTTTTTCACTGTTATGTTCGTCACAGTTGGCGGCTCGGGTCGCTGCAGCCCGCAGCTGCTTGTTGATCCGGATGTTCTCCATCTCCAGCACACTGCTTCCGGCGCCCATCACGGCCAGCATATCGGAAATCTGCTGCGCGCCTTTCAGATAGATCACCCGGGTGCCCTTGCGGATATAGCTCTTGTAAGGCAGGTCGCACTTCTCCAGCAGCTTCTCAAGCGTTTCCGCCAGCCGCTCGTCCTCGGCTTTCCACTCAAAATGATACCCTTTTTCGGGATGGGTCAGCGTACCAGCGCCGAGAAACGCGCCGCGCAGAAAAGCCCGGCGGCAGCACTGGCGCGTCATCGGATGGCGCGGAACGGTCCGCTTCAGGTGGATTTGTCCCTCTTCGTCTGTTTCAGCCATATGCAGTGCGTTCAGCAGCGTCCGGGTATCTTCTGTGCCGAGTGTCAGCACACAGCTGCGCCGTCCGCCCAGCTGGCGCGTCTGGACGAAATGAAGCTTCGGCGCCACGTCCAGCCGTTTTTTCAACAGTTGGAACAGTCTGCGCGCGGTGCCCGCGTTGTCCATCCTGTAGCTGACGGAAATCCATCCGCCGCCGCGGAAAGCCAGGTGGCCGGACGTCTGGGTCAGTGCGGAAATTTCGCTCAGCATGCAGCAGGGCTTCCCCATGGGAAGCCTGATCAGTTCCTCCTTAACCCCTGCGGAAAAGCTCCGCGTATCCGACGTGCGCATTATGCCTCCTCAACCGGCGTAGTCCAGCGTGCCTGTTCCAGCTGCAGGTCCCGGTGGTCAATCTCAGTCGGAAGTCCTTTCTCCCTCAGATACCGGCCGATAGCTTCCGCGATCGCCACCGACCGGTGGGCGCCGCCCGTACAGCCGATCGCAATCACCAGTCTGCGTTTTCCCTCTTCACGGTAATAAGGAATCAGGAAATCCAGCAGTTCCGTATATCTGCGCATAAACTCCTGCGTGGTGGGATGATCCATCACAAAACTGCGCACATCTTCGTCCAGTCCGCTGTGTCTGCACAGTGATTCAATATAAAAAGGATTCGGAAGGAAGCGCACGTCCGCCACCAGATCCGCCTGCCGCGGAAGTCCCCGTTTGAAACCGAAGCTCATCACTTCCGCCCGGATCGGCGGTTCTGCGTCGGAAAGGTCACCCAAGCGCTGGTCCAGCGCTTTTTTCATCGCCCGGGCAGACATGTTCGTGGTATCGATCACGTAGCCCGCGATCTCCCGCAGCGGCTGCAGCCGTGCCCGTTCCTCGGCGATCGCTTCCGTCAGCGTCAGACCTTCCTGGCACAGGGGATGTTCCCTCCGGGTTTCCTTATAACGGTCCAGGAGTGTTTCGTCGCTGGCCTCCATGAACACAACCTCGATCTGGTGATCCATCATCCGCAGCTGGCCGATCATTTTGGCCACGGCGTTGGCGTCAAAAAATTCGCCGCTGCGCACGTCCACCGCGATCGTTACTGTCTGTTGCTTCACAGGTGTTGAATCAAAGGCCTCGATCAGCTTCGGCAGCATCATCGGTGGCATATTGTCCATGCAGAAACTGCCTTTGTCTTCCAGATAGTGGACGCAGGCAGTCTTTCCCGCACCGCTCTGACCGGTCACGATGAGATAGCGCATAGTATCGCTCCTTCAATAACTCCTTCAGTAACTCCTGTGACAACGCTGCCTTTATCCGATCATCTGCGGGCTGCTCCCTTGATTCTCGGACAGCAGCTCCTCTCCCAGGATCCTGATCTCCGGCTCCAGCTTGACTCCCACGCGTTCATCAACGATCTGCTGCACCTTCTGCATCAGATCATAAAAATCTTTGCTGCTGTTGCCCGTATTGACCAGAAATCCTGCGTGCTTCATGCTTACCCGGGCTCCGCCGATGCTGTATCCTTTCAGTCCGCACTGATCGATCAGCGCCGCGGCAAAAAAGCCCTCCGGCCGCTTAAATGTGCTGCCCGCGCTCGGAACGTCCAGCGGCTGTTTTTCCGCACGTCTGGCGTTCAGTTCAGACATTTTTGCCCGGATTGTTGCCGGATCTCCCGGCTGCAATTCAAAGGTTGCTTCCGTAACAATAAGGTTCTTTTCTGTCACGGCGGAATGACGGTAACTGAAATCCATCTCTTCCCGGGACAGAACGATCTCTTTGCCGCCCGGGCTGAGTGCCTTGACCGTTTTAACCACCTGGGACATTTCTCCGTTATACGCTCCGGCGTTCATGGTCACGCCGCCGCCGACGGTTCCCGGAATGCCGGAAGCAAATTCAAGACCGCTGAGCCCGGCTTCCGCCGCTTCCACGGCAACGCTGCCGAGCATCGCGCCGGCCTGGGCGGTAATCATGTTTCCTTCCCGGGTAATGGTCCGCATGTTCTTTCCGATGCAGATCACCAGGCCGCGGATCCCGCCGTCCAGCACCAGCAGATTGCTGCCGTGCCCGATCACTGTTACAGGCAGATTGTAGGCTCCCGCCTCTGCAAACAGCGCGTTGATCTCTTCCGCACTTCTTGGAAATACCAGGTAATCCGCCGGTCCGCCCAGCTTCAGCGTCGTATGCTCACTCATCGGCGCGTTCACCATTGCGTTAAAACTCTCAAACATCAATGATCTCCTATAATCAATGGCGTCTGATGCCATGAAGACTGATTCCGTGCTAAATCAATGTATCTGATAATTCTGAATGATGAATTCTGAATGATAGATCCTGATCTAACGCTTTATTATACCTTTTTCTCCTCCCCTTCTGCAACTCTGTTAATGATTCTTGACAGGATTGTTTTTTTGTTGTAATTTGTATACAAAGTGCAGAGAAAATGCTGCACCATTTGAGGAGGTCTTACCATGTCCCTTACCTTCCAGCCTATGATGGAAAGCCGCCCCATTCGTGAGATCGCTTATGAGGTCCTGAAGAAAGCCATCATCACCGGAGAGATCCCGGCCGGTGAACGGATCGTTGAAACCGATTATGCAGATCGTCTCCACATTTCCCGCACGCCTCTGAGAGAGGCGCTGCGCAAGTTGGAACGGGACGGTCTGGTTGAATATGTCATGCGCCGCGGCGTGATCGTTCATGCTTTCACCGCGGAAGACGTGGAACAGATCTACACGATCCGCAACTGCCTGGAAATGCTGACCCTGCCGGACATCATCGAAAAGGCCACGCCGGAAGATATTTCCTCCCTGCGTGAAAAGCTGACAAAAATGGATGAGCTGGACAAGAAGAACGATGTTGAATCGCTTTCTCCCCTGGCCCGTGACTTCCATACCCAGCTGACCTCCATTTCCGGCAAAAACAGGATCCTTCGCGTCATTGAGGGACAGGATGAATACATCCGCCGTTTCTCCGCCATGGCGATCAAGCAGGAAGACCGCCGCGGTGAAGCCCGCGAGGAGCACCACAGGCTGGTGGATCTGGTCGAACAGAAAAACCTTCCCGAATTTGAAAAGCTGATGAAACACCATATTGAACGCAGCAAGGAATGCTGCCTGGCCGCGCTCGCTGCCCGGAAGCAGAACCGGGAACTTGCCGAATAATGCTGCGGTTGTATTTTCATTAATATTTCTTGTTGCAATTTCCTCAGCCGTATGATAAACTATGCGGGCTGATTTATCGAGGAGGAATGTTCTTATGGTTACCGCTGTTTCTATCGTGCTGATCATCGCAGCGCTTTTTATGATCGTTACCGTGCTTCTGCAGTCTTCTGAGGAAGGCGGCATCAGCGCCATTTCCGGCCAGTCCAACAGCTACTTCAGCAAGTCCAAGGCCAAGACCTTTGAGGCCAAGCTCG
>CAZUXV010000035.1:0-19635 GCA_964624445.1 uncultured Oscillospiraceae bacterium | reverse complement strand
AGCCTTCCGCCAGGACCTTCAGGGATACGGTCTTTCCGGTGCCTGTTGCGCCGGCGATCAGACCGTGGCGGTTAGCCATGGAGGGCAGCAGATAAACCGGGTTTCCATTTTCGCAGGACCCGATCCAGATCTTGCTGTCATGGAGCATCTGTATCCCTCCGTTTCAATTCTTCAACTTTTCGAATATTTTACATCATTTTCCTTTGAATCGTCAAGGTTTTGAGCGCTTTTCGAATGTTTTTTCCGGCAACACAATCCCCACGAAAAAAACCGTCCGAAAATCAGACGGGTGATGGGTTCTTTCGGTGATAGACCGAGTGGACCGGACGGACGGTTCTTTTGGACCCAAGATACGAAAAAGAAGGATCGAAGACAAACCCTGGTCCAATAAGAACCGTCCCTTCCGGTCCACAGCAAGCTGCAAATCACTCCTGCAGCTCTTTCATGATTTCCCGCATTTTTTCCGCCGCACGGAACCGGTGGCTCACCTGGTTCTTCTCCTCCTGGTTCATCTCGGCATACGTCTTGTTCATCGGTTCATACAGGAACAGCGGATCATATCCGAACCCGCCGGTCCCCTGCCGCTTTGTCAGCAAGGTCCCCGGACAGCTCCCTTCGGCAATCAGCGTCTCCCGGCCGGGAATCTTCAGCGCCAGCACACACTTGAACGCACAGGTCCGGTTCCCCTTCCCTTCCATCCGGCTCAGCAGCAGATCGTTGTTCGCTTCGTCGTTCCCGTGCTCCCCGGCATACCGGGCGCTCATCACCCCGGGTTCTCCGTCCAGCGCGTCAACCTCCAGTCCGCTGTCGTCCCCGATGGCAGGATATCCCGTCGCTTCGCTCACCGCTTCCGCTTTGATCGCGGCGTTTCCGGCAAAGGTATCCGCGTCCTCCTCGATCGGGCCGAAGAAGCCCGCCGCGGTCATCGGCGCCAGGGTATAGAAGTCCTTGAACATTTCCTGCAGTTCCCGCAGCTTGTGCTCGTTTCCCGTCGCCACCAGCAGCAGGGGCTTGGGCGCGATCTGCGCCGCCCGCTCACCAAGGGCTTCCTTCTGGGCGTCCATCAGTTCCCGGATGCCCTTTCCGGCGTATTTCATCAGCGTATCCAGCTCGGCCCCGGAGAACGCTCGGCCTTCGCCGGTCCCCTGCAGCTCGATGAACTCGCCTTTTTCATTCATCACAAAATTCATGTCCACCTGGGCATGGCTGTCTTCCTGATAGCACAGATCCAGGCACGGTTCGTCATCGATTACGCCGGCGCTGATCGCCGCCACCTGGTGCACAATCGGGCTGATCGGCAGTTTCTTCTCCCGCACCAGCCGGTCCGCCGCGCAGGTCAGGGCCACCATCGCCCCGGTAATGGACGCTGTCCGGGTGCCCCCATCTGCTTCCAGCACGTCGCAGTCCAGAGTAATCGTCCGCTCGCCCAGTGCTTTCAGGTCAATCGCCTGGCGCAGTGCCCGGCCGATCAGCCGCTGAATCTCCACACTCCGGCCGTCCTTCTTGATGCCGTCGCGCTTTTTTCGTTCCGTCGTGGAAGCCGGCAGCATCGCATATTCAGCGGTCACCCAGCCCTGTCCCTTGCCCTTCAGGAAGGGCGGAACCACTTCTTCCACGCTTGCCGTGCAGATCACCCGGGTGTTTCCCGTAGCGATCAGACAGCTGCCGTACGCCGTGCGCACAAAATCCGTTTCAATGCTTACCGGCCGCTTCTCGTCCGGCGCTCTTCCGTCAAATCTCATCTTTCTTTTCTTCTTTCTTGTTTATCGTTTTGATCGCGCCCGCGGCGTAAACGCCCATCGCGACCACTGCAAGTGCCACCGTGATCCACAGCAGAATAATGTCCGGCGTCATGCCCCACAGCACCACGTTCCCTTTCAGAAATCTGTCATGGAAAAAACTCAGGATCAGCGAGGCGATGAATCCCACCTGCGCCGCCTTGCCGAAATAGTTGCTGTAGACCACCACGTCTTTGCTCAGCATGAACACACCGCCCAGCACCATCACCAGTTCCTTCAGGGCCACGATGATCACCGCCACCAGCGGCAGCGGGCCCCAGAACGTCTGGCATACCATCGCCGTCAGGACCATCAGTTTGTCCGCCAGCGGGTCAAACAGTTTGCCGAAATCGGTAATCTGGTTCAGCTTCCGCGCCAGATACCCGTCCAGCATATCCGTCAGGCTCGCTGCACAGAACACGCACAGCGCTGCGATCTTCTCTCCCTTGAAAAACAGTACCACAAACACCGGAATCAGGATGATCCGGATGATCGTCAGCACATTCGGAATCGTCCACACATTGCTGAACAGCTTTTGAATCTTTTCTTTCAACCCTAAGTCCTTCTCTCGTGGTTGTCATAATTATGAATTGTGAATTCTGAATTAATCTCTGGTTCCGCAAGCTCAATGGTCGCGACTCCACACTGTGGAGCTCGCTCCCTTTCGCTTGACCTCAGGACTGACGAAATTTCCGCCACTGGCGGTCGTCAGTCCTTCGCCCAATCCTTCGACCGTTCAATCGCCTTATGCCAGCCCTTGAGGTTCAGCAGCCTCGTCGCCTCATCCATCCGGGGCGTAAACTCCAGATCCTTCTGCCATCCCTTCGTGGCTTCCTCGACGCTTCCATAGATCCCCGCGCCCAGCCCTGCCAGCAGCGCGGCCCCCAGCGCGGTCGTCTCCAGCACCCGCGGCCTGACCACCGGGATCCCGGTGATATCCGCCTGGAACTGCATCAGGAATCCGTTGGCGCTTGCGCCGCCATCCACCTGCAGGCTTGCCGGCTTGCTGCCGCAGTCTGCGATCATCGCGTCCATCAGGTCCGCGCTCTGGTAGGCGATCGCCTCCAGCGCAGCGCGCACAATCTGCGGCCGCCCGGTGCCCCGGGTCATGCCTACCAGCGTACCCCGGCTGTACATATCCCACCACGGTGCGCCCAGGCCCGTAAACGCCGGCACCAGGTATACGCCGCCCGTGCTCTGGATGCTCTGGGCGATGCTCTCGCTCTCCGCCGCGTGGTCGATGATCTTCAGCTCGTCCCGCAGCCACTGGATTGTTGCGCCGCCCATAAACACGCTGCCCTCCAGCGCGTAGGTCGGCTTCCCGCCGATCCGCCACGCCATCGTGGTCAGCAGCCCGTGTTCGCTTTCCACCGGCTTATCCCCGGTGTTCATCAGCATAAAGCAGCCCGTGCCGTAAGTGTTTTTGATGTCCCCGGTCTTCAGGCACGCCTGGCCGAACAGGCTCGCGTGCTGATCGCCCGCCATCGCGGTCACCGGAATCGCCCGGCCCAGAATTGCCGGATCCAGCATGCCGATGGGTCCGGCCGTGTCCACCACTTTCGGCAGGCACGCCTTCGGAATACCCAGGAGCTTGAGCAGGTCATCGTCCCAGTCCTGCGTATGCAGGTTAAACAGCATTGTCCGTCCGGCGTTTGTGGCGTCGGTCACGTGGGGCCGGCCCTCCAGCAGGTTCCAGCAAAGATAGCTGTCCACCGTACCGAAGCACAGGTCGCCCTTTTCCGCCTTTTCCGTCAGGTTGTAATAGTCCAGCAGCCATTTCAGCTTTGTTCCGCTGAAATACGCGTCCGGCACCAGCCCGGTCTTCTTCCGGATCATGTCTGCGCAGCCATCTGCCACCAGCCGGTCCACAATCCCGCTGGTCCGCCGGCACTGCCATACGATGGCGTTGCCGGCGCACTCGCCCGTCTTCCGGTCCCACAGGAAGGTAGTCTCCCGCTGGTTCGTAATGCCGATCGCCGCAATGTCCGCAGGGTTCACCCCGCTCAGGCGCACCGCTTCCCGCAGGGCCGTCACCTGGCTGTCCAGGATGTCCTTCGGGTCATGCTCCACCCAGCCGGGCTTCGGATAGTGCTGGGGAAACTCTTTGTTGAACGCCGCGATCATCTCACCGTCTTCGGTAAAGATCACCGCACGGGAACTGGTCGTTCCCTGATCAAGTGCCGCCAGGATCTTTTTCATCAGCCGCCCTCGCCTTCTGCATCCACGTCGTATTCTTCGTACTCGTCATATTCTTCGTATTCGTCCGCGGCGTCCTCCGGCTCTTCTTCGCCGTATCCGCCTTCTTCATATCCGGCTTCTTCGTAGTTTTCTTCTTCGGCTTCCTCCGGCGCCTCGGTTGTTTCCGGCACGGGGGTGGGCGTGCTCTCTTCCGCCTTATCCAGCTTCACTTCGATGCCGTAGACAAACGCCTTGCCCTTGCCCGTCGTTCCGACCACCACCACGTTGTTGTACGCGGCGGGCGACGCCTCAATTTCGCCTTCAATCTGCAGGCTGTCCACCGGGCTGCCCGTGCGGCCCTCCACCAGGTGGATCACGCCATTCTGCTCACACTGGACGATCCAGCCGTTCCCGGCTTTGTCATACAGGGCGATCGGGGAACTCTCGCTCCGGCTGCCCAGACCGTAGGCCCAGACCACCTTGCCATCGCTCTTGTTCAGGGCAATCAGCGCGGCCGGCGTATCCGCCTTCAGCTTCAGCTTCTCCGCGCCTTCTTCACTCAGGCCGGTCACCGTGTAATACACCAGGTCGCTCAGCCCGTTCTGTCCGATCACGGGAGAGGCCTTCGCGCCGATGTTGTCCTTTTCCTTGTCTTTCTTGCTCTTGAAAACGCCCACGTCCGTGCACCAGATCTGCCGGCCGCTCAGCGCGTCATACCGGCGGATCTGGACGTCGCCGTTCCCCTTCTTCCGGTTGTTCAGCATGTTTGCCGTATAAAGGTTCAGCTCCCGGTTCGCCGTCAGGTCCAGGGCCACCGCCGCCATCACACTGTCGCCGGTATCCACTGCCCAAACAGGCTTCAGGGTGTTCGTGTCCACACACCGCAGCACGCCGCCCATGTCGGCATAGTAGATATATTTGTCATATGCAGCCAGGGAGCTTTCCACTGCCAGCAGCGCGTTGTTCTTCTGTCCCTTCGCCCGGCTGTTCATCGCCACGATGGACGGGGAGATCTGGAATACGCCCAGGGAATAGTCAAAATTCGTTCCCAGCGATTCCAGGTAAACCATGCCGTTCGTTCCGGCGACAATCAGGGTATCGCTCACCCGGTCGATCAGCGCGCTGGTCTCAAAGCTGCCGATGTCGTTCAGCGGCCGGTGATATTTCCCGTCCAGGCCGTCGATCAGCTTCAGTTCCTTCTGGCTGTACAAGTTGTACTGCCGCAGGCCGATCTGCCCGCGCTTGGTCTTCATCTTCCGGGCAAACTGGCCCACCGACATGAACGGATATCCGCCGGGATGCAGCGAGGGCGTGCCCTTCATCGGATAGCCCAGCTTGATGCTGTTACGGGTGATCTTTCCGTCCTCCAGGTCCAGGAAGCGGATCACGCCGTCCACACCGGGGATAATGACTTCCTTCAGTGCGCCCTTGTCAATCTTGCTTTCCGTAATGTTGCTCTTCGTGCGCACTTCCGTGCTCCACCGGGCAATCACGGGCTGGTCGGTCCACTGGTATCCGTAGAAGGTCTGGTTTGTGCCTCGGGCGCTGCCGGCTTCCGTCTGCCACATCACGGACAGCTTCAGCGGTGTCGCGCTCAGGGTGCCGACGGCCGCGTTCCGGCGGAAGTTGTCTCCGCGGAAGGTCAGCACGCCGAGCTTTTTCCCGTCCTTGGTATATTCGTCCGCCACCGGCATATGGATCAGTTCTTTCGCCGGCCTGCTGTATTCTTTTTCCTTTTTCGTATAGCTGGAGTACACCGTCGTCTGGGTGATCAGGGACGGATCAGCCTCCGCTGCCGCTTCCACGGTCAGGGCCGGGGTCGGCGTTACTTCTTCCGGTTCCGGCGTCGGGGTAGCCGTCGGCGCGGGCGTCAGCAGTGCGGCGGGGGCTTCAGTTTCCTGCTCCTGCGGTCCCGCATTCGGCTGTTCTGTCACCTGTTCTGTCGGCTGGGGTGTCGCTTCGGGCACAGCCTCCTGTGTCGCTTCTCCGTTTGCGCCGGCCTGCGCCTGTGCCCTGTGCTCGTCTTCGTCGTAATAGTCATCGTCTTCCGGATCCGCTTCCGCCGTTCCGGTTCCCGTTCCTTCCATCCCCATGGGCGAGCTTACGCTGATCTCCGCCGTAAATCCGGTATCGGTCCATTCTTCTTCCCCGGCCCGGCGTGCATACAGCATCACCGTGCCTTCAAATCCGGTCGGCACCGGCATCTTGATCGTCCATACCTTGAGGTCCGCGTTATCTCCAAAGATGATCTCCGTTTCCGGTTCCCGGTCGCCGTCCGCCAGAAGCTTCAGCTCCTCCACCTCTTTCCCGGTCTGGGCTGAGAAGGTCAGCGTCTGCGGGGCGATCAGGCCCTGGGTTTCCGGTGCGACAAAGTCGATAATCTGCGGAGCAGCCTTGGTCACGGTCGTATCCTTGCTGCCCAGTCCTTTTACCAGCATCCACCCGGTCAGCACCAGTCCGGCCAGCACCAGCAGCACGACCGCAACCCGCAGTCCTTTGCTCTGGGCACGGTTCGGCGCCGGTCCTCTCTCCTCTTCCATGCGGAAGGGCTGTTTTCTTTTTTCAAGATAAGCTTTGGCATCCCGTCCGTAGAAGGATTCGCGCACGCTGTCCGCTGCAGGCATCTGCTGCGTCGCTTCCTCGCTCATTCGTCCCGGGGCATAGCCGACGTTCACCCGCGCGGTCCTGTCCCGCCGGGCAACTGCCCGGGGATCTCTCGGGTCTCTCGGATCCCGCGGGTCCCGCGTTCCGGGAGCCGCCGCAGTGCGCATGGTACTCTCCATGGATGTCTCGCGGTTCATCGGCGCTTCCCGACGCGGCCGGGGTGCGGGCCGGCGCTGTTCCGGCATCGGAGGCCGTTTCGGGGCTACCTGCGGCCGTGTTCCGGGGCGCTTCGCGCCCTCCCGGGGAACACCGTAGGGAGCCGCAGCCATGCGGCGCGCTTCCGGCGGCACCCGGCTGTCCGCAGCCTGAACCACCGGTTCGGCCGGCGCTTCGGTCTCTTCCGTCGCCTTGGGTTCCTCCGCCTTCACGGGTTTTTCCGGTTCGGCGGGTGTTTCCGGTTCGTCAGCGGTGATCGGTTCCATCGTGATCACCGGCTCTTCGTTATTCACCGGTTCAGCCGGCTCGGCAGCTTTCTTCGGTTCTTCCGGCTCTTTGGGCGTATCCGGTTCCGGGCGCATGGAAAAAACGCCCGGTATAGCCGTCTCTGCCAGTTCTTCAATCCGGTCTTCTTCGTCGGAAACCACAGGATCCAGCCGCATACCGATCTGGCCTTCGATCTGTCCGTTGACCGGTTCGCTCCGCCGGCGGTTCCTGCGCTGGGCAGTCATGCCCGTATATTCATTTTCGTGATTACTGTTCCAATTGTCCAACCTTCGTCGTCTCCTTTACATACAAAGATTTCGACATCATATATTATAGCCGAAAGCCGGTTTGATCTCAAGTCCTGACCCATTGCCATTCCCACTGCAAGCCTCTATAATAACATCATGAATTACGATTATTCTTCCTGTTCGCTCTGCCCGCGGCAATGCAAGGCCGACCGCTTCGTCAGGCCCGGTTTCTGCGGCCTCGGCAATCAGCTGCTTATCGCCCGTGCGGCCCCGCATCTGTGGGAGGAGCCGCCCGTTTCCGGCACCCGCGGCACTGGCGCGGTCTTCTTCTCCGGCTGTACCCTGCGCTGTGTCTACTGCCAGAACGGGGATATCTCCCACCGGAACGCGGGCCGTCCCTTCACCCCGCGGGAGCTTTCGGATACGCTGAAGCGTCTCTGTGACCTCGGCGTCCATACGCTGTCTTTTATCACCGGCACGCCCTTTGTGCCCTGCATCCTGGAGGCGCTGGAACTCTGGCGCCCGCCGCTTCCGCTGGTCTGGAACACCTCCGGCTATGAGACCGTGGAGACCCTGCATATGCTGGAAGGCGTCATCGATGTCTACCTGCCGGACCTCAAGCATTTCACACTCCATGCCGGCAAACTCTGCGCCGGCGCGCCGGATTACTTTACCGTCGCCTCCGCGGCCATTCAGGAAATGTGCCGCCAGACCGGCGTTCCCGTTTACGATGAAAACGGCATCATGCTCCGCGGCACCCTGGTCCGTCATCTGATCCTTCCCGGCTTTACCTCGGAAAGCCTGCGCCTTCTCACCTGGATCAAGGACAATCTCCCTGAAGGCATCCCCGTCAGTCTCATGCGCCAGTATATTCCCTGCAACGGCGTCTCCGTTCCCGGCCTCGACCGCCGCATCACCGAACGCGAATACGCCCGCGTCCGCGACCATATGCTTGCCCTCGACCTCCCCGGCTTCCTCCAGGAACCCGATTCCGCGGACCGGGATTTCATCCCCCTCTTCAATTCAGACGAAAGCTTTGTTTAAATCGTTCCGTGGACCAGGGGGACGGTTCTTTTGGACCAAAAATGAAAGTGGACCGTGAGGGACGGTTCTTACTGGACCATTTGTCCCTCCGGTCCATCTTTTTCTTTATCTTTGGTCCAGAAGAACCGTCCCTTCCGGTCCGCCCTCCTGGCCCACTTTTTACTCCGCTTTCTTCACTTTCGGCACATGATACTCATACTTCCCGCCAAAGTCAAACTTCACATTTTCCGGCGGCGTTTCCAGCAGTTGGGGATTGTCCATATACTTCACCATGGACGCGAAGAACGCGGCATAGTGCGCCCCGGAGCACATCCGCTCATCCGCCGTCATGCCCAGCGGCAGCCACCGCCTCATGCGGGCTTTCCCCTCGCTGTCCACTGTCGCTTCCTTCAGCACATTCCCCATCCCGATGAACATGCCCACATTGCCGAAATTGTAGATATGGTGCCACACATGGTTCAGTCCGATGGACGCGTTGTTCGTGATAAACAGCCCGCTGAAGAACGGCAGTTCCTTCACCAGGCTTGCCGGTACCAGCCCGTACCGGTCCAGCAGCCGTCCGATGCCCACAAATGCCGTCGCCAGTCCCGGAATCTTCAGCAGCGTTCCCGCCAGCTTTGTCACAAAGGCATCGTCCTCCGTGTTCCGGATCTTTTCCTGCGCCGCGATCATCCGGTCCCGCACGTCGAAGATCGTGTCCGTCAGGTCAAATTCGATCCGGGCCGTAACTTCGTTGCTCTCGTTGTTCTGCGGATCCTTCAGCACCACATAGGAGATGGAACAGTTGTCCCGCGCGTAATACTGCTTGTTGTAGATAAACCGGTTCAGCTCCGGCAGCTGGCTCACCGACCGGACGTACGCCGCGGCGATCACCTGCATAAAGGTGATCTTTTCACCCTGCCGGTTCATCTCCGCGATATACCGGGCTACTTTTTCATAGTCCATCCTGTGCTGCAGAAACACCTGCGCGTCGCAGCGCATGGGCATCAGATAAGGAGTAATCTGCACCAGGGGATCCACATCCTTGAGCCGTCTTCCGTCAGGCCTGAAACCGAACATATTTCTTTCCCTCCATCAAAAAAATAAGGACCCTCCGCTTCGTCCTGAATTGTCGGACGAAGCGAAGAATCCTGAATGATCTCAAAACAGTCCCGTCGCCTTTTCCAGCGCTTCCTGCTGCGCATTCAGCAGTTCTTCAAACTTCCGCCGGTAGTCCGTGGCCGCTGCTTTCAGTGCGGCCACTTCCTTCTCCAGCCCTTCCCGCTCCTCAGCCAGGCCGTTCAGGCGCTCGTTCGCCTCGGTCTCCGCCTTCAGCCGGATTGCCTCCGCGTCCTCCCGGGCCTTGCGGATGGTTTCTTCCTTCACCGTTGCCGCCATCTCGAGGATCTCGCGGAACTTGCCTTCGTCCTCCCGGTTCACCCCGGAGGCTTCCGGTGCGGGCGTTGAAGGCCGCACGATGGTCGTCTTCTGCCGGAGATCAGCAATCTCGTTGTTCAGCCGGTCCATCTCCTCGCAGATCAGGTCGAGGAAGCTATCCACCTCGTCCTTGTTGTATCCCCTGCTCTCAATCCCGAATTCTTTCTCCGCGATCATATCCGCCGTGATCCGCTCCATCGTCGTACCTCCTCAATTCATAATTCACAATTCATAATTCATAATTCGATTTGTGATAAATCAAAATCCTGGTTTCCGTCTGTACAAAGTTGCGGAACGAAATCCTGCCGTGATCTCCGCTCGTTTCCCGGGATCAGTTTTAATTCTGAATTCTGCATTATGAATTCTGAATTAAACTCCGTATCCGCCGAAGCTTGCGTAGCTTCCGGCTGCTACCGGCATGGTCCCGGTATAGGGATTATATCCTTCCAGCTGGCCGTTCCTGGCCGCGTTCCATTCCGCCGCGTTCGGGCTTGTCCTGCGCTCCCGCCGGTTCGGATAAGGTGCTTCCGCCGCCGCTGCCATCCGCGTCGCCTGCATGTCCGGCATCCGGGGCGCTTCAAAAGCCGCCGCCTGCTCCGGCAGGATCTTCACGCCTTCCGGCGCGATCACGACGATCCGTGCGCCCTGCAGCAGTCTCACGCTGCAGCCCAGCGTAAACGCCGCGCCCGCCAGCATATCCTGGCACCGCATGCTCTCGCTCTCGTTGGCGATCGCGTCCAGCATCACGATCAGGGTTTCCCCGTCCTTCATGAACTCGATCGCTTCGTAGCAGCTCTTCAGCCCCGTCAGCGTGACGATGTGCTCCACATGCACCTGCCCGCGGCCCGCGCCGGGTTCCACCCCTGGCATATAGGAGATATTGCTCCGCTTTGCCATGGGGAAACCGTTCTGTCCGGTAAAGCTGCCCTTGCCGACGTAGTCCTGCCGGGGCGCCGGGTCCTGGCGGAAATAGTTCGTCTGGCCGCCCTGCTGCTGTCCGTAGGCCGGTGCAAAGGATGTGTTGTTGTATCCCGTCTGGCTATAAGCGGTCTGGTCGTAGCCCGTCTGCTGGTCATATCCGCCATAGTAGGTCGGCGGGTTCATCCCCGTAAATCCGGTATGCACATACTGCGGATCCTGCGCCGGAGCCTGTCCCTGGGTCATTTCGCCCGTCTGGGGCTCCGCGTTCTTTTTGCGCAGCGGGCGGTAATGGCTCGTTCCCCCGTCCGGCCGGCGGGTAATGTCCGCCGACACGCGGGCGAAAACCCCGCCGATATTCTTCATCAGATCCTTCAGTGCCATACTCTATCCTCTCCTTGATCCCCGTTATCCCCGGGGTCCGAAAATCGCGCTTCCAACCCGGACCATGGTCGCGCCGTGCTTCGCCGCCAGGCGGTAATCCCCGCTCATGCCCATGCTCAGCTCTTCCATCCGGATCCCGCCCAGGTCTTTTCCCCTGAGCCGGTCAAACAGCCCGCGCATCTTTGCGAACAGGCCGTCCAGGTATGCTTCGTCCGCCGTCAGCGGCATCACCGCCATCAGGCCTTTGACCTCGATCCCTTCCAGCGGGGCAATCCGCTTCAGGAACGCTTCCGTCTCCACAAAAGGAACGCCGCCCTTCTGCTCTTCGCCCGCCGGGCTCACTTCCGCCAGCACCGGCATTCGCCGGCCGGCAGCCACCGCCCGGTTATGGATCTCCATGGCCAGCGGTTCCGAGTCCACCGACTGGATCATGCATACGTCCCCGATAATCTGCTTCACCTTGTTCCGCTGCAGCCGGCCGATCAGGTGAATCTGAAACCGGTCCTGCAGTCCGGGCAGTTTGCCCACCAGTTCCTGCACCCGGTTCTCGCCGATCTCCGTCACGCCCGCTTCCGCCAGCGGCAGGATCTCTTCCGCGCTGTGGGTCTTCGTCACCGCGATCAGCCGCGGCGCGGGATACCGTCCGTCCGACGCTTCCGCCAGCTCCTGCCGGATCCGTGCGACCCTGCGCGCCATCTCTTCGGGAGTCATGCCTTCCTCCTTGATCAGAACAGCCTGACCGTTTCGCCTTCGTAGATCGAATCCTGCTGGATCGGGGCGATGTAGACCATCCCGTCCCGCTTGTCGACCACATTCACCGGAACAAAGAACTGATATCCTTCCCTCACGACAACCACACCGGGCATCCCGTCCTGGGTATACAGGGCTTTGTTCGGCACGCACAGGCTGCTCACGCTGTCGCCGAGCACACCCGTGCATGTACGGATATACAGAATCGGCTTCACGCTGCTGATCACGTCCAGCCGGACCAGCAGTTCGCCGCCCGTCCGGGTAAAGCTCAGCACCCGTGCCCGGACCATCGTGTCCTTGAAGTTTTCAAGCTTCAGTTCATAGGCGGCGCCTTCCACCGGATTCCAGTTGCTGTCCTTGATCAGCATCAGCACAATCCAGTGTCCGTCCCTGACCAGGCGGTAGATCGTCGTCTTGCCCTTGGCATACTGGTCGTTTGCGCCCGTGGGTTTCTGGCCGTTGATCATCGAGCGGACCTGCGCGGGCGTGTACTGGTCGTAGTTCGAAGTCGTCAGGTTATATTCGTATCCGTCGGAATAAAAGCTCACCAGTCCCTCGCTCTGTGCGCCGTACTGCTTCGTCCAGCTGCTGATCCGCTGCAGCTGGCTCTGCTCGTCGTCATACAGGCGGGTCATCCGCTGGTCCTCGCTGTACATTTCCTTCAGCCGGGCCTGCCGGGCCTGGATCGCGGCGGAGAGCAGCGCTTCCTGGTTGTTCATGTTACCCCGGGCGCCGCCGATCAGTTCCCGCACCTCCCGGGCGCGGGTCATGACGTCAGCTTCCAGTTTTTCCATCCGGGCATCCGTGGTCACCTGCTGCTTCAGCAGCTTGATCTGGTATTCCTTGATCTGGTCCCGATAATCCTGCAGCGCCGTCATCTCGCGGGTACTGAAACCCGAGGAGTATACGTTGCAGACCACTGTTCCGCGGGCGACCAGGGTCCCTTCTTCCGCAATATAGTCGACGCTGCTCACGCCTTCCGCGTCAAAAGGGCTTTCATCCCGGACGATCAGGCAGTCCCCGGTATACCGGGAACCGATCACGCCTGCCGAGATCGTCGCATAGGGAGATGATTCAGGGGTCAGCGTGGTGACCAGATACCAGATCGCGAATGCGAGCACCAGCACGATCAGCATGATCTGCGGCACGCTCATGCGCTTGTTCTCCGGCGGCTGCGGCATCTGTACCGGCTGCGGAGGCTGCATATCGTACACCTGCTTAACCCCTCCTTTCCAAGCGTCCGAAAAAGCCTTTCAGCTCCCCCGGAAGCGAAATCTCAAATAAGAATTATATCATGCCTTTTGTTTTTTTGGCAAATCACCGGAGCCATTCCGCCGGTTTGACAATGGCCACCGGCGGTTCCCCGTCGGTCACTTCCAGGGTCATCAGGGCCTTTTCTCCGCTGATGCGCTTCTTCTCCGGCGCGGCGGTGCTCATCACGAACGCCATCCCGACCACCTTTACGTTGAACTCCCGCATCAGTTCCACCATGCCGCCGGCTGTTCCGCCGCCCTTGAGGAAGTCGTCCACGATCAGCGCCTTCTGGTTTTCCTTCACCGCCCGGCGGCTCAGGCTCATGGTCTCAATGCTGCCGCTGCCGGAAACGTAGTTGATGTTCACCGCGCTGCCTTCATACACCCGGGACGAATGTCGGGCGATCACCAGCGGTACGCCCAGCGCGTTCGCCGTCGCGAAGGCCACCGGAATACCCTTCGTTTCCATCGTCAGCACAAAGTCCGGCTCCTCGCCGTAATACTCCGTCGCGATGATCTCGCCCATCTTGTTCACGATTTCCGGCATGCTCAGGATATCGCTGTAATACAGGAATCCGCCAGGCAGCACCCGCTCCGTGCCGCTCAGCTTTTCGCACAGCTCCCCGATCGTCTCGCGGGCCTTTTTCCGGCTCATCGCGGGACGGTATCTCACCCCGCCGGCCGCACCGGTCACCGTCTCAATCTCACCCAGGTCGAAGGCCTTCGTCACCTGCTGCAGCAGGTCCACATCCTCGCTCATCGTGCTCTTGGCGGAACCGAACATCTCACAGAAACTGTTCAGCGTAAAAATCCTGTTCGGCTTTCCCGTCAGCAGTTTCATCATCGCTGTCATGCGCTCATTCCGGCGGATTCTTTCCATACTTCACATCTCCTAAAATCTGGTAATCCCAATAATGAAGTATAACACATTTCCGAACAATAAAAAAGATTTTTTCTTGCATTGTTCGGAAAATTGAAAACTGCCGGCCATATTGACCGGCAGTTTGTCCGTCATTTTTGTGAATTTATTCTTCCGTCAGGAACGGCTTAATATCTTCCAGCAGCGCCTCACATTCGTCGCTGTAGATCTCCAGCGTGATCGGCTTGGACAGATCCAGGGAGAAAATGCCCAGGATCGACTTCGCGTCAACCACGTGGCGCCCTGCACGCAGATCCATCTCAAAAGGATAGCGCGTAACAATATTGACGAAGTTATTCACATTTTCAACCAGACTCAGTTTGATCATAACGGACTTCACGGCAAAGCACCTCCTTTTTTTCGTCTTCCCGTCTCCCCTTGTTGCAAGGGAACATAATCCGAAGGGGCGGAAGGGATAAAAGATTCATCCCCGGCATCCCACGGTACGGGTTCACATCATACAACGATCCGAAACCGGTTTCAATTGCATGACCGGCAATTTCCGGACCGGATCTTCCATGCTCAGTCTTCCGAGCCTTCCTTGTCCTGGATCCGGAGGATCAGCGTATTTTCCTCCTGCTCCCAGATGCATTCGCCCTTCAGGGCGGTTGCCAGGAATTCCGCGTTAATGAAGTGGCCTTCCGACACGAAGTCGAAATCCTCTTCCTTCATCGGAATGTTGTTCCCGTCCACCGACGCGGAGCAGCCCGCGTCTTCGTTATACAGCGCCAGGATGTATCCGGCCGCTTCCAGCACCACCGAGCCCGCACCGTCGTCTGTCAGCACCCAGCTTTCCACACACTTGCACAGGTCGTCCAGGCTGATCCGGATCTTCGCGCCGTTCTGGCTCAGCCGCGGCTGCGCCTTCACCGGAACCCCGTCCTCCATGGCAACGAATTCCAGCGGACCGTCTCCCTCGTTCAGGGCGACCGCCGCGGTGATCATCTCATATACATCCGCGTCCAGGTCCACGTTCTCGATAATCTCGTCAGGTTCATCCGTGGGCGCCGGTTCTTCAGTCTCCTCGGGAGCTTCGGTCGCTTCCGGCTCTTCCGTTACCTCGGGTTCTTCCGTCGGCTCCTCTGTGGGAGCCTCTGTCGGTTCCTCGGCAGGCGCTTCCGTCGGTTCTTCGGTCGGTGTTTCCGTCGGTTCTTCGGTGGGCTCCTCTGTAGGCGCTTCCGTCGGCACTTCCGTAGGCGCCTCTGTCGGGGCTTCGGTCACTTCGGGCGTCGGCACTTCGGTCGCCTTCACCTCCGGGTTCGCCACGATGTCCGGATTCTCAAACAGGTAGGTCTGCGTCCGCCGTCCGGCGATACCGTCCGCCGTCAGGCCGTTATAATACTGGAACTTCTTGACCGCGTTGGCGGTCTGCCGTCCGTATGCGCCGTCCGCGGAGTCTGCCGGCAGATAGTTCAGTTCGATCAGTTTTTCCTGAATCCGCTTGACTTCTTTGCCCTTCGCACCTGTTCCGATGTTGTGGTAGGCTCTTTCGTTCGGTGTGATCGCCGGTACCGGGAAGGGTGTGATCTTTTCTTTTTCCACGCCCGGCTGCTGTTCCGGAGCCGGCGTTGTCTTCGGGGTGATCATCGGTTCCTCTCCGGGTCCGGGCGTATTCACCGTTTCCACCACCGCCTGGGGTTCCTGCGTGGGCACGGGCGTTTCCACAGGAGCAGCCGTATTCTGCACCGCCAGCGTCAATGTCGCCGACATGTAAATCAGCAGTGTTCTCATCAGATCCATACGCGCCACTCCTCTGTTTCCCGTGTTTGTTTACGTTTCAAATTATTATATCAAACCCCTGCCCTGATGACAATAGAAGTTTTCATCCGCTCAGTCCCCTGTGCGGGGCCGTCACTGTCAGGGCGTAAAGCTCTTCCGCGCCGCCGGCGCGCAGGGCCTCCGCGCACCGGCACAGCGTGGTGCCCGTGGTCCGCACGTCGTCCACAATGAGCACCGGAAAGGAGATCTTCTCCTTCGGCGCAAAGGCGCCGGTCAGATTCGCCACCCGCTGCGACGCGCCGAGGGTTGCCTGGCTTTTCTCATGCCGGTCACGCCGGTCCAGCAGCTGCCGGCAGTCCAGTCCCAGTTTCTTCGCAAAGGTTTCCGCCAGCAGCCGCCCGTGATCGATGCACCGTTCCCGCCGTCGGCTTTCCGGCATCGTGACCCAGGTGACCACCGTCTCCTGCGGAAAGGAGATGTCCGGCGGCAGGGGCAGCAGCAGCTCCGAAAGCAACCCGGCCGCCCGGGCTTCCGCCTGGTATTTCAGCCGGTGGATCAGTTCCCGCGGCACACCGTCATGGGGGCGCAGCGACCAGGCCGTCAGGCCCGGTTCCGGGTCGTCCCGTTCCCAGGCGAAAAAAGCGCCGTCGTGCAGCAGCGACTCCCGGCAGGCGTCGCACAAGCCCCCGCCCTTCGTCACCCTGCCGCAGGCGCAGCAGAAAGCGCCATCCGGCCAGATCACGTCCTTGATCCATTCTCCGGCGGCTTTTTCCAGCGGCCCCCATTTGCCGAAGAGCCAGTCTCTGAACTTCCCGCTCATTTCACCAGCTCCCGGGTGCCGATCAGGCGCTCCGCCAGCGTCGTATACCGGCGGACCACATGGTCGTTCTCCACCATCCGGCGGATCACCTGTTCCGTGCCCACCAGCACCACCAGGCTCTTGGCCCGGGTCAGGGCGGTATACAGGAGGTTACGGGTCAGAAGCATCGGCGGGCCCGGCGTCACCGGCATCACAATCACCGGGAACTCGCTGCCCTGAGACTTATGCACGCTCAGGCAGTAGGCCTGCTCCAAATCCTCCAGGTCGCCGCTTTCATAGGTCACCTCCCGGTCCTCGTCAAAGCGGACCGTGAGCGTATGGTCTTCCGGGTCCACCGCGACGATGAACCCCACGTCCCCGTTGAATACGCCCGCGCCTTCCTCCACGCCGGCGGCAGTCTCTCTCCGCCAGGGCAGACGGTAGTCGTTCCGGGTCTGGATCACCTTATCCCCCAGGCGGAACACCGTCTCGCTCCAGGTAAACTCGGGCTTGTCCGGAGCAGGCGGGTTCAGCACCGCCTGCAGGCGGAGATTCAGGTTGTTGACCCCGCATTCTCCCTTCCGGGAGGGGGCCAGCACCTGGATGTTCCTGACGGATCGGGTCAGCCGTTCCTTTTCCGGATATTTCAGGTACCCCGGCAGCCGGGCGGTTACCAGGGCGGTAATGCTCTGCGCCGCGTCGCTCAGGGACGTCCGGCGCTCAAAGAAGAAATCCGTGCCCTTGCTGTTCAGTACGGGCATTTTTCCGCTGTTGATCAGGTGGGCGTTGAGGACGATGTGGCTCTCCCCGCTCTGGCGGTAGATCTCCGTCAGCCGGGCGCAGGGCACCTCCCCGCTGTCCAGGATATCTCCAAGCACGTTCCCCGCGCCGACGCTGGGCAGCTGGTCCGCGTCGCCGACGAGGATCAGGCGGGTGCCCGGCCGGATGGCCTTGAGCAGCGCCCGCATCAGGATCAGGTCGATCATGGACGTCTCGTCCGCGATCACGCAGTCCGCGTCCAGCGGGTTGTCCTCCGTCCGGGTAAAGGTGCCGCTCTCCCCGCTGTATTCCAGCAGCCGGTGAATCGTCTTTGCCTCGGCCCCGGTGGCTTCGCTCATGCGCTTGGCGGCGCGGCCCGTGGGCGCGCACAGCACGGTTTCATGGTCCTTGGACAGCAGTTCCAGGATGCAGTTGATAATCGTCGTCTTGCCGGTTCCGGGACCGCCTGTGATCACGAACACGCCGTTCTCCAGCGCCCCGGCAATGGCCTTGCGCTGGGTCGGGGAAAACTCGATGCCCCGGTGCTTTTCAAAGGCCGAGATCGCCCGGGAAACGCCTGCGTATTTCCCTGCGTCCACGGAGATCATCAGGCGGCGGATCATCAGGGCTACCTCCTGCTCCGCCCGGGCATAATAGGGCAGGTAGACCCGGCGGACGTTGTTTTCGTCCGCCTCGCTCATCAATGCCCCGGAGATCAGCATGCTCCGCAGCGCCTGCCGGCACAGCTCCGGCGGCACGTTCAGCAGCGTTGCGGAGGTGGCGCTCAACTCCTCCTCCGGCAGGTATACATGGCCCGAGGACGCCGCGGCGTCCCGCAGGATATATCTCATCGCGCAGCGGACCCGGTTCTCGCTCTCCGCCGGAATCCCCAGGCTCAGGCCGATCCGGTCCGCGGTCTTGAAGCCGACGCCTTCCAGGTCGTCGCACAGGCGGTAGGGGTTCTCCCGGATAATCTCCGGCGTCTGGTCCCCGTAGTACCGGCTGATGCGCACCGCCAGGGCCGGGGAGATCCCGTAGCTCTGGAGGAAGATCATCGCCCGGCGGGCGCTCTGCTGTTCAAAGAAACTCTCGGCAATCATCGCTGCCCGCTTTTTCCCGATGCCCCTTACCTCGCTCAGACGCTCCGGATGCTCGGAAAGAATCGTCAGCGTGTCTTCGCCGAATTCCGCCACGATCAACGCCGCCGTGGAGGGTCCCACGCCGTGAATCAGGCCGGAACCCAGGAACCGCTCGATGCCCAGCAGCGTCGTCGGCGTTTTCAGTTCGACGCAGGTGCACTGGAACTGCTTCCCATAGGTCCGGTGCTCGGTCCAGTGGCCGCTGAAAACAGCCTGCTCGCCGGGGCTCAGCTCCGGCAGCGTGCCGATCACGGTCACCTCGGAACGGCCGGAACGAACGGTCAGCACGGAATAGCCGTTTTCCTGGTTCCGGAAAACGGTTCCTTCAATCGTCGCCTCAAGCTGTTCCATCGGTTCCATCGGACACCTCGTCTTTTGAATGGATGGATTCATTATATCAAGGGAAAAAGATCCGTGCAACAAACCCGGACGACCAAAAACGATTGACACACAAGGCCTTCTGGCAGTATTATATACGATGATCTGTTATGGGCAACCGTCCTGTCCGTGTCATCCTGAACGGAGTGAAGGGCCTTCTCTCTCATGACATCTCGACCCGAGCAAAGCGGAGTGGAGAGATCCTGCCCCAAACAACCCATAATTCTGAATTATGAATTATGAATTATGAATTAAAACCGGAGGTCTTCCCGTGCTCGAATGTATCGTGACAAAGTTTGGCGGCAGCTCGCTGGCCAATGATGAACAGTTCCGCAAGGTGCGCAGCATCCTGGAGCTGGAACCCACCCGCCGTTTTCTGGTCCCTTCCGCGCCCGGAAAGCGCTTCAGGGAAGACGATAAAGTGACCGATCTGCTGTATAAGTGCTATGCGCTCGCCTCCGAGGGCAAGTCCATTTCCGAGCCTTTTGCCCGCATTCGGGACCGCTATCTGTCCATCGCCCAGGGTCTCCACCTGAAAGTGGATATCACCTCCCGCCTGGACGAAGTGGAACAGGGCATTGCCTCCGGCAAGAACAAGGACTGGTGTGCCAGCCGGGGCGAATACCTCTGTGCCATCCTCATGGCCGATTATCTCGGCTGGAAGTTTGTAGACGCTGCTGACGGCGTCGTCTTCAATGACGACGGCACCCTGAACAGCGCCAAGACCCAGGAAAAGCTCTCCGCCCTCCTGAAGGACGGCCAGTCCGCCGTCGTGCCCGGTTTCTACGGTGCGTATGAAAACGGCGAAGTCTGCACCTTCTCCCGCGGCGGCAGCGCGCCTACACGCCCACCCTCAGCGGCCAGTA
>CAZUXV010000034.1:1517-19843 GCA_964624445.1 uncultured Oscillospiraceae bacterium | reverse complement strand
CAGGGACTGATGGAACTTGCTAACGTTCCGTATACTTCCACCGGCGTTGCGGGAAGTGCGGTCGGCATGGACAAGATCATGATGAAACAGATCTTCCGCGGGGCCGGTCTGCCGGTGCTGCCGGGTGTATGGTTCACACGGACGGAATTTGAGAACGGACGGGATACGGTCATCCGTAAAGTCGAAGCGGAAATCGGTTATCCCGTGTTTGTGAAACCAGCGAATCTGGGATCAAGCATCGGCGTAAGCCGCGCGGACGACGCTGAAACACTGGCCGAAAGCCTTGAACTTGCTTTTGAATACGACAGACGCGTGCTTGTGGAAAAAGGACTGGACAAACCGATTGAACTGAACTGCAGTGTGCTTGGATATGACGGCGAAGAAGAAGCATCGCCGATCGAAATGCCGATTAACAACGATGAATTCCTCGATTTTAAAGACAAATACCTTACTTCAGGCGGCAACAAAGGAATGGCAAGTCTGCACCGCGTTCTGCCGGCTCCGATTGAAGACGGACTGAAGAACCATATTCAGGAGATGAGCAGGACGATTTTCCGGCTGCTGGACTGCAAGGGTGTTGTCCGGATCGATTATATGTTTGACAGGAAGAGTGAAAAGACCTATATCACGGAGATCAACACCATTCCCGGCAGTCTTGCATTCTATCTGTGGGAAAACGCAGGGATGCCGTACAGCAGCCTGATCGACAGGATGGTTTGCTGTGCCGTGAAAGCACACGAAGATAAGAACCGTGCCAATTACGCTTACACCAGTGATATCCTGAACGGCGTTTCCTTCGGCGCGAAGGGCGCAAAAGGAAGCAAAGGCTCTAAAGGAATCCTGTAAAAGGAAGGTCTGTCACTGTGAAATTAGAAACAATCCGTTCTCCCCGGGACCTGGACGGAATGAGCTATGAAGCGCTTGATGAGCTGGCAGGGGAGATCAGAAACGAACTGATTACCATTGTTTCTGAGAACGGCGGGCACCTTGCCTCCAATCTCGGCGCTGTGGAGCTTACGCTTGCCCTTCACAGGGTGTTTCATATGCCCGAAGATAAAATCATCTTTGACGTCGGTCACCAGAGTTATGTCCATAAGCTGATTACGGGCCGCTATGACCGTTTCAGGACGCTGAGATCCTACGGCGGGATCGCCGGGTTCCCGAAACGGAGCGAAAGTGAATACGACTGTTTTGAAACAGGACACGCAAGTACGGCGATTTCTGCTGCGCTCGGCATGGCGAGAGCAAGAGATTACCGGAAAGAAAAATACGAAGTCATTGCGGTTGTGGGCGACGGCGCACTGACCGGCGGCATGTGTTATGAAGCGCTGAACGATGCCGGCAACAGCCGGACGAAAATGATCGTTGTGCTGAACGACAACGAAATGAGTATTGCCCCGAATGTCGGCGCGCTGTCCAATTATCTGACAAACCTCCGGATCAGCGCAGGGTGGCAGAGCGCTAAGCGGAAAGTACGCCATCTCAACCGGGTTCCGCTGATCGGTAAACCGTTGTATCAAATGATCCACGGGACGAAACAGCTGCTGAGAAGCGTATTTGTCAGGGACAGTGAACTCGGCTTTTTTGAGGCGCTTGGCTTCAGCTACTTCGGTCCGATCAACGGCCATGATCTTGCCGGTATGGAAAATGCCTTCAGACAGGCACAGAAATATAAAGGTCCCTGTGTGATTCATGTTCTGACGAAAAAAGGGTACGGATACGATAAGGCGGAAGAACGTCCGGAAGCCTTTCACGGTACGCCGCCGTTCTATATTGAAACCGGGAACAGGATTGACAAACCGGATAAGCCTTCATGGGGACATATCATGGCAGATACGCTGTCAGAGATGTCCGCTGAGGACAAGCGTATAGTTGCGGTTACAGCGGCAATGAAACTGGGAACAGGACTGGACCATTTCGCGGAAGCTTATCCGGACCGGCTGATCGACGTTGGCATCGCTGAAGAACATGCAGCCACCATGGCTGCAGGTCTCGCTGCCGGCGGCATGCGTCCCTATGTTGCTGTATACGCCAGCTTTTTTCAGCGCTGCTATGATCAGATGGTTCATGACGTCTGTATGCAGCATCTGCCGGTTACTTTTCTTCTGGACCGCAGCGGTATAGGCGGTGAAGACGGCCAGACACATCACGGAGTATTTGATTTTTCCCTGACGCTGCCGATTCCCGGTCTTACGGTGCTTGCGCCGTGTTCATCGGATGAATTAAAAGAAATGATCCGATGGACAGCAAAACAGGACGGCCCCTGCGTAATCCGGTATCCAAAGTCCGTAAAGGAATTTGAAGCGGAGTCGGAATATCTCCCGTTCACGGCCGGGAAATGGCATCTGATAACAGATGAAAGCAAAATTATCCTGCTTGCCGCAGGCTCGATGGTATACCGTGCCCTGGAAGCCAGAAAGCTGCTCAGGGAAAAAGGTGTTTATGTTTCCGTGGTAAACTGTTCAACGGTGAAACCTCTGGATGAACAGTACCTTTCTTCCGTGCCGAAGGATGCAAAACTGTTCACGATGGAAGAGCATATGATCAGCGGCGGTTTCGGTGAATTCGTTACGCGCGTATGCCAGGAACGGTGCTGGCCGGTTCCGGTTCACTGTTTCGGTGTTGACGATACCTATATCCAGCACGGGTGTCATGAACGGCTGATGGAAGATGCCGGACTGGATGCCGCAACCATGGCCGGTCAAATAGAACGGATGCTGAAAGGAGCGGGAGACGTTGGCTGACAAAAGAAGGGCGGACGTCGCACTTGTTCAGCAGCAGCTCTGTGAAACAAGGGAAAGAGCCCAGGCCGCGATCATGGAAGGCAGGGTATATCTGGGCGAAAAGCGGATCAATAAAGCGTCGGAACCGGTCGGTACCGATGAAATCCTTACCCTCAGAGCCGCGGAAAACGAATATGTAAGCCGCGGCGCCCTGAAACTGGAAAAAGCGGTTCGTGTTTTCAACGCGGATCTGAACGGCCGGGTCGTCATGGATATCGGTTCAAGTACCGGCGGATTCACGGACGTCTGTCTTCGCTGCGGAGCGAAACATGTTTATTCGATCGATGTGGGATACGGACAGCTGGACTGGAAATTAAGAAACGATCCCAGGGTTACCGTTATGGAACGGACAAACGCGCGGTATCTCGAACCGGCCATGTTTGAAGAAAAACCGGCCGTAACAGTGATGGACGTCAGTTTTATATCGATCAGGCTCATATTGCCGGCAGCTGCCGCAATCATGGGCGACGAAGGGGTTTTTTATACGCTGATCAAGCCGCAGTTTGAAGCGGGGCGTGAGCATGTGGGCAAGAACGGCGTCGTCAGGGATCCGGCCGTGCATGAGAACGTCATCAGCGGTATTGTAAAGTTTGCGGAGGAAATGGAATGGCAGACGGTGGCGCTAGATTATTCTCCGATCACCGGTCCGAAAGGGAATATCGAATTCCTGGCTGAAATCAGAAAAAAAGACGGATCCCTGAAAGGGATCACAACGGATGATATACGCAGTGTCGTATCGGAAGCCCATGAAAAGATGGCGAATTCACACGGATGACAGATCAAAAAGGTTCCAGGGGAATACATCCGGCGGCAGGGAAGCAACGGACACAATGCCGCTTTTTTGATCCGGACTGGGGAAACTGATTGCGGAAGCCCACAGGGAAACATTCTCCGCAGGCAGCCTGCTGCCGTATTTCCGGTCGCCGACCAGCGGGAAACCGCGGGAACCGAACTGGACGCGGATCTGATGCGTACGTCCGGTATGAAGCATGACCCGGATCAAAGCAATCTTCTGACCGTCATAAAGCGTACTGTTCAGGAGCTTCCAGGAACAGGACGCTTCTTTGACTCCGGCGCGGCGACGGTCGACGATAAATGATTTGTTTTTCTGCCTGTCATGCCAGAGCAGATCGGTGAAAACGCCCTCGTTTTCATCCGGGCACCCGGATATGACGGCGAGATACTCTTTTTTCACCTTGTTTTCCTGAAAAAGCAGCTGCATTGAAGCGCATGCAGCTGAAGACCGGGCCAGCACGATGATGCCGCCCGTTCCCTGGTCAAGACGGTGTACCGGCAGGGCTTTACAGTCGCACTGTTCAGCAATAAGATCCGGAAGCCCGGGCGATTCAGAGGATATGCCGACGGGTTTTACACAAACGATCAGAGACGGATCAGTATACAGCAGGGGAATTTCCACGGCGTTGATTCCTTTCATGGGATGAATAATGAAAGCATAAATATCCAGATTCAATGTAAAACCCGGGTTATACTTGAGTAAATATACACATTGTGTTACTATTCTGTCAAATAAACCGAAAGGAAAGCAACCTATGCTTAAAGCAGCCGGACTGATCCTGAACAGTCAGAATGAAAAAGCTGTTCGCTGCGCGGAAAAAGCAGCAGAGATTTTCCGTCAATACGGCGTCAGGACGTTTAATCCCCAGGTGGAAGAACCGGAGCTGAAACCCGACCTGATTCTGACTTTCGGAGGGGACGGTACCCTGCTGATCGGTGCCCGGTATGCGCTGAAATACGATATTCCGCTGATGGGCGTCAATCTGGGCACGGTGGGATTTCTTACGGAAGAGGATCCTTCCCATCTGGAAGAAGCCGTAAGATTGATCACGGACGGAAAGTACCTGATTGAAGGGCGCAGTCTCCTCACTGTGAAGAACAACGGCACCGGTGATCAGTATTATGCGCTGAATGACGCGGTAATTACCCGCGGCGGATACGCCAGGCTCATCAGGGTAGATGCAGCGGTAAACTCAAAGGCCTATGCGACGTTCACCGCCGACGGGATCATTGCCGCAACGCCGACAGGATCAACCGGATATTCACTTTCCGCCGGCGGACCGATCGTTGAACCGGGCATGAACTGTATCGTGATCACGCCGGTCTGTGCCCACAGTATGCAGCACTGCCCGTGCATTGTTCCGGAAAGCGCTGATATCCGTTTCAGGCTTTGTCCTGACAGGGAACAGACGGCCGTACTGCAGATTGACGGACAGAATATGGGCAGCCTGAAGGCGGGTGACGTGATCCACGTGACCGGGACGGAAAAAAAGATCAGGCTGATCCGGCTTCACCCCTATGATTTTTTCGGACTGGTCCGGATGAAACTCAGCGAATGGGGATCCTGACAGACGGAGGAAAAACGATGAAAACAAAAAGACAGAATGAGATTATCAGACTGATTACATCCGGCGATATCGAAACACAGGAGGAACTGGCGTCTGAACTGAGGACCCTGGGATATAAGGTGACGCAGGCAACCGTGTCCCGGGATATCCGTGAACTGAGGCTGATCAAAGTGGCGGCCAAAGACGGCGGCTTTAAATATGCGAAACCTGAAAGGCATGAAATCGCAGTAAGCGAAAGACTGACCAGGATACTGACCGATTCACTTGTCAGCGTGGACGCCTCTGGGAACCTGATTGTTGTCAAAACGTTAAGCGGATCCGCCAACGTGGCCGCAGAAGCGCTTGACAATCTGGGATGGCCGGAAATCCTCGGAACGATTGCCGGAGACAATACGATTTTTATTGTCGCAAGAAATGAAACAATCACCGCGGAGATCACCGCCCGGATCCGTCGGCTGACCGAACAACGTTAACTACCGGAGAAAAAACATGCTGGAATATTTGACGATACGACAGGTCGCGCTGATCGGTGAAACCACTATCAGGTTTCACGGCGGGATGCAGGTGCTGACCGGTGAAACCGGTGCCGGCAAGAGCATCGTCGTTGATTCCGTCAATCTGATCCTGGGCGGCCGGGCGGACAGGGAACTGATCCGGTCAGGCAGTGAAAAAGCCTCCGTGGAAGCCGTATTCAACACGCGCGGCAATGCGGACGTACAGGCTTTTATGGAGCGGGAAGGCATCGATTTTGACGGTGAAACCGTAACGGTTTACCGGGAGATATCGGCGGGCGGAAAGAATACCTGCCGTGTCTGCGGGGTTATGATCCCCGTTTCTCTGCTGAAGGACCTGGCTGTTTTCCTGATGGACCTGCACGGACAGAGCGAGCACCAGTTTCTGATGGATCCGGAACGGCATCTCGCATTTCTGGACCAGATGGGAAATGACAGGCACCTTGCTCTTCTCGAAAAAGTCCGCCAGGACTACGAAAAGTTTATCGACAATCACAGGGCGTACGCGAAACTGGTCCGGCAGAATGAAAACCGGGAATCGCGTATGCGCTCCCTCGAACGCGATCTTGAAGAGCTTCGGAAGGCTGATATCAAACAGGGTGAAGCGTCGGCGCTGATTGAAAAAAGGAAAATGCTTGAAAAAGCGGAAAAGGAATCGCAAACCCTTCGTGATATAAACGAAAGATTATCCGGCGGAGAAGAAATGTCCGGCATTTCAGGGATCAAAGGAGCTTCTGATCTCCTGAAAGCGCTGGCGGACAAGGACGATACAGTCCGCAGCCTCAGCGAACGCTGTGAAGCTGCCTATTATGAAATCGAAGAAATCGCGTATCAGATTGGGATGATGACACAGCGTGCCGATATTGAACCCGGAGCGCTCGAAAAAACCGATAACCGTCTTGATCTGATCCACCGGATGGAAAGAAAGTTTTCCGCTGATGCAGACGACCTTCAGGACGTGCTGGAAAAAACAGAAACGGAATACAGACAGCTGGCGGATCTTGCAGACAGGATAGAGATCATGTCCTCAGAACATAAACGCCTTCTCGGAACATACCGCCAGTCGGCGCGGGATCTGTCGGAATCCAGACACGAACTGGCTCTTTTGTTTGAAAAGAGAATAATGAAAGAACTGAACGATCTCGGAATGGGAAACACCCGGTTTAAAGTGGAATTCAGGAAAAATGAGACCGGACGGCCGCTGATGCCCACTGATACCGGGGATGACCGGATCGAATTCCTGATCAGTCCGAATCCGGGTGAACCGCTTAAACCCCTTGCAAAGATCGCCTCTGGCGGCGAGCTGAGCAGAATCATGCTGGCGATCAAATCGCTTGAGTCGAGTCAAACCGGCGTTGAATCCATGGTGTTTGACGAGATCGATACGGGAATCAGCGGAAGAATGGCCCAGAATGTTGCAGAAAAAATGATTACGATATCACGCAGCCGGCAGGTTATCTGTGTAACACATCTTCCCCAGATTGCTGCGGCGGCGGACTACCATTATCTGGTATCCAAATCTGTTGCGGAGGGAAGGACCGTGACCAGGGTCGCCGAACTGGACAGGGACGGTAGAATCTGTGAGATAAGCCGGATGATCAGCGGGGCAGACGGTATCACACCCGAAACAAAAACTTATGCATCCAGTCTGCTCCAGGCAGCTGACGAAATGAAATCAAAACACTGAGGGCATACTGAATCCTGATTCTTAACAAAATCGCAACATATTTACCAGAAAATGCTTGCATTGTATAGTGTACGACTATATAATAAAGTAATACAAAGAGCGTCGGATTTCCGTAGCGGGCAGTCCGATCTGCGAAAAATATCGGGGAGGAATTATTTCATGTCCAAAAAATATCTGTACCTCTTCACAGAAGGCGACGCTACCATGCGTGAACTGCTTGGCGGCAAAGGCGCGAACCTGGCTGAGATGACCAAGGTCGGCCTGCCGGTCCCGCAGGGCTTTACCATCTCCACCGAAGCCTGCACACAGTATTATGAAGACGGCCGTCAGATCAACGATGAAATTCAGGCGCAGATCATTGAATATATTGCCAAGATGGAAGAGATCAACGGCAAGAAATTCGGCGACCTGAAAAATCCGCTGCTTGTTTCTGTCCGTTCCGGCGCACGTGCTTCCATGCCCGGCATGATGGATACGATCCTGAACCTCGGCCTGAATGACCAGGTTGTTGAGGCGATGATCGCCGGAAACAGCGATCCAAAATTTGCCCGTTTCGTTTACGACAGCTATCGCAGATTTATTCAGATGTACTCCGACGTTGTTATGGAAGTCGGCAAGAAGTATTTTGAACAGCTGATTGATGAAATGAAAGAAAAGAAGGGCGTCACCTACGACGTCGAACTGACGGCTGAAGACCTTAAGGAGCTGGCCGGACAGTTCAAGGCTGAGTACAAAGCCAAGATCGGCACAGATTTCCCGTCTGATCCCAAAGAGCAGCTGATGGGCGCGATCAAAGCTGTATTCCGCTCCTGGGACAACCCGCGGGCAAACGTATACCGCCGCGACAATGACATTCCGTACAGCTGGGGCACAGCGGTTAATGTTATGCCCATGGTATTCGGCAACCTGAACGACAACTCCGGTACCGGTGTTGCCTTTACCCGCGATCCCGCCACCGGAGAGAACAAACTGATGGGTGAATTCCTGGTTAATGCCCAGGGTGAAGATGTCGTCGCCGGCGTCCGTACGCCCATGCCGATTTCCCAGATGAAAGATCAGTTCCCTGAAGCATATGCTGATTTTGAAAAGGTATGCAGCCTGCTGGAGAATCATTACCGGGATATGCAAGACATGGAATTCACCGTTGAAAACGGAAAGCTTTATATGCTCCAGTGCCGAAACGGCAAGCGTACCGCTCAGGCCGCGCTGAAAATCGCGTGCGATCTGGTCGACGAAGGAATGCGGACTGAAGAAGAAGCCGTTTCCATGATTGATCCCCGCAATCTGGACACGCTGCTGCATCCTCAGTTTGACGCCGCTGCCCTGAAGAAAGCAACGCCTATCGGCAAGGGACTGGGTGCGTCTCCCGGAGCCGCCTGCGGCAAGATCGTCTTCACTGCTGAAGACGCCGAAGCCTGGGCAAACCGCGGAGAAAAAGTTGTCCTGGTCCGTCTGGAGACTTCTCCCGAAGACATCACCGGTATGAAGAGCGCACAGGGCATCCTGACCGTGCGCGGCGGTATGACAAGCCATGCGGCAGTTGTTGCGCGCGGCATGGGAACCTGCTGCGTCTCCGGATGTGGTGAGATTGCAATGGATGAAGAAAACAAAAAGTTTACTCTGGCCGGAAAGACCTTCCATGAAGGCGACTGTATCTCAATCGACGGCACCACGGGCAACATCTACGACGGACTGATCCCGACCGTGGACGCGAAGATCGCCGGAGAGTTCGGACGCATCATGGCCTGGGCCGATAAATACCGCAGGCTGAAGGTCCGCACAAACGCCGACACGCCCACTGACGCACGCAAAGCCCGTGAACTGGGCGCCGAAGGCATCGGCCTTTGCCGTACCGAGCATATGTTCTTTGAACCGGAACGTATCGCCGCGTTCCGTGAAAT
The DNA here is from genome assembly GCA_964624445.1 of uncultured Oscillospiraceae bacterium. GTDB lineage: Bacteria > Bacillota > Clostridia > Christensenellales > Aristaeellaceae > Aristaeella. The sequence continues at coordinate 10,597 of CAZUXV010000034.1, read as the reverse complement.
GATCTGCTCCGATACGCCTGAAGAGCGTGAAGCTGCACTGGATAAGATTCTTCCTTATCAGCAGGGCGACTTTGAGAAACTGTATGAAGCGCTGGAAGGATATCCGGTATGCATCCGCTTCCTGGATCCTCCGCTGCATGAGTTTGTTCCCACGACAGAAGAGGAGATCAAACTGCTGGCCGATACCAAGGGCAAGACGGTTGAGGACATCAAGAACCTGATCGCTTCCCTGCATGAATTCAACCCGATGATGGGTCACCGCGGATGCCGTCTGGCCGTTACCTATCCTGAGATTGCAAGGATGCAGACCAAAGCTGTGATCCGTGCCGCGATCAAGACCCAGAAAGAACATCCGGAATGGAACGTGAGGCCTGAGATTATGATCCCGCTGGTCTGCGAGATCAAGGAACTGAAGTATGTCAAGAAGACTGTTGTGGAAACCGCCGATGCTGAAATCGCGGCGGCCGGTGTGAAGCTTGAATATGAGGTCGGCACGATGATCGAAATCCCAAGAGCCGCGCTGACTGCGGATGAAATCGCAAAGGAAGCAGATTTCTTCTGCTTTGGTACGAACGACCTGACCCAGATGACCTACGGCTTCAGCCGTGACGACGCCAGCAAGTTCCTGACCGCCTATTATGAATCCAAGATCTTCGAAAGCGATCCCTTCGCCAGACTGGATCAGAACGGCGTCGGCAAGCTGATGGAAATGGCTATCGAGAAGGGACGACGCGTCAATCCGAAGCTGCATATCGGCATTTGCGGCGAGCACGGCGGCGACCCGAGCTCTGTGGAATTCTGCCACCGGATCGGACTTGACTACGTGAGCTGCTCTCCCTTCCGTGTCCCGATCGCTCGGCTGGCTGCCGCCCAGGCTGCCATTGCCGGCAAGAAATAATCAGTGAAACGGACAGAAAACTGCCCGGGAATGATTCCCGGGCAGTTCTTTTATTCTGTTTCATTTTCAGCTTTTTCACAGGCGGAACGGGCAGTCTCCCATCCGTATCCTTTCCTGACGAGGGAAGCGATCACTTTCTGACGGTTCTTTCGATTATCCCCGGCGGTGCCGACCCGCTTCCACACTTTGACTGCAAGTTTCATGGCGTTCTCTTCTTCTTCATTCCGGTCAAACGCCTCAAAAGCTTTGTCAATCATTTCCGGAGGGATCCCTTTGATCCGCAGTTCACGGCGAATAACGGAAGGACCGTATTTCGAGGAAAGACGGTAGCGGATCCACTGGTCGCAGAAGGCGGCGTCATCAATGAGGTTTTCTTTTTCGAGCTTGTATAAGACAAGATCAGCGACCTCTTCCGTATAGCGGAGGCGTTTCAGCCGGTCGGCAATCTCTTTTCGGCTGCAGGGACGGCGCGCCAGCATCGAAACGGCATGATTCAGCGCCCTGGGATACTGGCAGAGACGCAGCTGATGCCGAAAAGACTCTTCGTCATAAGACAATCCTTCGTGAAATCCTGACAACGGCAGATCCTCCTGCCGGATCCACCAGCGGGTACCGTTATCCAGCCGGATACAGCAGAATGCCCGTATAAGTTCTGTTTCCACGATTGTTACCATGCGGCCATCTCCTTCCGGAAGGCCCAATGAAGGATATCCCTGTTCAGAAGTCCAAGGCGTCCGGTCCTGGCCTCATCAGCGCCGCCGTTCAGCATGATCACGCTGCGTCCGGTGTTTTCTTCCCAGAAAGCGCCGTCCACGCATCCATAAGCAAATCCCTGGTGTCCGAAAATGATTCCGTCGGAAAGGGCAGGATCGGAAATCCGGAGCAGACCCAGACCGTAGGAAAGGGTCGGGGAAAGACTTCCGTAGGAAGCGTGTTCAAGTAGGATTTCTTTTTTCCAGCGTTCGGAAAGGCTGTCGTTGTCTTTAAAGATCAGGACATTGAGTAATTTCTGAAGTGACAGGATATCTGTATACATACTGCCGGCAGTATGACCGTAATGACGCAGAGGGTCAGGAGAAAGAAGGGGCCGTGAACCGAGGGAGGTAACCGTGATATCCCGGTCTTTCCTGTACGGAAGAACGCGGGTTACAGGCATAATCCTTTCAGACGGAAGGAGACACGCTTCAAGTGTGGCATTCATCCGAAGCGGTTCAAACAAATGATCGCGGAAAACCTGTCCGACCGGTGCGTTGAATACAGATTCCAGTATGCAGCCGATGAGGCCGAAACCGAAATTCGAATAATGGAAAGAATTGCCGGGCTGAAAGCGTCGGGAAGAGGGCAGGAGATCCGTAAACGGAGCACCTTCATTTACGGCGGATTCGAGACCGGACGGATCAATGATGCCGGATGTATGGGAAAGAAGATGGCGAAGGGTAATACCATCCAGTGCGGATCGGGCGGACTCATTTGTAAAGTATTCACTTACCAGACGATCGGGATTAAGTGTTCCTTTCTCCATCAAACGAACACAAAGTACAGCGGTTGCCGTTTTGGTGATGGAAGCAACACGAAAAAGGGTTTCCGGACAGGCAGAATGTTTCGGATTTTCAGAAGATGTGCAGATAAGGCTGTACTGTTCCGGGGATGTTAGAAGGACGGCTGAACCCAGGACATGGTGTTTACGGTGCAGGGATTCAAGATCACGAATACAGACAGGATCACGGCCGGATACAGATGTGACCGGATGCCTGGGACAGTTCGGCGCGAAAAAAGGGAGAGCGATACGGTATAAAGCGTTTTTAAGCTTCGTTGTCGGCATTGCGAACCTCCGGAAGCAATAATGCATGATGAAGCAGAAAAAGGGAAACAATCATCAAAAGGGCGTAACCTGTCAGGAAAATGAAGGATCGGAGAACGGGCCAGCCGGCGGAAAATGTACCGAACAAAGCGTAAACAAGCGCAAGTACGGACGCGGCAGAAGAGAGGGGCAGAACGATGAATCTGAGCGGCGCTGCGAGCCGTTTCTGTCTGTGAAGTAAAACCGTATAACGAATAATGACAAACAGACAGATCAGGATGCTGAGCAGCTGGCTGATTCGGACAGAGGATGCTGCGTAAAGAGAATCAAGACGGAGATCCTCAATCACAAGGCGCCCTGATGCATAAAGAAGGAGATAAAAACAGAAGACGTCCCCGCGGGCACGCAGGCACTTTCTCCTTCCAATCATCAGGAAAACGAAAGCAAGCATATTCCAGACAGATTCATAGAAGAACGTCGCCAGATGCCAGGTATTTCCTTCGGCGGGTACCAGAAGAGCAAAGGGAAAAAAGCAAAGCGCGGGATCCGTAACCTGCAGACCATAGGCCTCAATATTGAACCAGTTCCCCCAGCGGCCGACCGCCTGGGCAAATACCAGGCCCGGCGCGATGATATCACATAACGTGAATGCAGAGAGACGACGCTTCCTGCAGAAGAGAAGAAGAACAATCAGCCCTGCGATAATTCCGCCGTAAATGGCGATACCGCCTTCCCAGATTCTGAAAACGGAGAGGAAATCACCGCGGAACTGATCCCAGGAAAAAACCACATAATAGATTCTTGCACCGATGATACCGAAAGGGATAAGCCACAGCGCCAGATCAATCACGGTATCTTTCGGAAGGCCGGTACGTTCCTCCTCCCGGCAGGCGAGAATTACGGCAACGATAACGCCGGTTACAATAAGAAAACTGTACCAGGGGATTGTTCCGAAAATATAGCGGGAATATGGGATCGACGACATGATCACACCCCCCCTGTCTCATTCAGGAATGATTATAAAATCTGGATCAGAACGTGTCAATGAAAAGCGAAAAACAGACAATGAATCATTGAAAAGGAACGGTATTTCTGATAAAATAATCAGAAGGGTATAATACCGTGAAATCATTGTGGGGAGGAACCAGTCCATGAGTAAAGTAGTCGTATTCGATCATCCTCTGATCCAGCACAAACTGAGCATTATGCGCGACAAGAATACCGGCACAAAAGAATTCAGGGAACTGCTGTCAGAAATTGCGATGCTGATGGTATTTGAAGTGACCAGGGATCTTGAAACAAAAGAAGTCGAAGTGGAAACTCCTATTACAACCTGCAAATGCAAAGTGCTTTCCGGAAAGAAACTGGGGATCGTACCGATTCTTCGTGCCGGACTGGGCATGGTGGACGGCGTTATCAACCTGGTTCCTGCAGCCCGGGTCGGACATATCGGTCTGTACAGGGATCCCAAAACCCTCGAGCCCGTGGAGTATTACTGCAAACTTCCCGAGGACAGTGAGAACCGGGAACTGCTCATTCTTGACCCCATGCTTGCAACAGGCGGAAGCGCCAGTGCCGCGATCAATTTTATCAAACAAAGAGGCTGCCATCATATGAGGCTTGTAAATCTGATCGCTGCGCCGGAAGGGATCGAAAGGATCCAGAAAGATCATCCCGATGTGGATATTTATGTTGCGGCCCTGGATGACCATCTCAACGATCACGGTTATATTGTACCCGGACTCGGAGACGCTGGCGACCGCCTGTTCGGAACCAAGTAACAATGCCTCTTAAACCTGTTTTTTCACGTTCTCCGATCATGACTGTTCCGAATTGTTTTCCGGCCTCCGGAACAGTCAGAGTCTCGGATGAACGTCTGAAGAACCTGTATCAGAAAGCAAATCAGTATTTTGATAAGCCCTGCCTTTGGGAGGGCTTGTTCAGACTGGCCTGTCTGATCAAAAACAAACCGCTGGATGAACCTGTAACAAAACAGATTATCCGGATGTCAGAAGAAACGGAAAACGGAGCATTCGGCGGCAATGTATCCGATCAGATTGATACTGCACGTTCTCTTTTTGCGCTGTTTGAATACAATACAGACAAAAGACTGCTGAAAAGGTTATCTGACTGGCTGCGTTATTTTGAAATTGAGTATGACAATCTGATCCTGCAGGACGGAATATTATTCCGCCCCGCTGATCTGATGGAATTCCTTGTGCTTTATTATCGTGCAACAGGCATTAAATCCGCACTTAGGCTTTGTGCCAGGTTACGCGCAGAATCCTTTGACTGGACTACAGCGCTGCATACTTTTCAGCAGTCTATTCCAATCGGTCAGAAAGAAACCAGACTACCTGACTTTTCTTCCGGGATCAGACCAGATCTGATTGAATATGATCAGAAAGAGAGGCTGATCAATCATTCAGAAATGCTTGCAGACGGTGTCAGATATTCTTTGTTTGCCGGAATATACAGCGGTCACAGCAGGGATTTGTCAGCAGGAAAAACTGTATGGGCTTACCTGCTGAAACACCATCACGCACTATGCGGCGGTGTCACCGGCAATCCTTATTTATCAGGGAACGCGTCTGATCAAAAGATCAGCAACCAGGCGCTGTGTGCATGGACAGAAGCGTTTGCAGCCCAGATGGCAGTTGCTGAATCCTCATGGGCGCTAACGGAACTGATCAGAATCATATTTAACGGACTTGATGACTGTCTGAATCGGGAAATCATTAAAGAGTCGCAACGGATCAATTCAGTCACGGACAGTTTTGATCCCCCCTCAGATCCGGCAAAACTGTATTCAAGGCTGTGCAGGGCAGTAGCTTCCGCATATACTCATGCTGTTTCAATGAATGAAAACGGAATCAGGATCAATTATCTGATTCCCGGCAGGTATCTGTTAATGATACGTAAACAGACGCTAATGCTGTCCGTTGATAATGAAACGATCACCGTACAATGCAAAGAACCTATTAACGTATGTATCGGAGTTTTCCTTCCGGAAACAGGTACAGCATATGTTGCTGCAGACTGGAAAGAAGGTTCTCCATATAAAACTCCGGAAGACATGAACATGAATCAGTTAGTCGGCCTGAGCGGTTCCTGGAACGATCAGGATATGATCAGGTACATACAGAACGGAAGTATTTACGCTGAAGAAACCCATCATCATGGGATTGCGTTTATGAAGGCAAACCGTTTACTGAGTATGCCCGTATCAGGAAATGATTTCGCCAGGGCTGTGTGCGACTTGCCGCTGATCAATGACAGGAATCAGATCATGCTGCCGACAGAAATACCGGAAAAATGGAATCTCAAGGGACAGGAACCGTCGGACATTCCGGTTTTTCCTGAAACGAAAGGCCCTCGTATGATGGCAGAATTGACTGCTTATTCTGATTGCCCCCAAAGGATATCGATGTTCCCGAGAAAGAGATAACGATGTTTGAAACCCGACTTGCGCCAATGTGCGGAATCACAGACCATATTTTCAGAACGCTGTGTTATGAACAGGGATGCGATCTGGCTTATACCGAGATGATCAGCGCGATGGGATATCTGTGTGCACCGGAACAGCGGGCGACAAAAGAGCTGATGATCCGGGGAAAACATGAACCCAGGCTGATTCTACAGCTTTTCGGAAGGGAACCGGATGTTGTTGCTGAAGCAGTAAAACGCATTTCACGGCTTGGGATTTATGATGGAATTGACCTGAACATGGGATGCCCTGCAAAAAAAATCGCTCCGTCCGGAGAGGGATGCGGTTTGATGCGAACACCGGAAACTGCTTTCAGCATGATGAAGAAAGCGGTCAGGGAATCCCTTATTCCGGTCAGTGTCAAAATGAGGACAGGATACGATAAAGAGCATATCAATGTCATTGAATTTGCAAAAATGGCGGAAGACGCAGGAATCTGTTCCATTACCGTCCACGGACGAACAAGGGAACAGCAGTACAGCGGTGAAGCTGACTGGGATTTGATTGCTGAAGTAAAAAGGAGCGTCAGCATTCCGGTTTGCGGAAACGGGGATATTTTTACGGCTGAAGACGCGCTGGACAGACAGAAGCAATCAAAAACGGACAGTGTTATGATCGGCAGAGGAGCTATGGGTAATCCCTGGATATTCAGGGAAATCAACGATCTGAAGGTCGGCAGAATAAAAACCGTTCCGTCCCGGGAGGAACGGAGCGAAATGATTTTCAGGCATTATCATATGATGCTGGAAACAAAGCCCGAACATATTGCTGTCAGGGAAATGCGGAAGCATATCGGATGGTATATCAGGGGATTAAAAGGATCCGCCAGGTTTCGGGATGAAATCAACAGATGTCCGTCTGCCGGGACCGCGATGGATCTGATCAGGACATTTTTCGAAGATACTGCATCAGAGGAGGGAACAATATGAAGAACAGGATCGGATCCGGTTTGGTCTGTTTTGTTTTCGTACTGATGCTTACGGTGATTCTGTGCCATGCTTATGCAGAAGAGATCACACCGGATTTCCTGATGACCGGCGAAACAAACACGTCTGTTTCAATGATCATTTCTTCACCGGAATATAAAACGATTGCCCGGTTCGGCGAAGAAAGAAAAGACAACCTGAACCGGTTGCTGAAGCATTTGTCGCTGGCGGTGAAAACAGACGGAAAAATGTCAGAAACCACTGTAATGATTGATCAGGAGCCTGTCTATTCATATATTGAAACAACAATAGGCAACATTCAGAATACTGTTTACTCCGTCAGTCCGGATACGGTCGTTGTTCAGCATGAGAAAGACCGTGAAGAAAATGCCGGCGTTTTCTCATTCATCAATGATCAGTTTTTTATGCTGAACAAACTGCTGGACGATCTTTATCCTGCATTTGAAAAATCCGCCGAAGCGTTCAGCGAATTTGCAAAAGAATCTTCTGTAAGCCTGAATTTCAGCGGTTACGGGAAAGCAGTGAAACGAATTACGATTTCCCTGCCTGAACAGTATGTTTCAGATCAGTTTCCTGCGGTTTCAGCCGATCTTGTTGCTTCTTCCGAATGCAAGGGATTTATTGAGCGATTGCTGTTTATAGGAACGCAAAAGATCGTTCTTTTATATGATCAGGATAACCGGCTCCTCAGGATCAATTATGACGGAAAAGCCGGTTTTTCCGAAGAATCAATACGGAAAGTGTCTGTGGTCTGGAGGTGCAGGAGATCAGACGAAGGAAAGAAGGACCATCTGACGCTTAAAACCCCTTCAGTAACAGGATATGACAAGTATAATCTTACCTATGAACGTGATGCGGATACCGGAAGTCAGGAAAGCCAAAGCATTAAATGGGATTTGCAGCTGGATTTCAGGGAAGGACAAATCAAGAAAAAAACCGGTTTCAAAGCAGATCTGACCTTTGCGGAAAACATGCTGAAAGGCGATATAAACTATTCGGAAAAACAGGACGGGAATGAATCAAAAATGATCATTGTTCCGTCAATACAGAAAGAAAAACCTTCTGAATTCTTTGGAACTATTGAAATTGCGAATTATTCAGGTAAAATAGTATTAACCCGCACTGAATACACTGTGCAGATTTCAACCGGAGAGAACCTGACAGTGCCTGAAATCATGACTGTTCAGGAAAGTGGAATCAGTGAAGAGGGCATTGTTACGGATTATGAACAGATTCAGGATCTGCTTTCAGGTGCTTTGATCCGGAAACTGCTTTCGCTTCCTGCAGAGGATTTGGAGTTTTTTAACAGCGACATTCCGGATGAGGTCTGGAATGCGCTTGTGCAATCATTGTTTTAGGAGATCAGAACCATGAAAAAAAGAGTTATTTCCGTTATCGTGCTGTTGATTGTTTTCATAACGGGCAGCTGTCAGGCCGCAGGATACACGCTTCCTGAAAAAATGAACAATCAGCTTTCCATCGGAAGCGGTCTGAAAGGTTCTTTCTCTGTTTCTGAAGAAGGCGAAAAGTACGGAACACCGTTTATGAAGGCCATTACTGACGCCGAATGGGCTGTACGCGGAATTCGTTCCGGAGATGACCTGCATTATTATGTGTTTCAGACCAACGACCGGGATGAACAGACGGCATTGAGTGAAGTCTATCGGAAAGACGGTATCTACTATCTCAGAAGCGACATGGTCCAGGGGAAAATTCTTGCATTTCCCGTTCTGAGCCAGATTCTTGCTTCTCTTTTTCCGGAATCGGGAGAAAACGGTTCTGCTTCTTCTTTTATCGCCAATATCATCAAACTGCCGGAAAATATCAGAAAGGACAAACCTGAATGTCAATCAAACCGTTATTGTCAATGATCACATTATCAAGTGTACGTCGTACAGGTGCTCCGTTTATGGCAGCAACATAATTCAGCTGATAAAAATTGGAATT
>CAZUXV010000034.1:0-1507 GCA_964624445.1 uncultured Oscillospiraceae bacterium | reverse complement strand
TCAAACTGCCGGAAAATATCAGAAAGGACAAATGGGAACCGGTTCTGCAGAAGTATCAGAATCAACTCGAATTGTGGCTGGCTGAATTCACCGTGACGGCTGATACCGTTAAAATGGAGAACGGTCTTTCTGCGCTTGATTTTTCATACGAAATACCAATGGACAGCATTTATGAGCAGAGCGTCAAACTGATCGGGGATTTTGTTAAGGATCCGGAAGTGACTGCACTGCTGGATACAGTCATGACGGATGAGGAGAAAAAAACGTATCTGAACGGAAATCTGCTGTATTTCTATCTGGACGCGCTTCATGCGCTCCAGATTGATCAGCCTGTAAGGATGTCCAAAAGGGTTTCGGCAATCGGCGATGTACTGCGTTTCCGTCTTGAACTGCCGCTTGATGAACGTACCACAGGCTGCCAGTCTGTTGACATTGAAACCGTTGACCAACTGACGGTCATTACAATCCGAAAGACTGGACAGATTATGGTTGCGGCATTTCCTGAGGTGGAAAAACTGAAACAGCAGACTTATGAACAGTCTGCATGGTTTGCCCGGCTCAACGCCGATCCTGAAAAAGAAAAGGAAAATATTGCCGTCAGGATAGATATCGTCAAATCGAATGAAACATATGAGAAAGACGAAAAGACGCATGAGATCAATCATTATGATATCAGGATCCTGCAGGATACAAAATATCTGCCGGCTGATTCCGATCTGACAATACTGCCTGATTATACAGAAACGGATATCAATATCGATCTTCATTATTCAAGTAAATACGCTCAAAACAGTGCCACAACGCTTGAAATCGGCGCCGAGGTCAAACAGGGTGAATCAGCGATGCATATTCAGGGGAAATTCAAAACTGCAGCGCCCTGGCTGTTTATGCCTTTCGAGATTATTGATCCTGTTCCGGTCGGAACCGAAAAAGAAACAGTCCTTGATCCGTATATTACAGACTGGATCAGCAATGCCGCATCTATGATACATCATTACGATGAGGAACCCGGAACTGCAACAGAAGTCGTTGAAACCGTTCCGGGAAATGACGAATCGCAGGAATCCTCTGAAGCGGAAGGAGAAACTGCGCCGCTGGATGTCCCTGAGCAGGAATGACTGTAATTGCAGATCGTATTAGAGGAGAAAAATGAAAAGAGTTATCTGCCTGATCATTGTTTTTATGCTTTATGCAGTCTATGCATCTGCGGACCGATATCTTGACGTATCGTTCTCATTTTCGGGTTTATCGGACAATCGGATTGAAACAATTGATCTGTATGAACAGGGGGATATGATTACAGCTGTATCCACATTAATTCCCGAATACGCTGTCATCGATGATCAGTCAGAATATACTTTATTATCTCTGTTCCATTCCATATGTTCAGTGAATCCCGGAACCGTCCGTGAAAGCATTCAAAAAGCAGATAAACAGGCCCGGGATATGATTGAAGAGTATCTGACGGACCCTGTTCCGGGCATATACTCGGGAGAATTGTTTGAAA
>CAZUXV010000033.1:0-19992 GCA_964624445.1 uncultured Oscillospiraceae bacterium | reverse complement strand
CATCTGCTTCAGAAAGGCTGTGATCATATGAAAAAAGGATTGACAGGGATCATCATCTCTTTGCTGCTGATATTATCCGTTGTTTTCGCGGTTCTGTATGTCAGCGCCAACAGCCGTCATCATTCACAGGTCAATGACCTTCATTCTGTCGTCGACAGCCGTGAAAAGCAGCTGATGGAAATGAATTCGGATGTTTCCGCCCTGACTGAACAGCTTCGGAATGCGGAAGAGAAGATTACCGGCTGCACCGACGAGATTGAATCGCTCAATACCGGCCTTGAAGAGAAAGAATCCCTGATTGCCGGCCTTCAGCAGGACCTTGCCGTACGGAATGACGGGATCGCTTCCCTTGAAAATGAGTTATCCGCCGCGAATGAACAGGTCAAAAAACTGGAAACAGAACTGGCGGACAAAAACAGCCGGATCGAAGACCTTGAAACCGATCTGGCCGAAAAAAGCGTCCGGATAACAGCCTTTGAAAAAGAACTGGACGACAGGGATGCTGAGATCGCCGTCCTTTCTGACAGCGCCGGCGCAAAAGAACAGCAGAATGCTGCGCTGAATGCTTCCGTCACGGATTATAAATCCCGCATCAAAGACCTTTCAGCGGACGCTGCTGACAAGGACGCCCTGATCGTTTCCCTGACCGCGTCAGTCAGTGAGAAAGACGAACAGATCCGGCTCCTTACCGAGGACACAGAAAACAAGGACCGGACCATCGCCGCCCTGACCGCTGATCTGAATGCTAAAAATGCCGAACCCGAACCTGTTTCCGTTCAGGAGCCTGATCCGCATCCTCTGTCCGCAGCAGACAGTGCTGTATCCGATGAAATTGACCGTTTAAATGCCGATATTGCCGCCAAAAATGTTGAGATTAAAGCGCTGAATGATCAACTGGCAGAAAAGGACAGACAGATTGATACACTGAATGCCGATCTGGTGAATCGTGAAGGACAGATTGAGGCACTGAAAGCCGATATTGTCCGGCGTGCCGGCGAAAGCAGCAGCCTTTCGGACGAACTGTCCGAAAAAGAAAGCGAACTTGAGGCACTGAGGAACCGTTTGGAAGAACTCCAGGCTGCGCAGACTTCATTTGACAGCCGGATCTATCAGATGAAACAGTGGTTTATCAGTTCAATCGCTGCTTCTGCCGAAAGCCAGTCCGCCGAGGTAGTTTCTATGCGCTTTACCGTTCGTTCGTCAGACAGTCCGAATGTACGGAGCGAACCGACAGCTTCCGGCAGAGTCATCGGCCACGCTTCCGCTTCCGCTGAATATGAAGTCCTCGATGTTTCTCCCGGCCTCTGGTTCCGGATCAGGCTGGAAAACGGCAGGATCGGATGGATCAGTTCTAAGCTCGGCACCATCACCGAACTTGTGTTCCCTTTTGAAGCAGAATAGGGATCTCTGCTTTATGCAAAAAAGCGCCCCGTGTACTGATATCACACGGGGCGCTGTTCTGTGCGGTTGGCGGGACTCGAACCCGCACGCTTTATGGGCAGGGGATTTTAAGTCCCCGGTGTCTGCCATTCCACCACAACCGCGTTTCGCATAGTATATCATCCTGTCGAAAAATGCGTCAAGAGACCGGTCGTCAGTTTCATAAACCCAGCGGTTTGTTTTTCGGCACGCCCGCTTTTCGCGGATAAGCCGACGCGGTACGGCTGATCTTCCGGATCGGCAGGATCATATGTTTCCAGTCCCTGCCCTGCACGGGACAGGACAGGGGCATTTCAAGCTGTCCGCCGAGAAGCCGGGCGGCTTTACGTCCGCTCTCCAATTCTTCTTTCAGGGCGGGGCCTTTCCAGCACAGGGCGTACCCGCCGGTTTTCACATACGGCAGAAGATATTCGCACAGGACGTTCATCGGCGCCAGCGCCCTCGCGGCGGCAATATCAAACTGTTCCCTCAGCTCCGGTTTCCGTGCGCCGTCTTCGGCCCGGGCGTGGATGATTACGGTGTTATTCGTATCCGTTTCACGCCTGACGTGATCAAGAAAAGCCAGCCGTTTCTGCTGGGAATCAAGCAGTGTCACTTCCATGTCCGGGCAGGCCATGGCCAGCACCATACCTGGAAAACCCGCGCCTGTCCCGACGTCGATCATTTTTCCGCTTTCCGGGAGAATACCGGTTTTCAAAACCGTAAGGCTGTCGATAAAATGCTTGTCCGTCATTTCTTCGTCGTCTGTCACGGCAGTTAGATCCATCCTGCTGTTCCAATCCTTCAGCAGGCTGAAATAGATATACAGTTTTTCGGGCAGTTCATCCCGGAACGGAATCCCGTTCCGGATCAGGCAGGATCTCATCTCTTCAGTATTCATCTTTTACTCCAGCGGCAGATGCAGGTACTTCCTGGCCCAGTACTTGCACCATGCCAGCGCTTCCCTGGCGTGGTTTTTGATCCAGTATTCCTGTTTGCAGGGACTGCCCATGCCGCAGGCGTCAAACCCGAGATCCCGGGCGAGCGCCATGGCCCTCGGGACATGATAATCGCTTGTTACGATCATCACCCTTTGAATCCCCGGGAGGTCCTGTAGAAGCTTCGCTGCGTTCTGCAGATTCTGGTTGGTATTAAATGAATCGGGATCTTTCAGGATATCTGCCGCAGGCACGCCTTTGTTTTCCAGGTACAGCGACATGGCTTCCGCCTCCTGCATCGGTTCGTCCTTTCCCTGTGCTCCGCATACCACGACCGGCACATTTTTCCGGGTCCAGGCTTCATAGGCGGCATCCAGGCGCCAGCTGAGCTGAACGCTCGGACTGCCGTCCGGCTTCACCTGGGCCCCCAGTACGATAATCGCGTCATAGTCTTCCGCAGCGGGCACTGTTTTCAGCACGCTCCCTTCCCGTATACATACCATTGCCGCAACGCCGGCATACAAAACAACCAGCAGGACTATCAGGCCGATGATCAGTTTCCGTATAGTATGTTTTTTCCCTTTCATTCGTTTACCTTCCCTTAATCCGGTAATCGATATCACCGTGCTGGATCATGCTGTAGGTCCTGTCGCCGGCAACAATAATGTGATCCAGCACCAGGATCCCCACGCCGTTCAGGAGCCTTTGCAGCTGAATGGTGGACGAAATGTCTTCCGGGGACGGAGCGCAGGTGCCGCCGGGATGGTTGTGGCACAGGAGCACGCTGTGGGCGTTATAATTCAGGGCAGTTTCCATCACCATCCGCGGATAAGCCGATACTTCGCTTAAGGAACCCTCTGAGATTTTCCTTCTTCCCAGCACATTGCATTTCGCGTTCATGCAGACCACATAGAAGCGTTCCGTTCTTTCTCCCGCGAGAATGGACAGACAGTAGTTTTCCGCTTCCCTGCTGTTCCCGATCCGGTCGGGAACGGTCATCGCGCACCGGTGCCAGACGCGGGTCAGCGGAACCACCATGCTGATCAGCGTCGCCTGCTGCTCGCCGATCCCCTTGATCTGCATCAGCTGCTCCGGCCGGGCTTCCAGTACGCCCTTCAGGCTTCCGAAAGCGTCAAGCAGTTCATGGGCCAGCGGATTGGTATCGCTTCTCGTGTTGGCGTAGAACAAAAGCAGTTCAAGGATCTGATGATCCTCAAAATTCTCAAAACCCTTGTCCCGGATAAATCTTTTCCGCATCTTTTCGCGATGTCCCGCATGAACCGTATCCGCCATCCCTTATCCCCTCCCGTAATATCTCCAGATGTCCAGGCAGGCCTGTTTCTCATTCCCGCATAACGGTGTCATGGCCCGTCTGTACGCTTCCCTGATCTCTTCGCGGGTCATCGCAACAGGATGATTGTTCAGCCGTTCCGTATTGACGGATGATACAAGCTCTTCCATCATTGCTTCCTCCGGCATCTCCGGAATGCTCATTTCAAGGTCATACATGATGCCTTTCAAAAGCCGCGGCACCATCTGCATATTGCCAAGCCTCATCTTGGCGCTGAGGTCGTTCAGCGTGTCCTGCATTTCTTCATGGTCCTGCATCATTTCCCATAATACGGGCAGGGTCAGCATGCAGGCATGCCCGTGGGCAAGGCCCAGTTTTTTCGTCAGCATATAGGACATGGCGTGGGCCGCGGTTGTTCGGGTAATCTGAATGGCTTTTCCGCTCTGATAGCTGGCGTCAAGCATCTCATCCGCGGCATGCGGATCCCCTTCCAGGTAGGCTTTCAGGTTGTCCAGTACACCGATGATTGCCAGATACGCGTGTACTTTGCTGTCGTCGTTCGAGCCGCGGCTCCAGTAGCTTTCAATTCCCTGGGCAAGCGCGTCCAGGGCGCATGATTTTTTATGATAGGGCGGCAATGTGTCCAGCAGCCCCGCGTCCAGCACAACACCGTCCGGTTTCAGCGCCGGATGGTTCAGGCTGACTTTGCTTCCGTTGACATAGACGACCGCAATCTGGGTCGCTTCCGAGCCTGTCCCGGCGGTTCCGGGCACGGCGATATGGGGACATTCGTTCTGAATGGCCAGCCGGTTATGAATGACGTCTTCCGCAGAATCCGCGTTGATTCTGGCCTTGATCGCTTTGGCGGTATCAATGCTCGATCCGCCTCCGATGGAAATCAGGCCGTCGCAGTTTTCCCGTCTGAACAGACTGACGCCGGCTTCCGTATCATCCAGGTCCGGATTGGCATGAAAGGATGAGAATACGGGAGACGAAAGCAGTTCCGGAACTTTCCTGAACAGAACCGCTGTCAGCGGATCCATACCGACGATCATCGGCCTGGTGATCCCGGTCTTCTGCATCAATACGGGCAGTTTTTTGAGGCTGTCCCTGCCCCGGACCACTTTCTGATATTCATTCATAACGAACTCTCCCCTGATCTGATCTCATTTTCCGACGCAGAAACGGGAAAACACACGGTCCAGCAGTTTCTCGTCCGCGTTTTCGCCCGTAATCTCGCTCAGGGCGTTCTGTGCCGCCTGGAGGTCTGTGGCCGCCACATCCGGCGTATAGTTCTCCAGCGTCGCCAGCGCGTCTTTCATATGCGAAACCGCCCTGCGTGCGGCGTCCAGGTGCCTTGGCTGTGTCAGCGCGATCCGGTCGGAAACCTCTGCAAACTGTCTCAGATAGTCCAGGATCGGTTTCAGGCTTTCGGGTTCTTTCGCGCAGACCGTAAAGCATACCGCCTCCGGACGGATTTTCCTGATCTCATCTTCCGATATGGCTGTGGGCAGATCGGATTTATTGATAACGATCGCGCCCGGTTCTTCGTATTCCCGGATCAGTTCCAGGTCTTCTCCGGTCAGTCCTTCGGATCCGTCAATAATCAGCAGCGCCGTATCGGCCTGCTGCCTGGCTTTTTCAGAGCGTTCCACACCAATTCTTTCTACCGGATCTTCCGTTTCATGGATTCCGGCGGTATCTGTAATCACAACGCGAATGCCTCCGACCGTCATTTCACCGCAAACCGTATCGCGGGTTGTACCCGGTATATCCGTAACAATGGCGCGGTCTTCACCGAGCAGCGCGTTCAGCAGGCTGCTTTTCCCGACGTTCGGCCGGCCGAACAGGGCAACCTGCAGACCCTGGTGAATCAGTCTGGAAGCATGCTCGTCCATTGCGTTTTCAAGCCGACGGATCAGCTGTTTCAGTCCCTCGCCGAGGGTCCCCGCGCCTTCTTCATCGGAGATTTCTTCAGGATAATCGATACATGCTGCAAGACCGGCCTGGAGATCCGCGAGCTCATCTGCAAACCCCCGGATAAAGGAGGACGCTCCGCCGTTCAGCTGCCTGACAGCCGCTTTGTGTTCCTGTTCACCTCTGGCCGTGATCATTTCCATCACAGCTTCCGCGCGGCTCAGGTCCACCCTTCCGTTCAGAAAAGCCCTCCGGGTAAATTCGCCCGGTTCCGCAAGCCTGGCTCCCTTTTCCAGGCACAGGCCCAGCGCGCGGTTTACGACGTAGCTTCCGCCGTGGAGCTGTATTTCCGCCACATCTTCCCTGGTATAACTGCGGGGTGCGCGCATGAGTACAGCCATACATTCGTCAACCGTTTCGGATCCGTCCGTCAGCGAACCGTAAATCATCCGGTGGGATTCCGTGGTTTCTTTGGGTCCGCCCGCCGGAACAAATACCTGGCCGAGGATTCTTTCCGCGTCCGGGCCGCTGATCCGTACGATACCGATACCGCCGTTTCCGGGAGCAGTCGCAATCGCGGCGATTGTATCCTGTCTGTAGTTCATCTTGATTTCATCCTGCGTAAAATCAGTTATTCAGTCCGATCCTGTGCAGCCGTTGGATGCATTCCTTCATGTTTTCATTCCGGAACAGGGCCGTCCCCATGACGGCGACCGTCAGGCCGTTTTCCGCCAGAATCCCCAGATTGGCTTCCGTGATGCCGCCGTCCGCTTCGATCTCCCCGCGGTAGCCGAGTTCTTTCAGGCTCCGGATCTTGCCAATCACCCGCTCGTCCAGCTTTTGTCCGCCAAATCCGGGCTCCACGGTCATCATCAGCACCAGATCCATCTGATCCAGCCATCCGGTGATCATTTCAAGCGAAGATCCGGGTTTCAGCGCGATGCCGGCCATGCGTCCCCTGCTCCTGATCCTGTCCAGGAGTCCAGGGGCTTTCCCGCCGATTTCCGCGTGGATCGTGATACAGGTTGCGCCGGCGTCGAGGAACGGATCGATCATCACTTCCGGATTGTCCATCATCAGGTGAACATCCAGCGGCAGATCCGTAGTTTTGCGAAGCCTTCCCACCGTATCGGCGGAATAAGCCAGGTTCGGCACAAAGTGGGCGTCCATGATATCCACATGGATCCAGTCGCATCCCGCTTTTTCCGCCGCTTTCACATCTCTTTCAAGATTCAGCGGATCAGCTGCCAGAATGCTCGGCGCAATCTTAATCATACCGTTCCCTCCATACCTCTCTTGTCTCGGCCAGCAGCGCCCTGTATCGGTCCAGTCTGCCCTGGCTGATCATCCCCTGTGCCGCGGCTTCGGTCACTGCGCAGCCCGGTTCCCTGTTATGCAGGCATTCCCTGAACCGGCATTTCCCTTCGTATTTCGTAAATTCCGGATAGCGTTCCTTCAGTTTTTCAGGTTCCAGCGCGTTTTCCGCTTCCAGGAGATTAAACCCGGCCGTGTCCATCACCCGGATCCCGTTTTTTTCGATCAGTTCCGTATGCCTGGTCGTGTTTTTCCCTCTGGAAATCTTTCGGGAGATATCGCCTGTCTCCAGTTCAAGGCCCAGCAGTTTGTTCAGCAGGGTGCTTTTTCCCGCTCCGCTTTGTCCGGTAAAACAGCACAGCGCGTCTCCGGCCAGCTCTTTCCGGATTTCTTCCAGGCCTTTGCCTTCCTTCGCGCTTGCGGCGATCACCCGGATTCCCGTCTGTTGATATTCGCTCCTGAGTTTTTCAGCCAGCGCGGCGGAATCCAGGTCGCATTTGTTGACGACCATCATGATTTCCATTCCCTGGTCAACGGCCCTGGAGATCTGCCGGTCAACAAGCAGCAGATCCGGTTCCGGCACGGGAGCGATCACAATGACCAGTTTCGTTACATTCGCCACAGGCGGCCTCAGGCAGACCGTTTTCCGGGGAAGGATTTCCTCCAGCCATCCGTGCTCTTCGCCCTGCCCGGGTGAAAACAGAACATCGTCGCCCACGAGCGGAATGATTTTATCCCGGCGGAACTTCTTTTTGCATCGCAGGGTAAATTCTTTTCCCTCAGCGTCTCTGACAGTATAAAAGCTGCCGATCCCGCGGACAAGGGTGCCTCTCATCAAATTGCGCTCGTTCGGCTGCACTTCCCGTTTCCTTTCTTCGGTCATTATTCTCCGCCGATTCTGAACGGTTCCGCCGCTTCTCCGTTCTGGTACACCTTGCATATATAGGTCCGGGTATCGGGGAGATTGATCGTAATCCGCTGATTCCTTTCCATATCCGGAG
This sequence comes from uncultured Oscillospiraceae bacterium, assembly GCA_964624445.1. Taxonomy (GTDB): domain Bacteria; phylum Bacillota; class Clostridia; order Christensenellales; family Aristaeellaceae; genus Aristaeella. The sequence continues at coordinate 12,112 of CAZUXV010000033.1, read as the reverse complement.
GATATACATGGGAAAAGCTTTCCAGTTCAAGTTCGGAATCTTCCGCCTGCAGCGTCACCCGCAGGTTAATGTCCTCCCCGGTGTTCTTCAGGATAACCTCAAAGGAATAATCCGCTTTGTCTGTCGGGTAACGGTATACGCTCAGGGCAACTTCCGAATCCAGCATGACGTCCAGGTTCTCCGCCGGAGACTGAACGGTGATTTTTCCGTGGTCCTTTGCGTTTCTTGTATCCACATAGGTCAGAACCGGGTTGATCCTCAGCTGGTTTTGTTTCAGGAGGCTCTCCGCTTCCGCCAGCGTCAGGTTCTTCAGCTGCGGAACCGTTGTCTTGCCGCCGCTGTATGAAATGCTGACGGGGGTTTCCTTATCGGCTTTGTCGTTGGCCGCCGGCGTTTGCGATACAACCGTCCCGATGGCATAGTCGCCGTTCAGTACAGGATACAGCGTCATCTGTGTAAATCCGTAGCTCTGCAGCAGCGCTTTCGCGTCTTCGATCTTCATGCCTACAACATCCGGCATGGAAAGCTGCGCGGGTCCGCTGGAAACAGAGATCAGAACCGTATCGTCCTTCCGGACGACCGTGTCCGCCTCCGGATTCTGATACATCACGAGGTTGACCTTGACGTCGTCTGAATCGACATAGAGTTCTTTATATTTCAGGCCTTCCCTTTCGAGCAGCGCCTTGGCGTCATTCACATCCAGTCCGGTCACGGAGGGGACCGTCGCCGTTGTGACGACGCGGTCAAAGATGGCCCGGATGCCGAAGAAAAGCACAGCGACAAGAATCAGTCCGAGCACCGATGTCATGATAATCGTCCATGTCCGGTTCCGTTTGGTGTTTCTGGTCTTGTTCCTGCCGGTGTCGGAGAGCTGCGGTTTGGCCGCATCGTCTTTGACCATCTGGGGCTTCGGCTGCTGGACCTCAAGCTCTTTTTCCGGATAAACCGGACGTTCCGGACGGTTTTCAAGCGCCGCGCGGATATCCGCGGCCATGTCCCTTGCCGTCTGATATCTCATCGCGGGGTTCTTTTCCATTGCTTTCATGCAGACGCGGACAAGGGCCGGCGGCACGTCGGGAGCCAGGTTCTGGATCGGCACCGGGGTGGCGTGCAGATGCTGCATCGCGACCGCTACGGGATTGTCTCCGTCATAGGGAACCTTGCCCGTCAGCATCTCATATAGGACCACGCCGGTGGAATACAGATCGCTGGCGGCGTTCGCGCCTTCGCCTTTCGCCTGCTCCGGTGAGAAATAGTGCACGGATCCCATCACGTTGTCGCCCTTGGTCAGGGTGGAGCTGTTCGCGATGCGCGCGATGCCGAAGTCAGCGACCTTGATGTGTCCGTCCGCGTGAACCAGGATGTTCTGGGGTTTGATGTCCCGGTGTACGATTCCGTTCCTGTGGGCATGTTCAAGCGCGCTGAGAATCCGGATGGCAATCTGTCCGGCCAGCGCGGGACTCAGTTTTCCCCGTTCCTGGATGACCGTCTTCAGCGTTTTGCCCTGGACGTACTCCATGACAAGGTAACGGTTCTCCCCGTCCATGCCCACGTCCAGCAGGTTGACGATGTTATGATGCGTCATCTTGCTGGCGGCTTCCGCCTCCCGCTGGAAGCGGCTGATAAACTCGCTGTCTTCGTTGTATTCGGGCCGCAGCACCTTCACGGCCACGTTGTGCCCCGTTCTCAGGTCCACCGCGCGGTATACGATAGCCATGCCGCCCATACCGATCTGTTCCGTCAGCCGGTACCGGTTCGCAAGGATTTTTTCTTTCAAAGCGGTTTCACCTCCTCAGAGGCGGTTCCGCCGTCATTTTCGGGGGTCTCTTCCGGAAATACCGTCTCATCCTGCAGCAGCACAAGGGAAATATTATCCTTTCCGCCGGCCTCCAGGGCTGCCCGAAGCATATGCTCCGCGGTTTCTTCCAGATTCCCGGTCTTTATCAGCCTGCAGAGCTCGTCTTTGGATACCATCCCGTACATACCGTCCGAGCAGATCAGCCACCGGTCGCCCTGCTTCCGGTCATGCGTCGTGATGTCTACCGCGATGGTTTCTTCCGTTCCCACAGCCCGGGTAATATAGTTGCGCATGGGATGACAGGCCGCCTGTTCTTCCGTCAGCACACCTTTCCGGACCATATCGGCAACCATGCTGTGATCTTCCGTAACCTGGATCAGTTCGTCATTCCGAAGCAGATAGGCGCGGCTGTCCCCGACCTGGCCGATAATCATTTCTTTTTCATCCGGCCAGATCACGGTCAGGGTGGTTCCCATCCCGCTCAGGGAGATATCCTTTTCCTGCTGTTCCCAGAGTTCCCTGTTCGCCGCGCTGACTGCCTGCTGCAGTTTTTCGGCGTCTGGAAGGCAGTCCTTTGTTTCCCGCAGCAGTCCGTCCCGCAGTCCCGCGGAAGCGATTTCACCGCCTTTATGTCCGCCCATTCCGTCAGCCACGCCGGCCAGTCCGTTCCCCAGGATCACGGCGTCCTGATTGTTTTTGCGAAGCCTGCCGACATCCGTACGCCACGCAAACCGGAGGATCCCCTGTTTCTCAGTGAATCCCGCGTTCATTTCGGATGCCTCCGCTGTCTTTGCCGCTTCGGCTTCAGGAGGTTTTACTTCCTGGCGCTGAATGCCCTTCATGCGTTCAACAACGGTTCCTTTCAGGTTAAACTTGCGCATTTTGCACTTTCTCCCTCTGAGCTGTTTATCGTTTTCCTGCGCAGCTGGCCGCATGCGCCTTCAATGTCGTCACCCATCTCCCGTCTCCGGGTGGCGGAGATGTTTCTTTCCTGCAGCACTTTCAGGAACCGGCGCACATTCTCCTCCGTAACGCCTTTCATGTCCCGTTCCTCAACCGTGTTCAGCGGAATCAGGTTCACATGGCACTGCATTCCCCGCAGACGGTCCGCCAGTTCCCTGGCCTGCGCTTCTCCCGCGTTGACGCCCTCTGACAGTGCGTATTCGAAGATGACCCTTCTTCCCGTTTTGCGGATATAATTCCTGCACGCGTCCAGGATTTCGTCAATCGACCAGGTATTGGCCACCGGCATTGTCCTGCGGCGGATCTCGTCGTTCGGCGCGTGGAGTGACACGCACAGCGTCACCGGCAGGTTTTCTTCAGCCAGTTCATACATTTTCGGAACAATCCCGCAGGTGGAAAGCGATACGTTCCGCAGGCTCATCCGGACGCCTTCCTCTTCGCGCAGCAGCCGGAAAAACCGAACCACGTTGTCATAATTGTCCAGCGGTTCCCCGCTGCCCATCAGCACAACATGGCTGATCTTTTCCCCTTCGGGGGCAAGATACCGGTTTGCGCAAAGGACCTCGCCCAGCATTTCGCCGGCGGTCAGGTCGCGTACTTTCCCCTCCAGCGTGGAAGCGCAGAAGCAGCAGCCCATCCGGCAGCCCACCTGGGTCGAGATGCACAGGCTCACGCCGTATTTGTAGCGCATCAGTACACCCTCGACGCAGTTTCCGTCTTTCAGTTCATACAGAAACTTGACCGTGCCGTCCGCCGGGCTCTTCCTTTCAAGCCGGATCCTCACAGGCTGAGCCACGGCTTTTTCCGACAGTTCTTCCCGCAGATCCTTGGACAGGTTCGTCATTTCCGGAAAGTCCGCTCCCTGATGAATCCATCGGAAGATCTGTTTTCCCCGGAAAGCAGGATATCCGTTTTCCTTTGCCCAGGCTGTCAGTTCTTCGCAGGTCATTCCGGTCAGTTCAGTCATCTTTTCTCCTCATCCTGATTACATAGAACCCTTCCAGCCCGTCCCTGTATTCGAGCAACTGAAGCCCGCGGGATTTCATTTTCCTGTACCTTTCCGGAATGGTATCCGGAAGTGTGGTTTCTTCAAATTCAGGATGGAGCTGCAGGAACTTTTCCGCCTGCCGTTCATTCTCGTCCTTCAGAATCGAGCAGGTGGAGTAAACCAGCGTACCGCCCGGTTTCACATATCCGCATACTGCGTCCAGCAGCTTCTCCTGCAGTTCCGTCAGTTCCCTGATGCTTTCTTCCGTCACGCGAAGTTTGAGATCAGGTTTCTGCGCCAGGAAACCCAGTCCAGAACACGGTGCGTCCAGGAGCACCGCGTCCATCGTACCGATGAGGTCTTCCCGGGCTTTGGCCGCGTCCCGGACCATCGGACGGATGTTCTCCAGTCCCAGGCGCCTGGCCTGCGCTTCGATCAGCGCAACCCGGTGTTCATGGATATCCCAGGCCTGTACACGTCCGGTTCCACCCATCAGTTCGGAAAGATAACAGGTTTTCCCGCCCGGTGCGGCGCAGCAGTCCAGCACCTGCTGCCCCCGCCTGACGTTCATCGCCAGGCAGGCGATCATGCTGCCGCCGCTCTGGATCGAAAAGTTGCCGGACAGATAATCCGCGTCCCGGGCGATATCCATCGCCCCCGTGATCTTCCAGGCGTGCGGAAGATCCGTCTTCTCTTTCTTCCAGACCTTTTTGGCAAGCATCTGTTCGAACCCTGCGTCATCGGTTCTGGTCAGGTTTGGCCTCAGCGTCCATCCTTCGTCCGGATTCCGGTAAGACAGGATCGCTTCGGCCTGCTCTCCGTAATCTTCTTTCAGTTTCCGGTAAAGCCATTCCGGCACGCTGTGCCTGAGCGCCGCGTCCTGATCTGTTTCATCGTCGGTTTCCGGCAGTTTCAGTTCGTCCTTCCGGCGGATCAGGTTCCGCAGGATGCCGTTGCATACGCCTTTCAGCCCCGGCATTCCGGTTTCCGCGCAAAGCTGCACGCAGAGATTGGTGGCGGCGCTTTCGGGAATCCGGTCTTCCAGCAGGATCTGGCACGCGCCCAGGCGGAGGATGTTCTTCAGTTTGATATCCGTGTCCGGCTTCGCCATCACCCTGCTCAGCGCCTGGTCCAGCCAGATCATCCGGTCCAGCGTATCATAGACCAGCCTTGAGACCAGCCGCCGGTCAGCGCCGCTCAGGCCGCTGTTTTTCAGTGCCGCGTCCAGTGCGAGGGAGGCATAGGCGCCTTCCTCCGTCACCTGCCGGATCACTTTCAGCGCCGTCCTGCGGGCAGGCAGGCCTTCCATGGTCTTGATTTCCTTCATGTTCTGTCCTCTTTCAGGTCCGTTCCGACGGGAATGCTGTGCCCTCTCAGGTAGTCTTCAGGTTTCATCCGTTTCCCGCCCGGCGCCTGGATCTCAAGGATCCGCACCGCGCCTCTTCCACAGGCAATAATCAGGCCGGTTTTCGGATCCGCTCCGATCACCGTTCCCGCTTCACCGGTTTCGCCGGTCCGTTCCGCCCGCAGCAACTTCATTCTTTCATCCCCGACCGGTACGGAGACGCAGGGCCACGGGTTCAGTCCGTTGATCAGCCCGCGGACTGCATCGGCGTCCTTTGTAAAATCAGCGATGCCCATGCTTTTCTGAAGCATCGGATCATAGGTCATTTCTTCTTCGTTTTGCTTCAGGCGCTTCAGCGTTCCCGCTTCCAGTTCGCGGAGCGTCCGGATCAGCAGTCCGGCACCGGTTTCGCTCAGGCGCTGCGTCAGTTCCCCGCAGGTCTCCTGTTCGCCGATCGTCGTCTTTTCCTGGAGCAGCATGTCCCCCGTATCGATCCCAGCTTCCATCATCATGGTGGTCACGCCCGCTTCCCGGTCTCCGCTCATGATCGCGTAGGCGATGGGCGCGGCGCCCCTGTGTTTCGGCAGCAGGGACGCGTGAACATTGATATTTCCCATGGGGGGAATGTCCAGGATTTCCTGGCTCAGGATCTGTCCGAACGCCGCGGTGACACACAGGTCCGGTTCCAGGTCCCGTAAAGCTTCAACGCCGTCCCGGCGGATTTTCTCCGGCTGGAACACCGGAATCCCGGCTTCCTGCGCCGCGACCTTCACGGGGCTGGGCGTCAGCTTGTTGCCCCGGCCCTTCGGACGGTCCGGCTGCGTAAAAACACCGACGACATTGAATCCTTCCCTGATCAGCGCCCTGAGGCTTGGAACGGCGAAATCCGGCGTCCCCATGAAAACGATTCTCACTGTGCGTCATCCTCCGGTATGTGTCCCTGGATCTCCTCTTCCGTCAGTTCCCGGTCCATCACGTCGATGTACAGCCGGCCGTCCAGGTGATCCAGTTCATGGCAGATTGCCCGGGCTTCAAAGCCTTCCGTTTCCAGTTCATACAGGTCGCCGTTCCGGTCCTGGTAACGGACCTTCACTTTCATCGGCCTGGTGACGACGCCCTGCCGGCCGGGAACGCTCAGGCAGCCTTCCCTTCCGGTCTGTTCCCCCTCTCGCTCAACGATCTCGGGATTGACCAGCTCCAGCAGGCCGCTGTGGTCTTCCGTTATGTCAACCACCGCGGCTCTCCTCAGGATTCCCACCTGGGGCGCAGCCAGTCCGACGCCTTCCGCCTTGTACATCGTTTCCGCCATGTCCTTGAGCAGCGTCGCCAGCCGTTTGTCAAATTTCTCCTGCGGCTTGCAGTGTTTTCTCAATGTGTCGTCGCCGATTGTGACGATCTTTCTGATGCCCATTTTCCGTCCCGTCTCCTTGTATCTTTATATCATCGTAGTCGGATTGACCTCGAACCAGACTTCCGTTCCCTCGTATTCCCGCCGGGCCATTTCCGTCATTTCCGCGATCATTTCATCCGCTTCCCGGCTGACAAGCATTTTCATCATAATGTGCCGCCGGCTCTTTCCGCGAAGCACTTTGACGCTCGGCGTGTCGTTTGAGATCAGCAGCAGCTTTCGTTCCCAGGCCGGATGACGCTGAATCATTTCCCGCGTTTCCGCCTCGATTCGGTCCGCCGCTTCCGCAGCCTTTTCTTCCTTCGGGCTTTCAGCCAGGAACCGGGCGATCAGCGTAAAGGGCGGATAAAGCCCCCGCCGCCGCCTGGTGAACTCATCCTCGAAAAAGGATCTGTAGTCCTGCGCTGCCGCGAAGTGAATCACGGAATCATCCGGCTTGTATGTCTGGATGATCACCTTTCCGGGCTGCTCACCCCTGCCGGCCCGTCCTGCCACCTGGGTCAGCAGCTGGAAAGTACGTTCCCTGCTTCTGTAGTCCGGCAGGTTCAGCGTCATATCCGCGGCAATCACGCCGACCAGCGTCACATGCGGAAAATCCAGCCCTTTCGCGATCATCTGCGTTCCGATCAGAATCCTTGCCCGTCCGCTCCGGAATTCCTCCAGAATCTTTCCGTGCCCGTCTTTCCCGCTGGTTGTGTCGTAATCCATCCGGGCAATCGTAACCCCCGGAAGCAGTTTGCGGACCTCTTCCTCAACCTTCTGGGTGCCAGCGCCGAAATACCGGATGTATTTTCCGCCGCATTCCGGGCAGGACGCGGGTGGTTTCATGGCCTGTCCGCAGTAATGGCATCTCAGCAGCCCGTCCTCGCTGGCCATGTGATAGGTCATGCTGATATCGCAGTTCGGGCACTTTACCACGTATCCGCAGCTTCTGCAGGAAACAAAGGAGTTGTATCCGCGCCGGTTCATCAGCAGCATCGCCTGTTCCCCGTGAGCGGAACAGTTCTTCAGTGCTTTTCGGAGCGCCGCGCTCAGAACCGTGCGGTTTCCGTTCTCCAGTTCAGCCCGCATGTCCACGATCTCCACTTCAGGAAGCGGACGGTCCTGAACGCGCCGCGGCATCTCAAGCAGCATATAGTCTCCCCGCCTGGCGCGGGCAAAGCTGAGCACGCTCGGCGTCGCGCTGGCGAGGATCAGCGTGGCGTTTTCCCGTTCGCAGCGCCAAAGCGCAACCTCCCTGGCGTCGTACCTTGGATGCCGGTCGCTCAGATAGGTGCTTTCGTGCTCCTCATCCACGACGATCAGGCCCAGGTCCCGTGCCGGGGAAAACACCGCGCTCCTGGCGCCGATCACGACCCGCGCTTCTCCGCGGCGGATTCTCCTCCACTCGTCAAACCGCTCTCCGGGGCTCAGCCTGGAATGGATCACCGCGGCGACGGGACCGAAACGGCCCCGGAACCAGGAAACCATCTGGGGCGTCAGCGCGATCTCCGGAACCAGGATAATCGCGCTCTTTCCGAGGGACAGTACGTTGCGCACCGCGGCCATGAACACTTCCGTTTTGCCGCTTCCGGTTACGCCGTGCAGCAGGAACCGTCCGCCCTTTCCCTTCAGGCACGGCAGGATCTCATCCAGCGCCTCGCGCTGCCCGGGGGTCAGTGTGAATCCGGGATCTTCCGGAGGGGCGAAGGCGTTTCCGGGCGTCCGCAGCGTTTCTTCATCCGAAAGAACAATCAGTCCGTCTGCCGAAAGCTTTTTCAGCACCTCATTCGGATCCTTCACCTTTCCGGCAAGCTCCGCTACGGAATGAACGTTCCCGTCCGACAGGATCTCCAGGAGTTCCGCCCTTTTCCTGCTTCTTTTTTCCTTTTCGGCGGCTTCGGCGGCCGCTTCCGGGGAAACGGCCAGTCTCGCCGTGCGTACGGTTTTGACCCGGACCCTGCCTCCCCGCATCTGGGCCGGCAGCATCAGTCGAAGGGTTTCCGCCAGTGGACAGTGAGCTTCTTCGGCCATATGAGCGGCCAGGTCCATCAGCTCCGGCGGAATCGCGGCATAGTCTTCCAGCGGTCCGGTCACGTCTTTCACCCGTTTTTCGTCCATGCCGCATTCGTCTGTCAGGCTGAGGATGATGCCCTCTTTTTGCTGCCTTCCGAAAGGCACTGCGACGCGCTGTCCGGGTTCAAGGGTCATTCCGTCCGGAATCCGGTAGGTAAAAGGGCTTGCCACGTTCTCGTGCACGATGTCGATGATCACCTGACAGAACACCCTTTTCCCTCCTTCACGGGCAAAATATACCATCTTTTATTATACCTTTTTCAGGCCCTGAAAACAAGTAAAAACCGCACGTTTCCGTGCGGCTTAAAAGCTGTTTTTTGCGTGGTTTTCAGGTCGCGGCCGTTCTTTCCTTGTTGCCGAATTTCCGCCACAGCATCACGGCGCCTACCAGCGCCACGCCGAAGATATCCGTGCCGATACCGGGATAGATCAGCAGCAGGCCGCCGGCAATGGAAACCAGCCGCTTGCAGATGCCGGTCACCCGGCCGGAACCGCTCTGTTCACCGGAGCTGAATCCGCTCAGGCCGTAGGTTACGCCGTACATGCCGATGATGGAAGTCACGGTGATCAGCGCCACTTCATACCAGGTGGTATTGATCAGCAGCATGTCCGGGCTCATCGCGAAAATAAACGGGATAATAAACCCGGCAATGGCCAGCCGCGTTGCGTTGACGCCCGTCTTCATCGGGCTGCCGCCGGATATGGCAGATCCCGCGTAGGCCGCCAGGGCGACCGGCGGTGTAATATCCGCCACGATGCCGTAATAGAACACAAAGAAGTGCGCGCAGATCATCGGCACGCCCATCTGGATCAGGATCGGCGCACAGGTGGAAGCCATAATACAGTAGGTTGCCGTTGTCGGAATACCCATGCCCAGGATAATGCAGCAGATCATCGTCAGCAGCAGACCCAGGAACAGTTTCCCCTGTGAGATCGTAACGATCGCGTTGATGACCGTGGAGGCCAGGCCCGTCACCGTCAGGCATCCGCAGATCAGGCCGGCGATACCGCAGGCCACCGCCACGGAGATGCAGCTCCGTCCGCCGTTTTCCAGCGCCTCAAAGACGTGAATCGGCCGGAACAGCTGCTTTTCAACTTTCAGTGCCTCTTCCTTCGCGTCCGGATCGTCTTTTTCGGTCAGTTTCATGACCTTCCGGATCCTCAGGTAATTGGATATCACACCGACGACGATTGTCGCGATAATGGACCAGGCAGCGGAAGACTGCATTGTCATCGTCTGGGAGCATACCAGGTAGATCAGGATGAACAGGGGCAGCAGCAGATAGCTTTCCTTCATCAGTTCCTTGACCTTCGGCAGGTCGTCCCGGCTCAGTCCCTTGAGGCCCAGGCGTTTCGCCTCCAGGTGAACGCTCAGGAACACCCCCAGGAAATACAGGCACGCCGGCAGGATTGCCCGGACGATGATGTCGGAATAGGGCACGCCCAGGTAATCCGCCATCAGGAAAGCGGCCGCGCCCATGATCGGAGGCATGATCTGTCCGCCGGTGGACGCGGCGGCTTCCACGGCACCGGAGAAGTTCTTGTCATAGCCCGTTTTCTTCATCATCGGGATTGTAATGGAACCCGTCGTCACCGTGTTGCCCACGGAGGAGCCGGACACCATGCCGCACAGCGCGGAGGAGATGACCGCGACCTTGGCCGGGCCGCCCGCGTACTTGCCGGTCAGTCCGTTGGCCAGTTCAATAAAGAAAGCGGAAATCCCCGTCTTTTCCAAAAACGCGCCGAAGATGATAAAGACCACGATGTATTTGGAACAGACGTTGATGGGCGTGGAGAGAATCCCGTTCTCGTTGTAGAACAGTTCATGGATTATCTTGCCCATCATTTTGCCGTCTTTCACGTACCAGAAAATCGTATAGGCCAGGAACGCGCCCGCGACGCACAGGATCGGCAGGCCCACGCTGCGCCGGCAGAGCTCCGCAAGCACCACCAGGCCGATGATTCCGGCGATGATATACACCGGATCCTGCAGCTTCAGCTTCAGGCCCGTATTCAGCAGCGTATGGGCGTTCGCCGTGTAATAGAAGAAAGACGCGGCGCCCAGGACCATCAGCAGAATATCGTACCAGGGCATATAGTTCGGCTGCATCTTTCCCTTCCGGGCGGGATAGGTCAGGTACCCCATCACGATCACCAGTCCCAGGAAGGAGCTCAGCCGTACCTGCTCCAGGAAATTGGCGAACAGCGTCACATAGATGCAGTACAGCGAAAACAGGGCAAGAATGATCCCGACAACGATCTTCGGAATACCGGTCCAGATCCGTGTATTGCTTTCCCGGTCATACTTGCGCATGATCGCGTCAACATCCGCGGCAATATTCTCCTGTCCGGCGTCGGCAGCTGCTTCAGGCGTTTCCGGGATGATCTCTTGATTCTTCTTTTTCACAAACAACGCTCCTCAGTCATAATAAAAGGAAAAAGGGAATCCGCTGATCCTTCCGGAGGCGGATTCCCGTACTGAAAACCGGATTATTCGGCGGTTTCCACCGTGATCCCCTGCTCCGCGAAGTACTTGGCGGCGCCGGGATGATAAGGCAGTCCGCAGGTGGAAGCGTATTCCAGATCCAGTTCCGCGCCCTTGGCATGGGCTTCGGTAATGGCGTCTTTGCCTTCAAAGATGGTCTTGACAATCGTGTAGGCCTGCTCGTCGGTTACCTGTCCGTTGGCAATGATCGTAGCCTTCACGCCCACGGTGATCACGTCTTCCGCCTGGCTGCTGTAGGTGCCGGCGGGAATAATGCTCTTGGTATAGGCACCGGAAATGGCGATCAGCTTTTCAACATGCTCGTCATCCAGGGAAACCAGGTAGGTTTCCTTGCTGGTGGCAAGATCGGTTACGGCGGGGGTCGGAGCGCCGGCCACGACGAAGGCCGCGTCGATCTTCCCGTCTTTCAGGGCTTCGGCGGAATCGCCGAAGGACAGATACTGGGGATTGATGTCCGCTTCTGTCATGTCATAGGCAGCCAGGAAGTCCATGGCGTTGAAGTAAACGCCGGAGCCGGAGGAACCGATGGACACGTTCTTGCCCTTCAGGTCCGCAACGCTCTTGATGTCGGGATTGCAGGTAACCAGCTGAACCGTCTCGGTGTACAGCGCCGCGATGGCGGTGAAGCTGTTGACAGGCTTTCCTTCGTACCGTTCAAAGCGAATGCCGTTGAAAGCGTAGTTGGCCACGTCGTTCTGCACGAAACCCAGCTGCGCGTCTTCAATGTCCAGCGCGTCAATGTTGTCCGCGGAACCGGTGCCGGCAACAGCCGTCACAGTCAGGTCCGTGTTGTTGCTCACATAGTTGGCCAGCACGGTGCCGTAGGCGTAGTAGGTGCCGGCGGTTCCGCCTGTGGTGAAGGTCAGTTCGTCTGCCAGCGCGGCGGTTGCCGCAAACACCATCATCAGGCTCAGCAGCAATGCGATCAGTTTCTTCATGGGTTCATTCCTCCGTTCTTTTGTCAGAAACAAAAATTCTGTTATATGTATCATATAACAGAATCAGGTTTTTTCAATGTCTTTTTCGTGTTTTGGATTCTTATCCCCGGA
>CAZUXV010000032.1:0-20161 GCA_964624445.1 uncultured Oscillospiraceae bacterium | reverse complement strand
ACCCACAGGCCGCCCAGGATCGTCTTCCACGATCCGCCCTGGATCAGGATCTTGTCGAGCTTCTCAGAAAGTGTCATAACTCATCTCTGCTTTCTTCGCCTTTTCTTCCAATTCTCCTGTTTTCCTTCTCAAACACGTGTCGAAGCCGATGCTGATTATATGTAAAGTATACTGTTTCATTCCGGAATGATCAAGCCATGAACACAAAGATCACAAAGAAGGTATGTCATTCTTTGTTCTTTGCTGTCAGGGCCCTTGACAGTCTCCACGGCAACCTCACCACCTTTCACCTATTAGACACAGAATAACACGAAAATGCTACATCCATAAGGACTATATCACCCTGCTGACAGATCTTCCGGAAAACCCGGAGGAATAATCACACCTTCGTATACACCCCCAGTACCTCTCCGCAATCTCAATCGTCGCACGAACGTCCGGTATATACCACGGAATACTATACTGAAACAGTGCAGCAACCCATATACACGCAAACTCCTGTCTATGCAACCAAATATTTTTATACTGTCTCCAAATGGGAACCCCATACGGAAACAAGCAGCGCTAATGACCACAATCCAGCCTGGCCCACCATTACCATCTCGGAAACTGTTCACGAAACAAATCGTACAGAAGAATACTATTTCACCATTTCCAGCGGCTTGACAGACGAAACACACACATTCAAAACCTCTTATGAGACCTGGACAAATCTCAAGCAGGACGAAATGATCTACCTGGAAGTCATAAACGATGAAGAATTAAAGTTAATTGACCAGACCGGAACATCTATTGCAAAAGTTACAATTGTTAATTAAATCGGAGGCCACCCATGCCCAACACACCCGTCAACTACCAATCCGTCCTGGATGCCTTCCGCAAGGAAGAGCATACCCCGAACACCCCTGTCCGCAGCTCAGACCTTCCCGCCTCCCCGCCCATGATCGACGGCTATATAGACTACCAAGCCGTGATCAAAGCCTGGGATGAGGAACAGGAAGGCAAATCCACCCTCCGCCTGCAGACCGGCAAACGAAACCCCAGCCACGACCCAATATACAGGGAGGCAGCAGATGAACCAGCATTTTGACAGGGAATACGCCATCCGTACGGACCGGATCACTCATTACGAAAACATCATGGACCGGATCCTCCGGACCGTGAGCCTGGACGGCATCACCCCGGCGGTATACGAAAACGTGCTTCCTGACCTGAAGGAACTGGAAGACTATTATACCAGTCCCGAATGGCAGGATGACTACGCGGCGGACGAAGCCGGTCTGCTCCCTGAAGGCCTCAAGCGGGGCGTTCTCTCCCAGGACGGCATCAGTGACCTACTGGACCGCTTCAGGGACCTGAAAACGCATCCTACGCACGCGGAACAGCTGATCCAGCTCTACTTCGACCAGAAACAGACACTGGACCTGTTCCTGGAACGCGGGGCCATCACCAAAGCCCAGTACGACATATCCCTGGGCGAACTGACCGATAAACTCCAGATTGATAAGCTGACGGAATAAAAATGCCCTGGTTCATAACAAAAACAGGCTGACAACAGCCTGTTTTTTTATGTCCAAACCGGAAAAGAGCCCTTCCCGGCCACTTAACCGTTGGAAGGATAGAGCGCTCAAAATCCTCCGGCCGGACGAAAGGACCGCCCGGTATCTTGCTGCGGAAGTTTGTTCGCCTTGTCACACAAACCCCCGGAGCGTATAATAGGAGGTGCCGGAGAATGTCCGAAGGCACAGGAACCAACACATACACACAGGAGCAGATGGAACAACTTGCTCAGGCAGCCGCCAAGGCCGCTACGGACTCTCTACTCCAGCAATTGAACCTTGACAATCGGATAGAGAATGCATCCTCAGACACCCTCGAAGGAAAGGGGATTTCGAGAGTGCCACCAAAGAGATTACAGGCTAAAGTCATTGTTAACAATCAGGTGAGATGGGTTCACGGCTACAACCAGCAGGAATTATTCGACGACTATGTCGGACTGCTGGAGCGTGAAGGCATCATCCTGTGGACAGGCCAAAGCAAGCCCATCCCGTTCCTTGAGGTCTACCTGAAAAAGTTCATAGAGACCTTCAAAAGCGGACAGGCTTCCCTGACCGTCATCAACAGAGACCGCCTCATGAGAAAGCACATTATTCCGAAACTGGGGAAAAAGAAACTGGACCAGATCACGACAACCGATATTCAGCAATGGTATAACGACCTGGCGAAAACATACAGCAAGGAAACCATTCTGAAACTACGGAACATCGTCAGCCCGGCCATGGACGCCGCGACAGAAGAAGGTCTCATTCCCCGCAATCCCTTCAAATCGGTTAAGCTGGATATCGGCGGAAAAGAAACCGTCCATCACAAAGCGATACCGAGAGCCAAATTCGATCTGCTGAAGCAGGCGCTGCCCGGTATGGACGAAAAGGAACGAAATATGTTTACCCTCCTTTGCTACACGGGCATGCGTTTCGAAGAAGTACTGGGCTTCCGCTGGGAAGACTATGACGGCGAATGGTTATCCATTGAAAGAGCCGTCATTCACCCCAAACGGAATATGCCGGAGATCAAGCTTCCGAAAACAGCCAGCAGCCGCAGGAAAATTCCCTGCCCCGCAGAAGTCAAAATCCTTCTCGGAGATCCAAAGGGAAAACACGGATTCCTCGTATGGGCTTCCAGGGACGATACCCATGAGACACCCATCAGCTATACCGAAGCCAGGAACGCCTATAACCGCGTTCGTGACCGCTTCCAGCTTGATGGATACTCCGCCCACGACTTCCGCGACACCTGCGCCACAATATGGCGTGAAAACGGCATACCGCTGGATGTGATCGCAAGACTGCTCGGACACGCAAAGTCGGAAACGACAGAAGGCCGATATGTGAAATACAGGGAAGATACGCTGAAAAATGTGCTGAACATGATGTAAAAACACGATTGTTTTTTACAAACATAATTTTCTTTGAAAAGGGAGCATCATCAAAATGTGCTCTCTTTTGATTTGTCGTAAATGGTAACGGATATGACCACGAATTTGCCAGAGTTGGCAGTTGTTGGCAGCCGATGCGCCCTTATAAATCAACGCTCACAGCCGATTTCAGAGGGCCAAAAGTTGGCAAATTCACCCGATGAGTTCCAAAATCAGCCTCCAAAATGGGTAAAAGAAAAACCCCCAGGCCCATTGAAACAACGTGCTTGAGAGTTCATGGAGCTGATAGCCGGATTCGAACCGGCGACCTCATCCTTACCAAGGATGCGCTCTACCGACTGAGCTATATCAGCATGTTGTCTTTCGACAACGTGCGTATTCTATCACAACGCATTTGAAAAAGCAAGCATTTTTTATTGCTGTCTCGGGAAAGGAAACCTATGAGGAAAGACCTTGCTTTACCTAACGAACTTCCGGAAGGATTTGTCTTTACGGATCCGTCCGGATTGACCTCCGCGAAGGCAGAAGAAGCGCTACGTTCCGGCCTGGCCAATCAGATGACTGATCCGGATCAGAAGTCACTGTCTAAGATCCTGGTTCGTCATCTCTTTACGCTGTTTAATCTGCTGAACTTCAGTCTGGCAGCCTGCCTGTTGTTGGTCGGAAGCTACCGGAACATGCTGTTTATTTCGGTAATCATCGCCAACATTCTGATCGGCGCCATCCAGGAATACAGAGCCCAGAAAACAATCTCCGCTTTAAAGCTGCTGAACACCCCTTCCGTGCATGTGCTTCGGGAAGGCAGCGAACTGACCCTCTCTCCCGAAAAAACGGTCAAGGGAGATCTGGTCGTGCTTCGCGGCGGTGACCAGGTAGTAGCTGACGCCGTTGTGGTGGATGGCAGCGGAGCAGCCATGGAGTCCCTCCTGACCGGGGAAAGCCGTGCGATACACAAGGAAGTCAACAGCTGGCTGTATTCCGGTTCCTATATCATAGAAGGCCGGATCACCGCCCAGCTCGTCTATGTGGGCGATGAAAGCTATGCAGGCCGGCTGACAGCTGAAGCCCGGAAAGATGCCCGCCCTGCTTCCCGTCTCATGACGGATCTGAACCGTCTGATCCGCTTTGATTCCATAGTGCTTGTCCCGCTGGGTATCCTGCTGTTTCTCAAGCAGTTCCTCCTGGGAAAAGTCCCCTTGACAGAAGCTGTTCCCTCTTCCGTAGCCGCAATGATCGGCATGATCCCGGAAGGACTGATTCTGCTGACCAGTGTCGCGATGGCAGTCGGTGTGATCAAGCTCGGACGCCAGAATACGCTTGTTCAGGAGCTTTCCGGGATCGAAACGCTTGCCCGGGCGGATGTCCTGTGTTTGGATAAGACCGGCACCATCACTACGGGTACAATGGGTCTGGAATCCGTCGAAGAGGTTGACTGGACCCGTGAAGAAGTGAAAAAAGGAATCAGCCGTCTGCTTGGCGTTTTTGATGAAAACAGCGCTACGCTGAACGCTTTGCGGGAAAAGATTGTTCCGGCGGATGAAAAACCCCGCGCGGTCCTTCCCTTCTCCTCTGAGCGCAAGAAATCTGCCGCCACTTTTTATGACGGCACCGCGCTGATTCTCGGAGCACCGGAATTTGTGCTTGCAGATCATTATCCGTCGGAGCTGAAAAAACATGTGGAAGAGATTGCCGCCGAAGGAAAACGTGTTCTTGTGCTGGCGGAAGCACAGGGATTAGTCACTTCCGATACAGTTCCGCCCGTCCGTTCAATTTGCGGTCTTTGCATTCTTACGGATCAGCTTCGTCCGTCTGTGGATCAGACGCTCCATTATTTCCATGATCAGGATGTAGACATCCGGATCATCTCCGGAGATAATCCCCTGACAGTATCCATGATCGCTCAAAGAGCCGGTCTTGCCGGCTGGGAGCGCTGTGTGGATGCTTCCACACTGAAGACCGAAGAGGATCTGGATGCCGCCTGTGACCGCTATACTGTCTTCGGCCGGGTAACACCGGAGCAGAAAAAGGCGCTTGTCCTTGCCTTAAAGCGAAAAGGACATAACGTAGCCATGACCGGTGACGGCGTGAACGATATCCCTGCACTGAAAGCAGCCGACTGTTCCATTGCCATGGCCGGCGGCGCGGATGCCGCAAAAAATGCCGCGCAGCTGACCTTGCTCTCTTCCGATTTCAGTGTTCTCCCGGAGATCGTCTTGGAGGGGCGCAGGGTGATCAACAACATCACCCGTACCGCTTCCCTGTTCCTGACAAAGACGATCTTCAGTTTCCTGCTCAGTATTCTGATGCTCATCCTGACTTCTGCCTATCCGTTCCAGCCCATCCAGCTGACCCTGATTTCTTCACTGATGATCGGCCTGCCGGGTTTTGTGCTGGCTTTGGAGCCCAGCGGCGAACGGATCCGCGGCCGTTTCCTGCGGACCGTGCTTCTCCGGGCGCTCCCCGGAGGCGTTGCCGCTGCCTGTTGCGCTTCGGTCGCAATGGCAATGACCTGGGCCGGATGGCCGCGTGATCTTTGCAGCACGCTGGCCACCCTTGCCGCCGGAACCGTATGCTGGATGGTGCTGCTCCGTACCTGTATTCCTTTCAACCGTATTCGTCTGATCCTGCTTGCAGTCGTCGGTGCGGCATTCGCGCTGGCCTTCATCGTCCTGGGACATGTTTTCTTCCTGGTCCCGCTTACGCCGCCGGCGCTTGCCCTTTACGGCGGGCTGATCCTGTTGGGCGGCAGTCTGATTTTCCTGTGCGACCGTCTGCTCCGCAAGCAGGACGCCAAAGAAAAGAGCGATCGTCCTTGACGATCGCTCTTTGATCAATTGACTACCAGTTTGACACCTGGGATTTCTTCATTGAATGAATACCATTGATGATTCTTGAAGCACCAGATGTAATGCTTATAGCGGATATGCTTTCTCCATCCGTCCACCGTCGCAGCGTGGGATGGTTGGAAATCAACCTGGCAATCGGGATGAACGCTCTTGAAGCGTTCTTTTTCTTCGTCCGTCAGATGCCTGATCATATTGGCCCAGAGACGTTCCAGCTTCTGAAGCCCGTCCAGCGGAGACAGGTCAGGCGTCTGGCAGTTGGTAATGTTCAGATCCAGCAGTTCCGTACAGTTAGCCAGAGGGGAAAGATCCGTGAACGGATTAGTAAACAGTTCCGCGTACTGCAGGTTTTTCAGCTGGCCGATCGGGGTAATATCCTTCACATGATTCTGTCCGATAATCAGCAGCTCCAGGTCCGGTACATACTGCAGGAAATCCAGCGTGGTCAGGTCGTTGTGTCCCAGGTCCAGCGCTTTCAGGTTCGGAATATACTTAAGCAGTTCCAGTTTCGCGCTTGTCAGTTCCTTGCCGGAACTGGGCGGATTCATTGTGGAAAAGGTCGTGGCGTTTGTCGGGCAGTAATGACCTTTGCCGAAGCTGACAATCCACTCAAATTTGACGTCCGGGTACTTTTCGATCAGCTCAATCATGTCCGCGTTGCTCGGATAACGCTTGGCCGAATTGTCGATGTGCTTAATTTTCGGGCACAGCGCAATGATCGCCTCCAGGTCCGCTTTGTTCACAGCGCCTTTCATCCCCGTAAGATCCAGTTCCGTGGCGTCGTCCGAAAACGTGATATTGCTCCAGCTGACGATGAAATGGAACTCAGCCCCTTCAGGCAGGGCATTCTTTACCTGAAGCAGTTCAGCCGGCTTGAATTTGCCGGCTTCGATCGTCAGCTCGGTCGGCTGATTTTTTTTGAGATATTTCATGGCGTCGTTCAGGCCCGCAAAGCTCACCGTATCAGCCTGTGCTGTCATACACAGCCCGCACAGGATCAGAAGCAGCAGCATTGTAGCTGCCTTTAATACTACTTTGGCACGAATCATGTGATCAGACCTTTCCGGTTCGATTGAATATTTATGGGGTATAAAACCAGACATTATGATACCATGCGGACGGCCCCTTGCCAACAGATTTTTAGACTTGTAAATCTGACATCCGGTGGATCATCTGTTGCGGTTTGATCCTGTTTCAGCTATAATGCTTTCCTGAACGGAGGTGCTTTCCTTGAAGAAAACGAGCGTTCTTTTCCTGTTGCTGACGCTGTTCTGCTGCGTCTTCATATCCCCTGCCGGATCAGCTGAAACAGCTTCCGTTGTCGACAGCTGCGGCCTTCGCGGCTGGAACCTGGAAAACGGCTGGCAGTATGTGATCATGGGCTGGTATCCCTATGATAAAGATCCGGCAATCACCAAAAAGAACGCAAACGATCCGGAAATGTATGACCCTACCACCTACAGTGAAGAAGCGAAAGCCCCGGTCCTCTGGCAGGTGCTCGCGGTCGAAGACGGAAAAGCATTGCTCTATACCACCTATATCATTGATACTCATCAGCCCACCGAGGTTGATAATAAGAAAGACGCGGAAGGCCGGAAATATCCTGAAATTTCCGATTACGGTGAAACCGATCTGAACCGTTGGCTGAACGAAACTATGATCTATAATCTTCTCGGTGACGAACCGGTGCTGGCCGCGGTAACGGAAGAACAGTACGGACGGCTCTATCCGCTGACGGACGCGGAGCTGATGAATGAAGAATACGGTTTTACCGCTCAGCGCTTTTACGAGGTAAAATCCCGTTGGGCCTATGCAACCCCCTATGCGCTGAGCAAGAAGCTGCATAAGAACTACGGCAGCAAGCTGTCAAAGGATTCTTCCTACGGAACTTCCGATTACTGGGTGGCCGCGTTAAAGCGCGGAGATAACGGGGAGCAGAAAAAAGGCCGTTATCTGCAGCTTTGCGCCGGTATCGCTGATCCTCACGAAAAAGGCGGTACGAACATCGGCCATCTGAGTTTCGGCTTCCTGAACCGGACTACCGTCGGACTCCGCCTTGCGCTTCGTCTGGACACTTCTAAGATCCAGGTGATCTCCGGCAACGGTTCCATCTGGGATCCCTGCCGCCTCGCTTATGTGGAAGATAAGGAAGCTGATGAAAAAGTTGTCCTGACGCCGCCGGTCCGTCCGGAACCCACGCCGGTTCCCACAACACCGGCGCCGGTCAAAGGACGGCCGACGCTTGAAACGCCCGGACCGGATGTTACCCCGGTTCCGGTACCAGGCTGGGCTCAATAAAGATGAAGAAGGAGCGGATTGATTCCGCTCCTTCTTTTATGTTCAGTATGAACGTCAGTTGAATTCAGCACCGCATTCCTTTGCCAGCGCCACCGGATCCGTAAAGACAAAGTTCCTGTGCAGCAGTTGCTGACGGGTATAGGTTGCATTGAAGACAGTGGCCCCTTCATCCTCTCCTGTTACAGAAACTTCTTCAACAGGCAGGCACGCCAGCAGATCCCGTGCGATCCGGAGACCCATAGCGGCCAGGTACAGTTTCCTGTTCTTTTCAAGCTGTTCCTTCTTGCAGATAAAAGTACTTTCCAGTCTTTCCGGGGCCGGAGCGCGCATTGTGATATTCTCCGCGAATTCCGTCAGCTCACCCAGCGGATTTGCCTTCTGCAGCACTTCTGTATAAGCGGTCAGATCGCCGTCCAGTACCTTCTGTGCGTTCTTGTGATAGAACGCCCACATCCGGGGCCCGGTCAGTCCGTCCGTCGGCGTACTGTGTGCCAGCGCGTCTGTCCAGTCAATCGTTTCATCTGCGGTTTTCCAGATGTTCTGGATGCCGGTTTTCAACTTTTCTGGAGCTGCCGGAGTATTGTCCTTCTGAACAGCAGGCGCCGGTTTCTCCTCTTCTGCGGGAGCGATGCCTCCCCACAGATCGGAAGCGATCGCTTTCATCCGCTTCATGAACTCGTTCTGGTCCATGCTGGTATAGTTGTTCTCTTCGCTCATTTTCCGGCCTCCTCTCTGCGGCAGATTACGCTCGGCGGATTGGAGGTGGTATTGAATCCTTCAATAACGATATCTGCGTCTCCTGAGATCTCGTTGTCAAACAACCAGCGGCTGAGCGGATTGATCAGCAGGCTTTCCACCTGGTTGCCGATGCCGCGTCCGCCGTTGGACAGGTCAAAGATCGCAGCTTCCTGCAGACCGTTGTAGGCAAAGTCTTCAATCCGGATGTTAATGTTCTTCTGTTCCCGCAGCCTGCTGATGATTTTGTTCACCTGGGCCTTCAGGATCAGTTCCGCAGCTTCATGGCGGATATAGTCAAACACCACGATGTTTTCACCGATACGGTTCAGGATTTCAGGCCGTCCCAGCTCCAGTTTGAAATAATCCTCAATGGCGGAACGGACTTTGGTCTGGACTTCTGTGTATGGCATATCCATCGTTACATTGGGTTCCCTGTGCCCGAAAGCGTCTTTGACATAGATGCCGAGGTTGCTCGTGAAGATGATGATCGTTTCGGAGAAATAGACTGTATTCCCCTGCCCGTCTGTCATCCGGCCGTCCTCAAGGCTCTGCAGGAACTTATCCAGAATCGTCGAATGTGCCTTTTCAATTTCGTCAAACAGCAGGATACAGAACGGATTCTTCTTGACGGCATTTGTCAGTTGTCCGCCGGCTTCATATCCCACATATCCGGGAGGTGCGCCCATCAGTTTCTGGTCTGAATGGCTTTGTCCGTATTCACTCATGTCAAAACGGATACAGGTGCTTTCATCGCCGAAAAGCTTTTCAGCCAGCGCTTTGGCCGTTTCCGTTTTACCGGTGCCTGTCGGGCCTGCAAAGAAGAGTACGCCCTTCGGTTTGCCTGTGGATGAGGAATTCACGCCGTTCATGCCGGTCACCGCGCGTTTGACAACATCCAGTGTCCGCTCCAGCGCGGTATCCTGCCCCTTGATCCGTTTCTCGAAATCCTGCTTTGCCGTTTTCAGGCTCTGCATGTTCAGGCGGCTCCAGGGGTTTTCCTTAATGCCGTATTTGTACAGATCGACAACCGTGCAGAGATCTTTGATCGGAATTTCTTCCTTCTTGCACAGCAGCCGCATTTCGTCGAGCTCGGTAAACGTCATGCCTTCCGTCAGGCCGACAAAGCGTTCCTTGATCCGTTCCAGTTCATCCGGATGCTCTGTATAGTATGGCAGGTCCCTTCTGTATACGGTGCCGGAGAAGAACGCGGCAAAATTGTTGCCGGTCATCATCCGTTTCCGCTCTTCCCGGTCCGGGGCTTCCAGCCGAAGGATCTTGCATACCGGGTTGTTCAAATAGAACCATGCCGGGAGATCGTTCAGCTTGTTCACCAGCAGGATCAGCAGATTCTGTTTCTTTCCCTGCGTGGTCCTGACCCAGGAGGAGCTCAGCGCGCTCTGCATCAGGATGTTAAAACTGTTCACATCCTGCTGGTCCATCCGTTCCGGCGTAGTGATATAATGGCTGGCCATTTCCATCACCGTAACCGTTGCCGCCTTGCGCTGGAACATGGCGCGGCGGATCACATTCGGGGCCGTATCGGCGCTGTTGCCCTTGAATTCGGCCTGGATCGCTCCGTCCTTGATCGTGGTTCCCGTCATCGCCGCGAAACGGTTCAGCATGCCGGGGTCATACGGACTCATAAAACCGACCAGGTTGCTGTAAAAGATTACCTGGTCATACCCGTTGTCCGAGAAATAAGTATGCAGATACCGGCTCAGGGGAATGATCTCATCCTGAGCCACAGATCCCTGAAGCGGATATCTGTACTGGTCAAGCACATTCCCTTCCAGAATCAGCAGCGGCTTGATTCCGCTGAAAAGCTCCAGTTCCCTGTGCCATCTCGGAATCAGCATCTCCAGTTCATTGTCCATATGTGTTCCTCTCCTTTGAGGTATTAGTCTCCCTTTGACTGTCTGGTTGGCGTCGGATTGGACGCTTCCGGAACGCCCTGCGGGCCGTCATTTCCGCCCTCCGGCATCTCCACCCCGTCAAACGCAGCCAGATAACCCAGGTCAATACGGCTCAGGCCGTCTGCTCCGACTGAAATATCGGGAATTGTAAATGTCGTATCTTCCTGCAGCGCATCCCGGATCGGAACCGCATCATCCGCGTTCACCCGGTAAGGCTGATAATTGTTTGCCGGTGCGGCGCTGCTGGTATAAACCGGATAGATAACCGGCTGCTGTCCCAGATATTTGCCGTCATCGGTAAACAGAAGCTTAACCTGCACAACCATGCTGTACAGGGAAGTGACCGTCTTGTCCAGTTTGAATTTTTCAGTACGGATGGCACTGTTTCCGCCAAACACAAAATTACCCAGGGAATAGAAGATACAGCGGTTGTTATATACGCATACGCCCTGCAGCACGTGAGGGTGGGTAATGACCACCAGATCAGCGCCGTACCGGATCATGGCCTGGGAAGTTCGCTCTGTGTTCGTCTCGTGAGAACCGCGGTATTCAAGTCCCGTATGCCAGCAGATGACGATCGCGTTGGCTTCTCCGCTCTCCTTCAGATCGATAATCATTTTTTTGACTTTGTCAAATTCATTGTATACGATCTTGTTTTCCAGCGCGATAAAAGCGACCTTGATGCCGTCCTTTTCACAGATGTAATACTTGTAATTCTGAAACCAGCCGATCCCGTTCTCGTCCAGAACCGCCTTGGTGCTTTCCTCTCCCTGTTTCCCGAAATCGGCAATATGGTTATTGGAAAGGCTGCAGGCTTCAATCGAAGAACCTGTCAGGATTTTGACAAAATCGACCGGGCCGCGGAAACGGTATCTTTTCTTCTGTGTTTCCTGGGCTTTGGTATCCGACAGGACGCCTTCAAAATTGATAATCGTATGGTCATCCTGCTCAAACATTTCCCGGAAGTTGGCAAAGAAATAATCATACCCTTTTTTCGCTGCCAGCTGGTCAAAAGATCCATCCAGATCCCGGGTCCGTTCCTCGCTTCCCAGCGTACAGTCTCCGGTAAAGGTCAGCAGGATGCTTTTTTCCGCTCCGGCATAGCCGGCTGTAAACAGTATGGCAAGTGTCAGCAGAAACGGGATAATGAACCTGATATGTTTCTTCATCATGCTTATGCTTCCTCTCCCGGAAATTCAAACCGTCGGCACCAGGTATATTTGCTGATCGCGCTCGGGCATGCGCCCTGGCAGTAAGTATTCAGGATATCGCGGATATAGGAAGGCAAGCTTTTGTTATACTTGACTTCCAGGATCATCACGTTCTCATCGAACGGCGGAATGGTCGGCACATAGGGATTAAACAGTTCTTTGCTCCACAGGCCGGTCCGCAGTTGCTTGTCAAATGTGATCCGCACTTCTTCTGCGGGATGCAGGTAAGCTTCCCGGACGTAATCGACCAGCACCACGGGGCGGAGCAGATTGATCGTCATCTCTCTGAACATATCGTTCAGCAGGCCGCTGCGTGTCGTCTCCAGCCCGGCCGGGTCCCCCGCCATCAACTGCTCACACAGCAGCTTCGGAATGGATATGCTGCGCTTGGAGATCAGGCTGCCGACTTTGGTCTTGCACTCCAGCTTGATCACTTTATCGCTGAAGTTGTAGATACGGATCCGGTATTTATCACGGTTCTGAACCCCGTCCATCTTGTCGTTGAACGCCGTATTGAAGATGGTATCGAAGTAAAGAGACCGGATATGGTATTCGTTGTATTCGTCGCCGTTGGGGTCACGGTTCAGGATCCCGTCCAGTATGCCGGACAGCACAAAATACTGCCGTTCGTTGATAAAATACTTCAGCTCATGCCGAAGCGGCAGCGTATTCATGCCCATATGGATCCCTCCCCTCATTATTCATTCTGCATATAACAAACTGAATTCATTCTTGTTTCATGCCCCTGCTTCCACCTGGCAGGCCACCAGCGTCGCGTCATGTACGCCTTCGATGTTCAGCACCGCGCTGACCAGATCCTGCTTGCTGTCCAGACGGACCTCAACAGTCATCTCCGCGCCGGAACGGGTCACGGTCTTGCTGCGCAGTTTCCGCTGACGAACCGTCCTGCGGAGAAGCTGCGTGATCTCCTGTTCCGCATAATCGTCATAGTGAACAACCAGCAGATAGGAGTTCGGGTTACGGAAGCGGATAAAGGTCATCAGCATCAGGATCACACTGATCCCAAGCACAACCGCCAGCGCGTGAACATACAGTTCCGCGCCGAGCAGGATGCCCATCGTCAGTGACCAGAACATATATGCCGTATCCATCGGATCCTTGACGGCCGTACGGAAACGCACGATACTCAGCGCGCCGACCATACCCATGCTCAGGGCGATATCGCTCTTGATACACATAACGACCGGCGTCGTAATCAGCGTCAGCATCATCAGCGTCATTGCAAAGGTGGGGCTGTACAGGACGCCGCGGTAGCAGCGCTTGTAAACAAAAGCGATGATCAGGCCGACAATGCAGCCCATCACCAGGCCGATCACGATCTTCCACGGCGTCAGGCTTTCAAACTGGCTGAGGAAATAATCGCTCAGGCTGGCGTCATTCTTGAGGATTGATTTGACTCCGTCGGCGTAAGCAGTTGAGATAAACATGGGGGCCTCCTCCTAAATTAAATAGCGTCTGCGGGCATTTCCGGCTTCTCGCCGAAGTAGTGGATCATCTCGTCATTGGTCAGGTTAAAGGTATCCTGGGTCATCTCCCACAGCAGCGTGGGCCGTTTCTTGCACGTGTTCTGAAGGCGTTCAATCCGCTTCTCCCAGTAACGGTAGGCGCCGTCCACGGTTGTCGGCACGTCCGAGATCACGTATTTGTCGTTCTCTTCGCCCCACCGGGCCCAGTGCAGCTGCATCTCGGGCCGGATCAGGTCAGTCAGTTCTTCCAGAATATCCAGCATGGCTTTCGTGGTCAGTTTCTGGAAGATCTTGCCGTAGATCGTCAGATACCGGTCTTTATATTCAGGCACGCTGAGCAGTTTTCGCAGGATCGTATTGTCGATACCCTTTTCGCCCATGCCCTTTTCCTTGGTATAGCTCCACGGGCTGTTGAAATTGGAATTGTACAGTCCGTAGTCAACGTCGTACAGGACCCATTTCCATTTGCTGCCTTCCGTCTTGAAACGGTAGAACCGGGTATTACCGATGTCGCTGTTCCCGAAGAACATTTCAAACGCAATGTATTCAAACAGATTGTCCACATCCACGTTGTCCAGGATATACTGCAGGTCTTCCGGATTCTTGGCAGGGTTTCCGACTTTGATCTTCTTGATCATCGCCTTCCATTCCCGGTTGGATCCGTACTTGATACGATGGCTGCCCTGCAGCAGGTCAATCGAATCGGCCGCGTCCAGTCCGAGTCCTTCAAACTGGGCAAGCATGAATCGGTCCGTCCGCTCCCGCAGGTTCATATGTCCCCAGTAGACGCCGTTCAGATAGACTGCGTACGGTTTCCAGGCCTGATGTGCGACGGTGGATTCGCAGTAATCCATCAGCCGGCTCTGGAAACCGTCCTGGAGCCGGGTAAACATGCTGTCGTTTCCGCTGTTTCGGAGCACGAAGCTCTTGTATTCAGTATAATCCCGGTCCGGGAACAGCTTTGCGGCAAAAGTCTTGGCGCCGTAAATGCTCTTGGCGCGGAATTTGAAGCTCTTCTGCGGCATGTCCAGAGAGAAGTCTCCCATCAGGGAGAAGCAGGCGCTCTGGCTGATCAGGTTGTTGCCGCTGTCGTCATACAGCTCCACATAACATTCATTTTTGACGCCGGAATCCTTCACTTTGCGGTATACCGTGCCTTTGAAGGGCAGCTTGCCGGGCTCCTTGACAACGTTGTCGCCCGTAACCAGCATGCCGGTCTCCTTGTTCCACAGATTGTCCGGCTCTGTAACGACAGATACGACCGGCAGCGTATGGTTGGCGTTCACAAAGAAAGTACCGGTCAGCGTATCGCTGGGCTTGACTGATCCGGTGGAGAATGCCCTGGCCCGGATCACTGTTGTGAAGTTCAGCTCCAGCCTCTCCCCGTGATAGGGATTGGAGTTCTGGGTCGGTGTGGTACAGTCGGTCGTATAGAAAACCTGTGTTCCCTCGGGAATGCTGATCTCCACATAGGTGGTTGCGTAATACAATCCCGGTTCTGTGGAAAACGTCGGTTTTTCGGCGTATCCGGTAAACCCGTCCCTGTTCTGCTGGAATGGTGTCGGCGTATCATAATAAAAAAGCCCCGCGATCCCGAGGGTGCGGCCGTAAGAGACATCCGTTCTCATCTCCGGCAGGATCATCTTGTCCATCACTCTGCCGGTCGGATCCGTGAGGGTAATGATCTCCTTTTTCAGCTTGCCGATCTTAAAAGAAGCGTGCGGCTCCGAAGGCATATTTTTCTCTGTAAGCCGGTCGCACATGATCACTTTATATTCGCCCGGGGCGATGACCGTTCCCTGCGGAAACTGCCATCTTCTGCCCCGGTCCAGTTTGTCGCTCAGCCCCCAGCCGGAAATGTCCACACTTTCGTTTCCGGCATTGTACAGTTCGACCCAGTCAGTATTGTCAGCCTTTGCATAGGTTGTGATGGAATCGTTGCTCGCCATCACTTCGCTGATGAACACGCCGCTCTTGTTCATGGCGCGCAGGTTGATATCCATCTGGTTGAAGCCCGTCTGATTGTTGGGCAGCGACGGCGTGGGTGTCTGGAACACCTGCATCTGTCCGGCTTCGTTCCGGCCCCAGCTGCAGTCCAGTGGCAGATTGTCGATCATCACGCGGTCCAGTACATGGCCCTGGCTGTCCGCGAGGACAATGGTTTCTTTCTCCGCGCTGATCCGGAAATTGCTGTGCGGCGCGTTCTTGATCCGGTCCATCCGGTCTTTGCCTGTGCAAAGCACAATATAATATCCTTTGGCAGGAATCACCGCATTGTCCGGGAAACGCCACTTCAAAGGTTTCCCTTCGTTGTCGCTCAGGCCGAGACCGGCAAGCGAGATATCCCGGTCCGTCGTGTTATACAGTTCAACCCAGTCGCACAGTTCATCGTCATCGTCCCGCAGCCCGGTCATCGGATCTGCCATCACCTCGTTGATCACAACTGAGCCGTCGCTGACGGAGATGCTCTCCCGATACTTGCGGTTTCCTTCTTCGGTATTTTCAAAACCGGGACTGTACCAGGTCACATTCCGGAATGTACCGTCAACCAGGGCCCAGCTCTCGTTGCTGGCCATGATCGGTACTTTGCAGCTGTCGATCAGATAGGCGTTCGGGTCATACAGATAGACCGTCTCGCCCACGCTGCTGAGCTTGAATTTGGCGTGGAATGCCTGGTTGGGGTTAGACTGGTTGGTATTGTCACAGAAAACGACTACCCTTCCGTCGGCATCCAGGCTTACGTTCGGGAAAAGGAAACGAACCCGGTCGCCTTTGTCGCTCAGGCCAAGTCCGTTCAGATTGATGGGTTTGTCCGTGCTGTTCCAGATCTCGACCCAGTCTGCGTATTTACCGTTTTCATCGGTTACGGCAGTGCTGTTGGCAGACATCACTTCGCTGATAACAAGTCCGTCGTAGGCACCGATTACTTCGTTCCCGTCTCCTTCGACGAGACCCGATTCCGTGGCGTTCGAATAGGTTGCGCGCCGGAGCGGATCCTTGGGTGTAACCAGGACCAGCAGAACAATCAGCGCGGCGAATCCTGCCAGCAGAATAAAGTTCATCCGGGTCTTTCTGCGGCGCAGTTTGGTGGCACGGGAAGCTTCACGGCGTCCCCGCATATTCGGTTCTTTTTCCATGCTGCTTCCCTCCTTCGTCAAACATCCCAAATCCTGAAAATTATACCATATTTTCCTTACTCAAACAATCCCCTGATCTCTTGCTCGCTCATGGCGCTGAGCACAGTTTCCCCGGGCGTAATCAGCCGTTCAAACAACGCTTTTTTCCGGGCGCCCAGCTCGACCACCTGCTCCTCGATCGTTTCCCCTGTCACCATTCTGATCACCGTAACCTTTTTCTGCTGGCCGATCCGGTGTGCCCGGTCCGTAGCCTGTTCCTCCGCTGCGGGATTCCACCAGGGGTCATACAGGATGACCATATCGGCACCGGTCAGGTTTAAACCTGAACCGCCGGCCTTCAGGCTGATCAGGAATATTTCACCCTCTCCCTCATTAAAACGTTCCGTAAGGGTCAAACGTTCCCCTGCCGGAGTATCTCCGTCCAGATAAAGTGTATTGAATCCGTTTTCCTCAATCCGGCCGCGAAGCAGCCTGAGCATACTGGTAAACTGGCTGAAGATCAGCACGCGTCTTCCGTTCCGGATCATTTCGGGAAGCAGTTCAAGCAGCATTTCTTCCTTACCGCTTCCGCCTTTGTAGTCAGACATCACAAGTGCCGGATGGCAGCAGATCTCACGCAGCTCCGTAATGGCGCTCAGCACTTCGATCCTGCCCCGGCCTGCACCTTTTTCGTCAAGCAGCTGGTTGATCTGCGGCCTGAGCCGTTCCAGCGCAGCCCGGTAAATCCGTTCCTGCTCGGGAGTCATCCGTGCGGTAAGTGTCGCCTCCATCTTGTCCGGCAGTTCCTCGAGAACATCCTGCTTCAGACGCCGGATCAGGAAAGGCTGGATCCTCTTCAGCAGGTCCGCCGCGTTCTCGCCGTCCTGATACTTGCGCAGGAAAGTGTTGTATCCCGGCAGGTATCCCGGCAGCACGAAATCAAACAGGCTCCACAGTTCTCCCACCCCGTTCTCCATCGGCGTACCGGTCAGCGCAAACCGGGTATCTGCCTGCAGCTGTTTCACCGCCTGGGCGGCTACGCTGCCCGCGTTTTTGATATTCTGAGCCTCGTCCAGGATCACGAATCGGAACCGGAAATCTTTCAGCAGCGAAATATCCCTCCGGATCAGCGGATAACTGGTAATCACCACGTCCACGTCTCCGTTGGTGGTAATATGCCGGATCAAACCTGCCCTCTGCGTTCCGTTCCCGCTCAGCACGGTCACGCTCAGATTAGGCGCAAATTTGTGAAATTCACTCAGCCAGTTATAGGTCAGCGAAGTAGGTGCAACCACCAGGCTGGTCCGTCCTTCTTCCCGCGTTGCCAGAAGCAATGCGATAATCTGCGCGGTCTTTCCCAGGCCCATGTCATCCGCCAGGATGCCGCCCATATGCATCCGGTCCAGCGCGGTCATCCATTCATAGCCGCGCTTCTGATAGTCTCTCAGGCTGACGCCGGAAGCCATTTCCGGCGTCTCTGCTTCTCCGCCGCCGTTTGCGAGGCTGTCCGACAGCGCCTTCACCTCATCATCCAGTTCAATCTTTACGCCGCTGTTCTCCAGCATGCTCGTCAGATACCCGGCCCTGTATGCCCGGAGCACAATGGAATCCCGGTTCAGTTCATTGCCGTCCCTGACCGCAGCTTCATAGATACCAGCCGCCGTCTCCTGCCAGTTCGCCAGATCGTTCAGATCGAGGAATTCACCGCTGCGCAGACGGAAATAACGGCGTTTCCGGCTTAGCGCTTCCATCAGTTCCAGGATCTCGTCAACAGGTTCTCCGTCCCGGGTCAGCATCAGTTCCAGCCGGTCTCCGTTCATCCGCATGCTTCCGGACAGAATAGGCCGTCTCGGCACGATCCGCTTAAACTCGCGGCTCAGGAAGACCTCGCTGACCTCCTGAAGGCGTTTGACGCCCTGGCTCACAAAATCAAACACCGCGTCGGTTCCGCTCAGGCGGATATTCTCCTTGCCGACCCGGAACCCGGCATTCGCAAGAATCTCCAGTACCGCGTGCTCGCCTTCCGCGTCACGCAGCAGCAGCTGTTCCCCTTTGTCCAGTGTGATCTTCTTTTCTGCCGCTCCGAAAGGATCCAGAATGATCTCCCCGTATGTGAATCTCACGGAAGCAATCACGCTCTTGCCGTCCTTGTCCAGATAAACTGCCGTTTTCAGCGGCAGGCGTACCAGGCGTTTTCTCAGTTCTTCACCAATCTCAACGGCGCCCCTGATCTTCAGATACGGCAGCACTTCTCCGATCACGCGCTCCGTATCGTTCAGGGGATATTCCATCAGGCATCTGCCTTCATATTGGTTTTCATAGATCAGGCGGATCAGTTTGGTCTGGTCCTTTTCTGTTTTGATCAGATTCCCGCCGGTCATCACCCACGTGCATCCCGCCGTAACCGGCTGAAGATCCGGAGGAATCCTGCCGCTCACCTGGAGACCCCGCGGACCCAGATTAACGGTAAAATGCATGGGGACCTGTGCGCCGCGTACCGGTTTGCAATGGACGATCTTCCCGCTCTGGTCCATCACCCGGATCGGTGTATCCCCTGCCTGATCCAGCAGTTCTTCCGCAAACGGATCCGGCAGGCGGATCAGACGGTTTACCGGGCCCGAAGCATGCGGACCTGTTTCCTGCGCGGAACAGAGTTTCCGGAGCAGGTTCAGGAGCCGCTCGTCGTCATCCGAATAGCGCATCCATTCGGGCTGATAAACAAATTCCTTACCGAGCGGGATTGTTTCCTCTGCCTCCGCAGATGTCAGAAAACGGCGGATATCTTTGATTACATAGAGCTTCTTTTCCCCTGTCCGCAGGCCGATCCTCAGCTCCTGGCCTGATTTTTGCGGCAGCACAAGGGTCACTTCCAGGCGGACGTTGGCTTCCGCCGGCATATCCCGCAGGATAATCTGGGACAGTTCGGCTGCGGTTTCCGGCGCCTGTTTCTTCATCATGCTTTCCGGGATCTTCCGTCTGTCGGCATACAGCCACACTGCCACCGCGTGTCTGCAGCATCCCTTGTGGAGAAAAACATCGCAGTCGCAGTGGATCACAAGCCGCCGGGTCAGCGTGACGTTATGCGGGCCCTGTCCGCCGACAGCGCAGCGGATCATGCCTTTGTCTTCCTCGGTGATCTTGACTGCGCCGGTCTCTTCCAGGTCCCGGCCTGCCGCGTATTCCTCTTCACCGGCCAGTTTCTCCATCAGCAAAGGATTCAGTCTCATATGCAATCCCCCGGTTTCGAAATATCGAACTTATAATAATTCTCCCTTATTCCTCTTTTTCCCTTCCGTCCGGCAGTTTCTGCCGTTCTGGTTTTGTTATATTTGTCAAAAATAAAACAACCTGACTTTTCAGTCAGGCTGTTTGGGATCCCGAAACTCAGAACTTCAGCGGATTGACGCGGACAGCGGGCCCCATGGTGCTGGAGAGATAAACACTCCTCATATAGGTACCCTTGGCAGCCGCGGGCTTCGCCTTGTTGATCGCTTCCATCAGCACGTTCAGGTTCTCCTGAAGCTTTTCCTTGCCGAAGGAAACCTTGCCGATCGGGCAGTGGATAATAGCGGTCTTGTCCAGACGGTATTCCACTTTACCGGCTTTGATGTCTTTGACGG
>CAZUXV010000031.1:0-20658 GCA_964624445.1 uncultured Oscillospiraceae bacterium | reverse complement strand
CACGCCGGAGGCGGCGCTGTTATTCCACGTCACCTGATACAGGCCGGGTTCCGTCACGTCCGAAAAATCCATCCGGATATATCTGTACCGAAGGAACCTGCCCCATTCGATTCCCGTTTCCCGGCGGACAGGTATCCTGCCGTCCTTTTCGATTTTCCAGAGCACCATCTCCCCGGGCTCACTGACCCGCCGGTCAAGTTCCGCAACCGCATATTTCGGCTGTCCGGGCATATATCCCACCTGAGACACCTGAATATGCGGAAGGGCAGTCCAACCGTCCACCACATTGGGCCGGATCACCCATTCCACAGCATGCCCGCTGTTTTTCGAGAACGCGCTGCTCAGCACAAACCAGCCGTTGTTATGACTGATCCGACCGTCATACAATCGCAGGTCCTCTCCCTGCGTCTCCACTGTGATCTTCAGCAGCGGATCCTCGGGACAAACCGTGAAACAGCGGCCCGTCGCGTACGGCGCCGCAGTTTCCTCATCTCCCCGCAGGGGACTGTAGACGCTGCCTTTTTCCATCAGTTTTCCAGCATACTCTTCCGCCCCGGTGAAGCCGGGAAGGATCCCCCGGTTATAAATCGAATCCCTGCGCTCCACCGGCCCGGCGGGCTGTCGGGGAAAAACACCCTGCTGATCGTCCATGATCCAGGGCTTCCCGAACAGGAGTCCCGGAAACAGTTCCAGGTTGAAACAAAGAGCATCCTCCCATTCCGCCGGAACAGGCTGGACCGGGTCTGCCGTAATCCGGATCTCCGGACCCTCCGCGCAGACAGAAACCGTATAATCAAAAGCGCAGTCGGGATAAACCATCGGATTGAATCCCCGGAGATGATTCTCCTCATCCGGATACCGCAGCGTGGTTTCAATCCGCTGCCCCTGCAGATCCACTGTACGTTTCAGCTGCTTCGGGACAGGCTGCCATTGTCCCGGGGAGGGCTCAAATCTCACGTCCCCGTTCGCGGCGATCCTTTCGCCGTGCATCAGAATGCTTATACCGCCCTGATGCCCTACCGGATAGAAATCCTCAAAAGCAATGACGTCCACACCCTGATCAGTAAAATACTGTCTTTCCCGGTCCAACGAAAATCCTGCCGAACGCTTACCTGTATCCATAGTTTTCTCCCGTTCAGTTTTTCATTATTCTACAGATTCAAGTTCACTCTAAGTCAAGATTTAAATGTGCCTGCCGTAAAAAAGCCGTCCCGTTTTCACGGGACGGCCGGGAATTGTTACTTAGCTGAAAATCTCAGTTCGACAATTACTGAGCCTTCCAGGCATTGTACTGATTCTGGAACTCAGCCAGCACTTCCTGATAGCCAGCGCCGTCCAGAGCAGCCTGATACTCAGCGATCTTCGCTTCGACATCAGCAGCGGGCACGCCGCCGTTCTCCAGCTGGAAGCCATACTGTTCGAACAGGCCCTGGCAGGCGGTGTAAGCCGCTTCCACAGGGGTCTTGTCAAACCGGAAGCCGGCAGCGCAGGAGGTCTCGGCACCGCCGTTGAACGTATCGTACAGCGCGGCCTTGTCATCGGGCTCGTTGTCCAGAGGCGTTACGATGGTAGCGTTGGCAGACTCCCACATGCTGTGGTTGTACTTCTCGCTGTGCTGGGTCACGTGCTTGATGGTCTGTTCTTCAGTCTGGGTGTATTCGAAGTCTTCGCCTTCGATACCGAAGGTGTACATGTCAGCCAGCGTGGCATCGGTGTACAGCAGGCCCAGGAAATCGATCGCGGCCTTGGCTTCAGCTTCGGTGCTGTTGGCAGTGATGCAATAGCAGCTGCCCAGAGCGGAGGTGCTGTGCGCGAAACGGGGAGCGATGGGCTGCATGACAACTTCCTGGCCATAGCGGCTGTTCGCCTCAGCGTTTACGGGGATATCGGTCCACCAGGAGATCGCCCAGTCTTTGGACTGAGTGGTGGTGTCGGTGGTCACTTTGTTCGCTTCGTCTTCAGAGACATAGCCCTTCTCTGCCCAGTCAGCCATCAGCTTGCAGAACTCGAGATATTCGGGGGTCTGGATGGTGTCAACCACTTCGTTGGTCTTGCGGTCAACAGCGAAGAAGTTGGTGGCGGCATCCGCGGTGAAGAAATCGAAGGAACCGATGTACCAACGATAGAACATAGCGGTCTTCTGGGTAAGGAAGGGGTACTTCAGACCTTCGTTGTAAGCATCCTCGAGCATGGGCTCCAGGTCAGCCAGCTTTTCAACCTTGGTGATATCCCAGCCGTACTTGTCAACCAGTTCCTTCCGGAACATCAGATCGTAGCCTTCCACGTTGTCTTTGTAAACGGGGATGAAATAGTTGCGTCCGTTGTACTTGGTGGCATCCCACTGACCTTCGGCCATGGAACCGTACAGGGCGGTGCCGGGCAGCAGATCGGTGATGTCATAAACAGCGTTCTTCGGAACGAGATCGTTGGTGCCGATCGTTCCCATCCAGGAAGCGGTCCACAGCAGGTTGATCTCATTGTTGGCCAGCGCCAGGTTCGCTTTCTCGGCATATTCACCGGAAGAGTATTCGGTGATGTGCACTTCAACATTGATCTTGTCAGCGATATAGGCGTTGATCGCATCTTCGACTTTCTTCAGCTGTTCGGCATCGGTACCGCCGCCCAGGTTGAAGCAGTCACGGGTCAGATTGATGACAACTTTGTCATCCGCGCTGGCAAAGGACATAACGCCCAGAACCAGAGCCAGAGCCAGAACCAGAGAAATGAGTTTCTTCATAGGTACAGGACCCTCCTCATAAAAATGTTTTATTTCTAAGCAGTTCTTCGCAAGGACTGCCTGAAATCAGAACTGTCATTTTATCCCTTCACGGAACCGACCGTCAGGCCCTTGATAAAGTACTTCTGGAAGAAGGGATAAACAATCATAATCGGTCCGATAACCACAATTACTGTTGCCATAGTGGAAGAATATTGGGGAATGGTATTGCCCATGGCCGCTCGAGCCGCTGCCGGAACATTATTGTTGTTCAGCAGGAATTCAATACTCTTCTGGATATTGATCAGTAGTAGCTGCAGGGGTTTCTTATTATTTGATGAAATATACATCAGCGCATTCTGCCAGTCATTCCAGTAAACCGTTGCCATCATGAAACCAACAGCTGCCAGAGAGGGCTTCAGCAACGGCAGGGTGATCTGGAAGAAGGTCCGGTAATCCCCGGCACCGTCGATCGTCGCCGCTTCCATCAATTCGCCCGGAATACTATTGGCAATATAGGTCCGCAGGATGATGACGTTCATCGTGGTTACCATCAGGGGCAGGATCAGCAGCAGCAGGCTGTCTTTCAGTCCGTACCAACTGGTAAACACCACATATCCCGACAGCTGTCCGCCGTTGAACAGCATCGGGATCAGCAGGAAAATAGACAGGAATTTGGCGAGTTTGAATCCCGGCCTGGAAATGGAGTAAGCATACATGCTCATAACCAGCAGTCCGCCGAATGTGCCGACCACTGTGATAAAGATCGTTACCAGATAAGAGGTGGCCAGCTGGTTGCCATAGCGCAGAACGGAATTGATGCCGTTCATGCTCCACTGTCCGGGCCAGAACGAGAATCCGTTCTGGTTAATCCACATCTCATCCGTGAAGGCCGAAACAAACACCAAGATCACCGGCGCAAAACAGAACACCGTGAACAGGAATACAAAGAACAGAAGGATAATCTGTCCGACACCGATCTTTTTCCGGCCGGTGCTGATCTTCATCTTCCTTGCGGGCTGATTCAGGGTGGCAGCTTTCGTTGTCATTTTCTTTCTCCTCCCTTCATCAGAACAGCGCGCCTTCAGGTTCGATCTTGCGAACCGTGAAGTTGGCTAACAGCATGAACAGCAAACCGACGACCGACTGGAAGAAGGATGCGGCTGCCGTATAACCAAAGTTGGAGGAGTGCAGGATCTGATTCAGCACATAAGAGTCAATAACCTGCGTCGTCGAATACAACGCTCCGTTATTCCGGGTTACCTGGTAGAACAGACCGGTGTCAGAACGCATCACATTGCCGACGGACAGCAGCAGCATGACCGTAATCATCGGGATCAGGGAGGGGATTGTAATATGCTTGATCTGCTGCCATTTGTTGGCACCATCGATATCCGCCGCTTCATACAGCGCCGTATCAATACCCGCCAGCACGGACATATATAATACGGATCCGTAGCCTGTATCCTTCCAGATCTTCACAATGAGCAGAATATACGGCCAGTATCCGGCATTGGAATAAAAACGTGTTCTTGTACCCAGCACATGATTGATCAGGCCTGAACGGGAATCAATAAAAGCGAACACGATGAACTGAACCGCCGCGTAGGAGATGAATACTGGAATAATCATCAGCGTCTGCATGGTCTTGCCGGCTTTTTTGAAGGCCAGCTGATCGATACAGATCGCAATGGTAACGTTCAGCACAGTACCGACAGCCGTAAACAGCAGATAGTACAGCACTGTATTCTTGGTCATATTCAGGAATGTATCCTTGGATTTGATCAGGAATTCAAAGTTCCCCAGACCAACCCAGTCACTTCCAAAGATACCTTTTGAATAGTCGAAGTTCTTGAATGCCATGACCAAACCGGACATGGGAACATACATGATAAACAGAAGAATCAGGAATGCGGGTAATGCCATCACAACATGGGCACGATGTTTCCATGTGTTACGGAAAAAATCTTTCAAAGCCATCTCTCCCATCTATTGACTGCGGATATCGCATCCCAGTTTTCCGGATTCCTTCAATCAAGAATCTCTTATTCAGTGGTAATAAGTATACTCCCGTGAAAACAAATCCGCAACCACAACATGTAGGAATTACAGGCGTTCCGCCCCATTTAGAACATGTACGGACATTCTTGAAATCGTTTACAACCCTTGCCATTCAACGTTTATTCTCCGGGCCTTGATTCTGTTCGTTTTTTAAATTATTTTTGTCGCCTTTTTGTTTCTGA
Organism: uncultured Oscillospiraceae bacterium; assembly: GCA_964624445.1. Lineage (GTDB taxonomy): Bacteria > Bacillota > Clostridia > Christensenellales > Aristaeellaceae > Aristaeella. Next base: position 15,699 of record CAZUXV010000031.1, on the reverse strand, counting down.
TTTGTGAAAACGTTTCCGATGGTCTTTCAGACGACTATTTGCCCTGGTACACCACAAGATGTAGTATGTCCGCCTGTCTATACATATTTATCATAGTACCAAAAATGAAAAACTCTTTCCGGAAAAACCGGAAAGAGTTCGCTAAGGATTCAGTATGTTTTATCCCTTGACCGCACCGGCGATAAAGCTGTCCTGAATCCTCTTGCTGAGGAGAGCATAGACAATCATTGTCGGCAATGTCGCAATAGTCAGTGCGGCACCGATCGGACCCCAGTCGGTCGTATACTGGCCGAACAGCTGCTGCACGCCGACCGGCAGGGTCCGGTATTTACCGGAGCTGACGAAGATCGTCGCAAACAGCAGTTCATTCCAGCACTGGAGGAACGTATAGATGCCCACAGTCGCGATGGCCGGCATCATTAGGGGAGCGATCACCCTGAAGAAGATCTTCCATACGCCGCAGCCGTCCAGGAAGGCAGCCTCGTCCAGGTCGTAGGGAATGTCTCCCATGAAACCGATACTGATCAGGATACCCATGGACAGCGAGAACGCCGAATACGGGACGATCAGTGCGGCATAGGTGTTCAGCAGTTTCATTTTCGACAATATCGTGAACACCGGAACAATGGCCGCGTGGATCGGGATCGTAAGGCCGAGCATGAAGAACTTGTTCATCATCTTTCGGCCCTTCCAGACCAGCCTTGTCAATGCATAGGTGGCCATGAACGCAGCGAATACTGTGATCGCGATAACGGACGTAGAAACGGCAAGGCTGTTGATGAAATACTGGCCCATATTGCCGGTGTTCATCGCCTTGTTATAGTTGTTCCACTCCCAGGTCTGCGGAAGGCCGACATGATTCGGCGGAACAAGGATTCTCTCGCCCGCCTCGTTCTTATAGGAATAACCGAGAATCTCATCATTGCTCTTCAGAGAGAATGTGATCATCCAGTACAGCGGAAACAGATTGATCACAACCAGTATAATCAGCAGCAGGTGGACAATGATATTGGAGGGTTTGAACTTACGCACTTCTCTCATGCTACTTTCGCCCCCTTATCTCTGAACGCCAGGCTGATCAGCATTGCAAACAGGAAGCAGAGAATGATCAGAATCACCGCCACTGTACTGCCCAGGCCGTACCGCTGATGGAGGAACAGCAGTTTGTACATCAGCGTACTGGGCAGTTCCGCCCTGGACGTATCCTTCATCAGCGCGTAGATCAGGTCGAAGGATTTCAGCGAGCCGGTTACGGCGAAAATCACACAGACCTTCAGGATCGGCTTGATATAAGGGATGATGATATACCGATTGACCTGGCCTTCCGTGCATCCGTCCAGCTGCGCCGCTTCAAGCAGGTCCGCCGGAACGCCCTTGATGCCGGCGTACATCAGCAGCATATGATAACCCACATACTGCCACAGGATCGGGATAAACGCCGCGATCAGCGCCGTCTCCCGGAAACCGGTCCATTGACCGGTAAACGGCAGTTTGGATGAGGTGATTCCTTTGGAAATTGCCGGGAAGAGCCACTGATCGATTCCCAGCGCCCGGAGTCCGGCGTTCAGCAAACCTGCCTGACCCGGATCATAGATATTCATCCACAGACGCCCGATGATAACCGTGGAAATCAGTACCGGCATAAAGAAGATGGACAGGTATGTCCGTTCTCCCCGGATGCCTTTGCTCAGCTTCAGCGCAATGATCAGCGCCAGCGGAAGCTGAATGAAAGTGGAAAGAGCGGCCAGGATGAGGGAATGCCCGAGGGCGTCTCCCAGATACATACTGTTCGCATATAGCTTTCCCGTGTTCGGGTTCGTCAGCATGCTGCTGAACAGGATCCTGTAGTTTTCCAGTCCGACATATTCCATATCGGTATTCGCGACCAGATTAAACTCATGGAAGCTGTAGTACGCTGACATAATAATCGGCGCGATCAGGATCCCGATGAACAGGATCAGCGCCGGCAGCAGAAACAGGAAAATATTCAGCTTATAGGAAAACGTTCTTTTCATCTTTCGTGATCCTTTTCAACAAAAGAGGGAGACGGCCCCTCTCAGAGGATTTCCCCGCGGGACCGTCTCCGAATTGATTTGTTCAGATCAGATTGATCTTACTGGAGTTCGTTGGTCAGTGCTTCAATAAAGCCGGCACCGTCGATCTCGCAGCCATAAACCTTCGCAACATAGCTCAGGTAAATGTTGGCGGGGTCAGCGCTCATGGCGTTGTCGCCGAACAGAACCATACCTTCGGATTCCGCAACCATCTTTGCAACATCAGCAACCAGGGGCTTCACAGCGCTGGTGTCGTAATCCGGAGTCCAGGCAGGCAGTCCGGAGCCAGCCAGGTAGCCGTAGTGGCAGATTTCCTTGCCCAGCGCGAAAGCAGCCTTCGCAGCCAGATCAGGATCCTTGGAAGCAGCAGAAACAGCCAGAGCATCGTTCGGTCCGCCGATAACCTGACCATAGGTGGCCTTCTCGGCATCCATGACCGGGAACAGAGCCGCCTGGAAGTTGCCTTCGGCGTCGTTGATCTCGCCGCAGTTCCAGGAACCATTCTGATAGAACGCATACTTGCCAGCGATGAAGTTGGCCTTCACGGTGTCGTTGTCCAGGGACAGACCATCGGGATCGAAGTATCCGTCAACGATCATCTTCTGGAAGGTATCAACGGCGGTCGCAATCGCCGGATCGTTCCAGGTGGCACGGCCGGCAAAGATTTCGTTCATGGCTTCGTAGCCAATGGTCTTCTCGATGATGGGCTCGAGGTACTCAGTCACACACCAGGTAGCATTGCCGGAGCAGCCGAAGGGGATGATTCCCTTTTCCTTCAGGGCAGCGCAGCAGGCCATCAGGTCATCGTAGGTGGTGGGAACGGCATCATAGCCGGCTTCCTTCAGCAGATCCATGTTCGCGAACAGGGTCACGATATTCATGGTCAGCGGCACAGCATAGTGCTTTCCATCATAGGTGGAGTTCTGCAGCATTACTTCAGGCAGATCAGCCGCATAGTTCTGGAACTCATTGTCCAGGCAGTAGATCTTTCCGGCAGTGGCGAAGTCGCCAGCGAAAGCACCGGACCAGGTGAAGAAGATGTCCGGCAGCTCTTCAGCGCTCGTGCTCTTGATCTTGGTCTTGTAGGAGTCATTTTCGAAAGCTTCCCATTCGATCTTGATTCCAAGAGCTTCTTCGACAGCGGGAATCGCAGCTTCATAAGCAGGACGGTTCGCATCGCTCTCAGTCGCGATGCACCACAGGGTCAGGGTGGGTTTTTCTGCTTCAGCCAGAGCAGAGGTGATACCCAGCAGCAGACATGCCGCCAGAACCAGGGCAACCAGTTTCTTCATAATCCAGGTCTCCTTTCAAAATATGAAATTACCTCTTGCGACCGGATCGGTCACTGTGCACATTATACCCCCATGTTCGTACAAATAGCAATAGCTTTTATCTTTTTTTGAGCAATTTTTGACCAAATTCATCATGTCTGATGCGTAAACCCCTTGAAGCAAACGTTTTCCATGGGTTTTCTCGTTTGAGCAAACGCGTGTATTTTTACTGTATTTCGCCCTGGAATGCATGAAAAATAAGGGCTCATGTGTATCCATGGCCCTTTTGACCACAACATGTTGTGGTGCCTGTTTTTCATCATTTTTTGCCGTTCCCGGTTAATGTCGCGCAATCCGGAAAAAGTATACGGATCAGGCTTCCCCGTTCAGTTTTTTCAGCAGTTCCTCCATCCGTTCGCTGCTGTCCGCGCCGCCGCCGAAGCTCATGGCGCCCCGCAGGGGCATATAGCGCATCATGGCCAGGGTCATATCCTCGCTGATCGCCTCCCTGGCTGCTTCTTTGCCGTCCTGCTCGGTTTCCTCATGACCGAAAAGGTTCTGGGTCTTCTCCATGAATTCCCGCATGACAGGCGCAGCCTTCGGATCCGCCATGATATCCATGAAGATGCTGTCCGGCGTATAATGCCGCGGCAGTTCCACGGTGGATTCCACCGTCACTTCCGCCTTCAGCGGCAGGCTGCGGCTGGAATCGCCCGCTTCGATGGTAAACACACCGGTCTCCACATGCCAGTCGTGGATCTGCTGATTCCAGTAGGCGAACGCCCGCTTGTCCAGCGTAAGGGAGATTTCCTTACACTCGCCGGGCTCCAGGGCAACCTTCATGAACCCTTTCAGTTCCCGTACGGGGCGCAGGGGCGTGCTTTCCGCGTCGCCGACGTAGAGCTGGACCACAGCCTTGCCGGCCCGGCTGCCGGTGTTCTTCACCGTCAGCATCACGGTCAGGGTCTCCGTATCTTTGATCTTCTCCGCGCTGAGCTTCAGGCCGCTGTATTCGAACGTGGTATAGGACAGGCCGAAACCGAAGGGGAACAGCACGTCCATCTTTTTCCTGTCATAATAGCGGTAACCGACGAAGACGCCTTCCCGGTATTCCGTCACATTCCCTTCTCCGCCGTAATACAGATAGGAGGGATTGTCCTCCAGCTTCAGCGGGAAGGTTTCCGGCAGCTTTCCGCAGGGGTTCGCGTCACCGAAGAGAATACGTACAACCGCCTCGCCCACAGCCTGGCCGGCCAGGTAGGCCTCCAGCACGCCTTTCGCTTTGCCGATCCAGGGCATCTCCACCGGCGCGCCGTTGTGCAGTACCACCACGGTGTTCGGATTGGCCTCCGCCACGGCCTCGATCAGCTTGTTCTGACAGGCAGGCATCCTCATATGGCTGCGGTCATAGCCTTCGGATTCATAGGCGTCCGGCAGGCCTGCGAACACGACTGCCACCCTTGCCTTTTTCGCCGCGGCCACCGCCTCCGCAATCATTTCCGCGGTCGCCTCGTCCCGCGCGACGGAATAACCGGGTGCATAAGTCACCTTCAGCCCCTTCGCCGCTTCCAGCGCGCCGACGGTTTTAAAGCAGTTGATATGGCTGCTGCCGCCGCCCTGGAAACGGGGTTTCCGGGCGAACTCGCCGATGAAGGCAATCTCATCCTCCTTGTTCAGCGGCAGAATCCCGCCCTCATTCTTCAGCAGCACCATGCATTCCGCGGCGATGTCCGCCGCCTGCGCGTGCTGTTTCTCTTTGTCCCAGGGCGTCTCCGGCTTCGCGTTTTCCAGATACCGGCAGACGATGTTCAGGATCCGCTCGCAGGCCTGATCCACCAGCTTTTCGTCCAGCTTTCCGGCTCTGACCGCTTCGACGATCTTCCGGTCGTTCACGCCGCCGGAAGAGGGCATCTCAAGATCCAAACCGGCCGCGACGCCGGCTACCCGGTCGGAAACGGCGCCCCAGTCAGACACAACATATCCATCAAAGCCCCATTCCTTCCGGAGCACTTCTGTCAGGAGCCACGGGTTTTCCGAGGCGTAGACGCCGTTGATCCTGTTATAGGAACACATGACGGTCCAGGGCTTCGCCTCTTTCACCGCCATTTCGAAGGCGGGAAAATAAATCTCCCGGATCGTCCGTTCATCCGCGTCCGAGGAGGAGCTCATGCGCCGGTGTTCCTGGCTGTTCAGGGCGAAATGCTTGATGCTCGTGCCCACATTCCGGCTCTGGATTCCCCGGATCATCGCAGTAGCCATTTTCCCCGCCAGATAAGGATCCTCTGAGAAATACTCGAAATTCCGGCCGCACAGCGGACTGCGCTTGATATTTACCGCCGGCCCCAGCACCACGGAAAGCTTCTCATGCTGGCAGCTGTCGCCGATGGCTTCTCCCATCGCCCGGATCATATCCGGATCAAAGGAAGCAGCGGTGGCACAGGCGGTCGGGTAACAGACTGCCTTGATACTGTCGTTGATGCCCAGGTGATCCGCCGCCTCATCCTGCTTCCGCAGGCCATGAGGACCGTCGCTGACCATGGTCCGCGGGATCCCGAGCCGCTCCACCGCCTTGGTATGCCAGAAGTCATCGCCGGAACACAGACCGGCTTTTTCTTCCAGGGTCATCTGTGAGATCAGGGCTTTGATATCCATACGCTCATTCTCCTTTATATTTTCACTGTCCGGGATTGTCCCGGGTCAGGTCTTTGACCCATTTATATTTCCGGAAACGGTACATGACCCAGGGGATCTTGCCCACCTCGTCCAGGCAGGTGCAGGCATAGACCACCAGCACCGGCCATTGGAACACAAAGGCCCCGAGCACCGCCAGCGGGATCGCGACTCCCCACATGCACACCGCCAGGGAATACATATCGAAGATCGTATCCCCACCGCCGTCCAGCACACCGTTGATCGTGACCGTGTTCACGCAGCGGCCGATCATATAGACCGCCATGATAATCATCATCCCGGTCAGATACTGCTGCGCCTCTTCCGTCAGGATCACCATCCGGGTAACCAGGGGCGTCAGCGCCAGAACAACTGCCGTGGAGCCAAAACCGATGACGTAGGATATGTTCTTCAGTTTGATACCGTAGGCCTTCCCCTTCTCCAGGTCGCCGGCGCCCAGCTCGTTGCCGACCATGATGGCCGCCGCGCTGCCGACGCCGTTGCACACGCAGCAGATCAGGTCCCGCACCACCGCGGCCACGGCATTGGCCGCCGCCGCGTCCGTACCCATATGGCCCATGATGGCCGTATAGGATGTAAACCCGACGCCCCAGAGCAGGCCGCCGCCCAGCAGGGGCAGGCACTGGCGCCGGAAGTCCGCCGCCAGCAGTTTCCGGCGCTCAAAGAACCGGTTCCAGGCCGGCCGCAGATAGGTTCTCCCGGAAGAGATCCCGACGCACAGCCCCAGCTCGATTACCCGGGCCAGGGTGGTAGCCAGCGCCGCGCCCCGGGCATTCATGGCCGGGGCGCCCAGCAGGCCGAAGATGAACACCGCGTTCAGGGCAATGTTGCTTACCACCGCCGTGGAGGAGATCCAGGCGCTGGGCGCCACATGCTCCGTGACCTTCATCGTGGTCAGGTAGCACTGGGATACGCCGGTGATCAGATAGGACCAGCCGGCAATCCGCAGATAGTCGCTGCCGATCCCGATGATCACCGGGTCGTGGGAAAACAGTTTCATCAGCAGGTCCGGGCAGAACTCACAGGCGGAAAAGAAAGCCAGGGAGATCGCGCCGCACCAGCGCAGCATCATATTGAACAGCGTCCGGACCGTTTCCCGGTCGCCTTTGCCCCAGTACTGGGCACCCAGGATCGACCCGGCGGCGGTCGCCGCCATCAGGAACATATTCTGCACGAACTGAATCTGGGTCGCCAGCGATACCGCCGTCATCTCGTTCTGGGCAACGCTGCCGAGCATCAGGGCGTCCCCGGCGGCCACCGCCGCCAGCATCAGGCTCTGGAACGCGATGGGCGCAGCCAGCTTCCTCAGTTTGGCGTAGAAAATGCGGCTGTCAATCTGCACGGTTTCCTCCACTCGGTCGTTTCCGGATCTGTAATCGTTTTCGTGTCTGTGGCTTCCATTATCCGGAACAAATCCTCTTTTGTCAACCTTTCATTTGTGCCGGCAGGTCCCGGTTTTTTCATCGGTTTTCCCGCCCTGCTGTGATATAATCCTTTTATCACTGCGGGAGGAAACGAACCGATGCTGTACATTATCCGCCACGGAAGAACAGACTGGAACGACCGGCATAAGCTGCAGGGCCGGACCGACGTGCCGCTGAACGAGGAAGGCCGCCGCATGGCGGAAGAAGCCGGAAAAGCGTACCGGGACGTGCATTTCGACGTCTGCTTCTGCTCCCCGCTGATCCGCGCGAAGGAGACCGCGGAGATCCTGCTGCGGGGCCGGAACGTCCCGATCCTGTATGACGACCGGCTCATGGAAATGAGCTTCGGCAGTTTTGAGGGCCTTGAGAACAGTTTTGATATCCCGGACTGCCCGATCAACGTGCTCTTTTTTACGCCGGAACAGTATGTATCCCCGCCCGGCGGAGCGGAAAGCCTGGATGACCTGTTCGCCCGGACCGGCGCGTTCCTGGAGGAAAAGGCGGATCCGCTGCTGAAGGAAGGCAAGGACGTACTGATCGTCGGCCACGGCGCAATGAACTCCAGCATCGTCTGCCGGGTGCGGAATCTTCCCCGGTCCCGGTTCTGGAGCGCAGGGATTGAAAACTGCAGGCTGATGCAGCTGGTCTGACGCACGTTTTCAGGCGTTTGTTCGCCTTCCTTTTCCCGGCGGGATAAGGTATAATGACACAAAAGCATTGAAAGGAGAAAAGCCGTGACTGAAAACAACCTGCTGCCGGAACAGGCGCCGTCCATGTTCGGCCAGCCCCTGGCGGCCCGGATGCGGCCCTCCTCGCTGGACGAGATCGCCGGCCAGCAGCACCTGCTGGGCGAAGGCAAGGTCCTCCGCCGGCTGATCTCCTCGGACAATATCGGCTCCATGATTTTCTGGGGCCCGCCCGGCGTCGGCAAGACCACCCTCGCCCGGGTCATCGCCCTGCAGACCAAAGCATCCTTCATTGACTTTTCCGCCGTGAACAGCGGCATCAAGGAGATCCGCCAGGTCATGAACCAGGCGGAGGAGAACCGGGTCTACGGCGTGCGCACCATCGTCTTTGTGGACGAGATCCACCGCTTCAACAAAGCCCAGCAGGACGCCTTCCTGCCCTTTGTGGAAAAAGGCAGCATCGTGCTGATCGGCGCGACGACGGAGAACCCCTCCTTCGAGGTCAACAGCGCGCTTCTGTCCCGGTGCAAGGTCTTCGTGCTCCATGCGCTGAGCCGGGAGGACATCCTGACCCTGCTGCGCCGCGCCCTGACGGACGAGCGCGGTTTCGGCCGGGAAAAAGTGGAGATCAGCGAAAACGCCCTGGGCGCCATCGCGGACTTCAGCAACGGGGACGCACGCAGCGCCCTGAGTTCCCTGGAAATGGTCGTGCTCAACGGTGAAGCCGGCGCGGACGGCATCCGCGTCACGGACGAAATCGTCGCCCAGTGCCTGAGCCGCAAAAACCTGATGTACGACAAGGACGGAGAGGAACATTACAACCTGATCTCCGCCCTGCATAAATCCATGCGCAATTCCGACCCGGACGCCGCGGTCTACTGGATGATGCGGATGCTGGAAGGCGGGGAGGATCCGCTGTACATCGCCCGGCGGGTGCTGCGCTTTGCCGCGGAAGACGTGGGCCTTGCCGATCCCCGGGCGATGGAGGTGGGTGTCGCCGCCTACCAGGCCTGTCATTTTATCGGTGTGCCGGAATGCAACGTACACCTGGCCGAAGCCGTTGTATATATGTCCCTGGCTTCCAAGTCCAACGCTATGGAGATGGCAGTGAACGAAGCCCGGGAGGCCATCGAGAAAGAGCCGGACGCGCCGGTCCCGCTGGTGATCCGCAACGCGCCGACCCGCCTGATGAAAGACCTGTCCTACGGCAAGGGATACCAGTATGCCCATGACTATGAAGAAAAGATCACGGCCATGCAGTGCCTGCCGGACGCGCTGAAAGACCGGCAGTTCTACCATCCCACGGACCAGGGACAGGAAAGCCGATACAAGGAACGCCTGGAGCAGATTCGGGCGTGGAAGAAGGAACACCGGAAATGATTTTTAAACCAAAACATCCCGCGCTGCGGCGGATGCTCCTGCTGCTCCTGTGCCTGGTGCTGCTGCTGCCGCAGAGCGCCCTCGCCGCCGGATCCAAAAAGGCTTCCGACGGGGAAATCCGCGTGCTGCTGACCCGGCTGAGCCTGAAGACCGAAGCCTGGATGACGCTGGAGGGCCGGTATCTGGCCCGCGGTGCAAACGGCACCGAAGTACTGCTGCCCGCCGGTGCGCAGGTCACGGTTTTTCTCCGGAACGGCCAGCTGGCGCTGTTCCACGACGGGCTCTCCCTGAACGCCGGGACAGCGCTGCAGCTGCTCCGCCGGCAGGACGGGGACATTGAACCCGGCATCCGTTTCAACCTTTATGCCGGCGTTTATCCCGGCGACCTGACGCTGTCCGTGCAGGACGGCGCCATCCGGCCGGTGCTGAAACTGCCGCTGGAAAATTACCTGCTGGGCGTTGTGCCCTATGAGATGAGCGACTCCTTCCCCATCGAGGCGCTGAAGGTCCAGGCCATCTGCGCCCGGACCTACGCCCTGAGCAAAATGGAGCAGAACGGTTCCGCAGAGTGGGACCTGGTGGACAACACCAACGACCAGGTTTTCCGGGGCACCCCCGCGCAGCATGAAAACTCCGCCCGGGCAATCGAAGAGACCGCCGGCCTGGTCCTCACGTACAAAGACAAGCTGATCACCGCCTGGTACAGCGCCTCCAACGGCGGCCAGACGGAGCTTCCCGGCAACATCTGGAGCGGGAAGGACATCCCCGGCTGCTTTGCCATGACCGACGACCCCTGGGATACCGGCAATCCGGACAGCACCGTCCGCACCGCCGTGCTGGGCAAGGACGGCTCCGGCCTGTCCCGGGGCATGCTGCGCCTGATCCGGACCGCGCTGGCGAAGGAAACGGCGCTGGCCGGCCGCCTGCCCGAAAAGCCGGAAGACCTGAAAGTTGACGCCATCCGGTCGGTAAAACTCACTACGCCGCGGTACAAGGAACCCAGCCGGCTGATGACCAGAATGGAGATGACGCTGGACGTACTGGGCGGCACCTACGGCATCACACTGGACCTGTTCCCGGAAACGGTATTTATGCTGGGCCTGAGCGTTTACGGCGCAGACAACGAGATCGTCTCCGTCTCGGAAGACGAAACGGGCTTTACCCTGACCGCCGGCCGCTATGGCCACGGCGTCGGCATGAGCCAGCGCGGCGCCCAGTATATGGCCTCGGAAGGCAAATGGACTTTCAAGCAAATCCTGGACTTCTATTATCCCGGCGCGAAAATCAAACGCTACAAAAAGGAGATCGCTCCCCTGCCCACGCCGGACCCGGTGCTGGGTGAAACACCCGGCCCCGTTCCCACCGCCACGCCCCGTCCCACGCTGATGCCCGTGACGGCGGAAAATCTGCCGGAGGGCGCTTGGCTGGCCTCGGTGGAGCACATCGACGACGACAGCACCCTGAACCTCCGGGAGAAACCCTCCGCCGGCGCGAAAGTCCTCCTGCGGCTGTATAAACATCAGCTGCTGATTGTGCTGGAGGAAGCCGAAGTTACCGGCTGGCTCCGCGTGAAAACCGACGTAATCGAAGGCTACGTGATGATGTCCTTCCTGGAGAAGGCTGAAGAAAAACAATAAAACGCATACGGAAAAGGAGCACCCGCAGGGGTGCTCCTTTCTGATGCTGTCATCCGGATCAGAACAGGCCGGTGATCTTGCCGGTGGCGTCGTCCACGTCGATGCGTTCGGCAGCGGGAGACTTCGGCAGGCCGGGCATGGTCATGATCTCGCCGGTCAGGGCGACCAGGAAGCCGGCGCCCGCGGAGACCTTCAGGTTCCGCACGGTAACGGTGAAGCCTTCCGGCGCGCCCAGCAGGGCCGGGTCGTCCGAGAAGGAGTATTGGGTCTTGGCCACGCACACGGGCATCTTGTCAAAGCCCAGCTCGGTCAGGTGCTCCGCCTGCTTCTTTGCATTGGGGGTCAGGCTGACGCCGGCGCCGCCGTAGATCTTCTTCGTAACGGCTTCCAGCTTCTCCTCGATGGAGGCGTCCAGCTCATAGGAGAAGGTGAAGTTGCCCTTCTCTTCTTCGCACAGGCGCACGACCTCGCGGGCCAGGTCCTCGCCGCCCTTGCCGCCTTCCGCCCACACAGTGGACAGCACGGTGTTGACGCCCAGCTCCCGGCACTTGCGGATGATGAAGTCGATCTCCGCATCGGTGTCCGTCGGGAAGCGGTTGATCGCCACCACGCAGGGCAGCTGATAGACGTTCTTGATGTTGTTCACATGGCGCAGCAGGTTCGGGATGCCCTTTTCCAGCGCCGCCAGGTCTTCGTTGACCAGCTGTTTCTTGTCCAGGCCGCCGTGCATCTTCAGGGCACGCACGGTGCCGACGATCACCACCGCGTCCGGGGTCAGGCCCGCCATGCGGCACTTGATGTCCAGGAACTTCTCCGCGCCCAGGTCCGCGCCGAAGCCGGCTTCCGTCACGGTGTAGTCGCCCATGCGCATGGCCATGCGGGTTGCCATGACGGAGTTGCAGCCGTGGGCAATGTTCGCGAAGGGTCCGCCGTGCACGAAGGCGGGGGTGCCTTCCAGGGTCTGGACCAGGTTGGGCTTCAGGGCGTCGCGCAGCAGGGCCGCCATGGCGCCGGTGGCCTTCAGGTCGCCCGCGGTGACAGGCTTGTCGTCATAGGTATAGGCTACGATAATCCGGCCCAGGCGCTCCTTCAGGTCTTTCATGGAGGAAGCCAGGCAGAATACCGCCATGATCTCGCTGGCTACGGTGATGTCGAAGCCGTCTTCGCGGGGAGTGCCGTTGGCTTTGCCGCCCAGGCCGTCCACCACAAACCGCAGCTGGCGGTCGTTCATGTCCACGCAGCGCTTCCAGGTGATCTTCTTCACGTCGATGCCCAGGGCGTTCCCCTGCTGGATGTGATTGTCCAGCATGGCCGCCAGCAGGTTGTTCGCCGCGCCGATGGCGTGGAAGTCGCCGGTGAAGTGGAGGTTGATGTCTTCCATGGGCACCACCTGGGCGTATCCGCCGCCGGCAGCGCCGCCCTTGATACCGAATACCGGGCCGAGGCTCGGCTCACGCAGGGCAACCGTCACGTCCTTGCCGATACGGCTCAGGCCGTCCGCCAGGCCGATGGTGGTCGTGGTCTTGCCTTCGCCCGCGGGCGTGGGGGTGATCGCCGTGACCAGCACGAGTTTGCCGGGCTTCCGGTCGGTCTCGTCGATCAGGGCGGGATCGATCTTGGCCTTGTAGCGGCCATACTGCTCCACGTACTTCTCATCCACGTGGGCTTTCTTCGCGATCTCCATGATCGGCTTCATTTCACACTGCTGGGCGATCTCAATGTCGGTTAAGTAGGCCATGGCGGTTGTCTCCTTTTACTGTATTATTTGAAGTATTTGACTGCGGATTCGAACATTTTGATGTCGTAGTTGCCGGGAACGTTCTTATACAGATCCTTGCCCACGCGCTCGCTGTGACCCATCTTGCCGAAGACCCGGCCGTCCGGGCTGGTGATGCCTTCGATGGCGTACAGGCTGCCGTTGGGGTTGAAGCGCAGGTCCATGGTGGGCTGGTCTTCCAGGTCCACATACTGGGTGGCGATCTGTCCCTTCGCCGCCAGTTCGCGGATCAGGCTCTCCTCCGCCAGGAACCGGCCTTCGCCGTGGCTGATCGGTACGCTGTAAACCGCGCCGACTTCCGCGCCGCGCAGCCAGGGGCTCAGATTGCTGGCCACCCGGGTACGGACGATGCGGCTCTGGTGACGGCCGATGGTGTTGAAGGTCAGGGTCGGGCAGTGCTCGTCGGTCTCCAGGATCTTTCCGTAGGGCACCAGACCGAGCTTGATCAGGGCCTGGAAGCCGTTGCAGATACCGCACATGAGGCCGTCCCGCTTGTCCAGCAGGTCTGCGACCGCCTCGCTGATCCCCTTGTTCCGGAAGAACGCGATGATGAACTTCGCGCTGCCGTCCGGTTCGTCGCCGCCGGAGAATCCGCCGGGGATGAAGATCATCTGGCTCCCGCGCACTTTGGCCGCAAAGGCTTCCGCGCTGCGGGCGATCTCCTCCGCCGTCCGGTTCCGGACCACGAAAATCTCCGCTTCGGCGCCAGCGTCTTCCACCGCCCGGGCGCTGTCGACCTCGCAGTTGGTGCCGGGGAAGGCCGGGATCAGCACCTTCGGTTTCGCAATGCGGGCCGCCGGGGCTTTCCAGTCTTTCGCCGTAAAGGTAAAGGTTTCGGTCTGATCCGCTTTCCGGGCCGCCGGCCAGCAGGCGTCCGCCTCGGCGCGGTCTTCCAGGGACCATTCCGGATTCAGGGTCGGATACACTTTTTCGAGCTTGTCCCGGCCGATGGCGCGGAGTTCCTTCACGTCCGCGGTCTGTCCGCGCCAGGTCAGCACCGGCGCTTCGGTCACGGTGCCGAGCTTCTTCCCGATGCCGAGGTTTTCGGTCGTTTCCGCGATGAAGCTGCCGTAGCGGACCTCCGCCAGCTCACTGAGCTCAAGGCCGTCTTCGAAGGCGAAGCCCAGGCCGTTGCCCAGCGCCATCTTCAGCACGGAAGCCAGGGCGCCGCCGGTCTCCGGCGTGCGGCAGGAAACGATCTTTCCGCCCCGGATCATATCCGTCACCCGGCCATAGAGCGCCAGCAGGGATTCCGTCTTCGGGATGCCCTGTTCATCATATTCCGGCTCCAGCACGGTCACCGTGTGGCCGGCCTTCTTGAACTCGGGGGAGATAATGTCACCGGTCTTCGCAGTGGTCACCGCGAAGGAGACCAGCGTGGGCGGCACGTCCAGCTTCTCAAAGGAACCGGACATGGAGTCCTTGCCGCCGATGGAGCCGATACCCAGGTTCATCTGGGCCTCAAAGGCGCCCAGCAGCGCCGCCAGGGGCTTGCCCCAGCGTTTGCCGTCGGTGCCGGGCTTCTCGAAGTATTCCTGGAAGGTCAGGTAAACATCCTCAAAGGACGCGCCGGAAGCGATCAGCTTGGTGACGGAATCCACCACCGCCAGGTACGCACCGTGCCAGGGGCTGAAGGAGGTCAGCACCGGATCGTAACCCCAGGCCATCAGGGAGCAGTCGTCTGTGTGGCCCTTCTCCAGGCTGATCTTCTGCACCATCGCCTGGATGGGGGTCAGCTGGTTCTTTCCGCCGAAGGGCATGAGCACCGTGCCCGCGCCGATGGTGGAGTCGAACCGTTCGCTCAGGCCCCGACGGGAGCAGACCGCCAGGTCCGCGACGGTGTTTTTCAGATATTCAACAAAGTCAGCCGGCGCCTGCTTCGGCAGATCCGAAACGGGGCGGGAGGCTGCCGGGGTAATTGCCGTATGCTTGGGCGCGCCGTTGGAGTTCAGGAATTCGCGGCTGATGTCCACGATGGTCTTTCCGTTCCAGACCATAGTCAGGCGGGGATCCGCCTTCACCTTTGCCACGATGCAGGCCTGCAGGTTCTCTTCCGCCGCCAGGGCCAGGAAAGCGTCCGCGTCTTCCGCGGCCACGACCACAGCCATGCGCTCCTGGCTCTCGGAGATGGCCAGTTCCGTGCCGTCCAGGCCTTCATACTTCTTCGGCACCGCGTTCAGGTCGATATCCAGGCCGTCCGCCAGTTCGCCGATGGCGACGCTGACGCCGCCCGCGCCGAAGTCGTTGCAGCGCTTGATGAGCTTCGTCGCCCTCGGATTGCGGAACAGCCGCTGCAGTTTGCGCTCCTCGGGCGCGTTGCCCTTCTGGACCTCCGCGCCGCAGGTCTCGACGCTGTGGGCATTATGGGCTTTGGAGGAACCCGTCGCGCCGCCGATGCCGTCACGGCCGGTGGAGCCGCCCAGCAGGATCACCACGTCCCCGGGAGCGGGGCGTTCCCGGCGGACGTTCTCCGCCGGCGCCGCGGCGATCACCGCACCGATCTCCATGCGCTTGGCAGCGTAGCCGGGATGGTATACTTCGTCCACAATACCGGTCGCCAAGCCGATCTGGTTACCGTAGGAGGCGTAGCCGGCCGCGGCCGTGGTCACCAGCTTGCGCTGGGGCAGTTTGCCGGGGATCGTTTCGGAAACAGGCCTGGTCGGGTCCGCCGCGCCGGTCACGCGCATGGCGCCGTAGACATAGGCCCGGCCGCTCAGCGGATCACGGATCGCGCCGCCGATGCAGGTGGCCGCGCCGCCGAAGGGTTCGATCTCCGTGG
>CAZUXV010000030.1:0-20877 GCA_964624445.1 uncultured Oscillospiraceae bacterium | reverse complement strand
CCTGGGACGCGGTGAACGTCGTGGTCAGGGCGCCGGCGGACAGGGAGCCGTGCACAGCGCCGGCGGCGCCGGCTTCAGACTGCATTTCCGCGATGCGGACAGTCTGTCCGAACAGGTTCTTCCGGTCATGGGCGGCCCACTCGTCCGCGACTTCCGCCATGGGGGAAGAAGGGGTGATGGGGTAGATGGCTGCCACATCGCTGAACGCATACGCAACGTGGCTGACGGCGGTATTGCCGTCAATGGTCAGTTTGATGGACATGAACTTACCTCCTGACTTGATGTGGCGGAGCGGTTTCCCGCCCGTATGTTGACCGTTTTCAGCGCCCTGAAAGCGCACGAAAAAAACGGTTCGCCTCTTTGGTTGATTATAATGCATTATATTGGTAGATGTCAATCAATCCTGTTGCCTTTTTTCGGCCTTGATGATATCATCTCCTTTGTTATTTTGATTGTATTTGAGGGATTTTTATGGACATGATGACCAAGATCGCCAACCTGATTGCCGAAACGATGAACGCCGTCTGGCCGGAAGCCGAGGGCCTGCCGAACGCGGAAGAGCTCCGCGGCCTGCTGGCCGTGCCGCCGGATCCCGCCCTGGGCGACTATGCCTTCCCCTGCTTCCGCCTGGCCAAGCCCCTGCGCTCCGCCCCGCCGAAGATCGCGGAGGCGCTGTGCGCCGCCTGGAAAGGTGAGGAAACCGCTTCGGTCCAGCCTGTGAACGGCTATATGAATTTCTTCCTGAACCGGGCGAACTTTGCCGCCGGCATCATGGCGGAACTGCAGGAGAAGAAGGACCGTTTCGGCTCCGGCGAGGAAGGCAGGGGCAAAACCATCTGCCTGGACTATTCCAGCATCAACATCGCCAAGCGTTTCCATATCGGCCACCTGTCCACCACCATGATCGGCCACAGCCTGAAGCGGATCTATGATTTCCTGGGCTACACCACCGTGGGCATCAACCACCTGGGCGACTGGGGCACCCAGTTCGGCAAGATGGTCTGCGCCTACAAGAAATGGGGCAAAAAGGAAGACGTGGAGGAGCGCGGCATCGACGCGATGACCGAGCTTTACGTCCGTTTCCACAAGGAAGCGGAGAATGATCCCGCCCTGGAAGACGAAGGCCGGGCCTGGTTCAAGAAGATTGAGGACAACGATCCCGAAGCCATGGAGATTTTCCGCTGGTTCAAGGAAGTAACCCTGAAGGACGCCGCCCGGGTCTACGATGTGCTGGGCGTATCCTTCGACAGCTATGCCGGCGAAAGCTTCTACAACGACAAGATGGAACCCGTGGTGCAGGAACTGCGGGACAAAGGCCTGCTGGTGGAGAGCCAGGGCGCCCAGGTGGTGGACCTGGAGGAGGACAACATGCCTCCCTGCCTGATCCTCAAGAGCGACGGCGCCACCATCTACGCCACCCGCGACCTGGCCGCCGCCATCTACCGCCAGAACACCTACCACTTTGACAAGTGCCTGTACGTGGTCGCCTACCAGCAGGACCTCCATTTCCGCCAGGTCTTCCGCGTGCTGGAAAAGATGGGTTATCCCTGGGCAAAGGACTGCGTCCACGTTTCCTTCGGCATGGTCAGCTTTGAGGGCGAGGCCCTCTCCACCCGCAAGGGCAACATGGTTCTGCTGGAAGACCTGCTGAACCAGGCGGTGCAGAAAGCCCGGGAGATTATCGAGGAGAAGTCCCCGAACCTGGAAAACAAGGACGAGGTCGCCCGCCAGGTGGGCATCGGCGCCGTGGTCTACACGGATCTTTCCAACAACCGTATCAAGGACATCGACTTCCGCTGGGACCGCGCTCTCAACTTTGACGGCGAGTCCGGCCCCTACGTCCAGTATACCCATGCCCGGTGCTGCTCCGTAGCGCGCAAGGCCCCGGACTTCTCCGGCGTCACCCCGGACTGGTCCGCCCTGACGGATGACGAGGCCCAGGCGCTCCTGCGGCTGATCTCCCGCTTCCCGGACGTCATCCGCGAAGCCGCCGCCCGCTATGAGCCCAGCATGATCACCCGCGCCGTGACGGACATTGCCCAGGCCTACAACAAGTATTATTACGAGCACCGGATCCTGGACGGCGAACCCGCCCAGGCCGCGGCCCGCGTCGCCCTGACCGGCGCCGCCAGGACCGTTATCAAAACTGGCCTGTACCTGATCGGAATCGAAGCGCCGGAAAGGATGTAAAATCCTTTCCGGATTTAATTCATAATTCACAATTCATAATTCATAATTCATAATTCCATTTTGTTAACACTTGAAATCATTATTGTTTATATGCTTGCGTTTTTTGTTTGTTTCCCTTATAATGTGAAGGATTCTTAATATTTCGTAACGAAATGTTCAAGGAATGAATCTATGACATCCCTCATATTCATAATTATGAATTATGAATTATGAATTCTGAATTAAAGAGAGTGGGTGTAAAAGAGTGAGTAGAACAAAGAAGAGCAAGGCTGTACCGGTCGTAGTGATCCTGACCATCCTGATCGCCGCGCTGGCCGTCGTCTGCTTCCTGATCAACCCGCTGGTGATCCAGCCCCAGAAGGACGCCATCGCCAAGGCCAACGCCGACGCGAAGGCCGAGGTGGAAGAGCGGAACAGGCAGGCGGAGGCGGAGTACAAAGCCCGCATCTCTGAACTGGAGAGCCAGGCAAATGTCCCGGTGAACCCCAGCTGGCCCGACCATAAGAAAGAGGGCTGGGACCTGCTGGACCTGACCACCATCCCGCTGGAAAACCTGACAGCGGAGGCACGCACACGTGCCGATCTGATGACGGGCGGCATGCTGCTGGTCAACGAATGGCATTCCCGTCCGGAGGACTTTGACGAATCCGGCGTGATCAGCGTTGCCCGCGCCTACAAGGGCGACGACAAGATCCAGGCGAAGGACAACAACGTCACCCTGTTCCCCGCCGCCATCGACGCCCTGCACGAAGCCCTCGTTGCCGCCAAGGCCGAAGGCATGCATCACTACCTGGTCGAGGAAGGCTACCGCACCTGGCAGACCCAGGAAACCTACTTCAACAACAAGGTGACCAAACTCTCTTCCAAGTATTCCGGCGACGCCCTGATTGCCGCCGCGAAGAAGGAAGTCAACTATCCCGGCACCAGCGAATACAACTCCGGTCTCGCCTTCGAGCTCCGGCTGTATGACAAGAACGATCCGGACGTCTCCGTTCCGAAGTATTCCACCACCCCCGAAGCGAAGTGGATGAACGAGAACTGCTGGAAGTACGGCATCGTGTTCCGGTTCCCGCAGGCCGGCTGGCCGCTGGAAACCTCCACGGACAAGAGCTTCAAGACCGGCGTATCCAAGAAGCTGAACCTGTACCGCTACGTCGGCAAGGGCAACGCCGCGATCATGCATTATATGGACTTCACCATGGAAGAGTACATCGAGTACCTCGAGGAGCATCCGCACATCGCCCTGTATGTGGACGACAATCTGATGTATGAAGTCTACCGCCAGCCCGTGGGCGACGCCGAGAACATCAACGTCCAGCTGACCCACAACGCAAAGAGCCATGAGTCCTCCCTGGACAACATGGGCGGCGTCATCACCGTGTTCAATTATCAAGAATGAGTACCATCCTGATCACAGGTGCCTCTCACGGCGTGGGCAGGGCATTCGCCATCGCCTGCGCGCAGAGCGGGCGCTTCACCAAGATCATCCTGAACAGCGGCAGCGACAAGGCTGCGCTGGAGGATACCGCCCGCCGCGTTTCCGCAGCGGGCGATCTTGTCTGCGCCCATGACACGGGCGACGTGGGCGACCTGGCCTATGTGCAAAGCCTCCGTGAGCGCTTCGGCCCCGTTGACACGCTGGTGAACAACGCCGCCGTATCGTATGTGGGCCTGCTGACCGACATGACGCCGGAGGACTGGGAAAGGACCCTGCGGGTGAACGTGACCGCACTGTACAACACCTGCCATACCTATGTGCCGGATATGATCCGCGCCGGCGGCGGGCGGATCCTGAACGTTTCCTCCGTATGGGGCCTGGCCGGCGCCTCCTGCGAGGTGGCCTACAGCGCCTCCAAGGGCGCGGTGAACGCCTTCACCAAAGCCCTGGCCAAAGAGCTGGCGCCTTCCCACATCTGCGTGAACGCCATCGCTCCGGGCATCCTGGATACCCGCATGAACGCGCACCTTTCGGAAAAAGAAACCGCGGAGATCCGTGACCAGATCCCCGCGGGCTATATCGCCTCCCCGGAGGAGGCGGCCCAGGCGATGCTCCGCCTGCTGGAAATGCCTGAATACTTTAACGGTGAGATCGTCCGGTTCGACGGATGCTGGATATGACCGGCGAAAGCTGGGCCAGGATCACCGCAGAGAACATCATCACGCACCCCGCGATCTCGCGGGGTGTCATTGTTTCTCCCAGGATCAGCACACCGGTCAGCGTCGCGAAGACGGATTCCAGGCACATCAGGATCGAGGCCACCGTCGGATCGGTATCCTTCTGGCCCAGTACCTGCAGCGTATAGCCCACCGCGCCGGACATGACGCCGGCATAGAGGATCGGAATCAGTCCTTCCAGGACGCCTTCCCAGGTGATTGTCTCCGCAGCCGCGGCGATCAGCATGCTCAGCCCGCCCGTCACGAAGAACTCGTCCCGGGCCAGGCGCACGCCGCTGACCCGCGGGGCGTAGTGGTCCACGCACAGGATCTGAAAGGTGAAGCACACCGCGCAGCCCAGCACCAGCAGGTCTCCGCCCTGGAGCTGAAATCCGCCGCCGGCGGGCATGCACAGCAGCCACAGCGCCGCCACCGCGATGGCGACACCCAGCCAGATGATCTTCCCCGGATTCTTCCGGAACAGCAGCCACGCGGCAACCGGGACCAGCACCACATACAGCGCGGTGATAAAGCCGGCCTTCCCCGCCGTGGTCGTGACCAGGCCCATCTGCTGCAGGGACGAGGCGACAAACAGCAGCGTGCCGCAGAGTACGCCGGCCATCCGCTGCTCTTTGGGGTCAGGCTCCCGCCAGCCGGGCGTCTTTTTTGCTTTTCCCTCAAAGATCCGGGTGACCGGGACCATGACCAGCCAGGCCAGGAGCATCCGGATCCCGTTGAAGGTATAGGGGCCCATGTGGTCCATGCCCACGCGCTGCGCGACGAAGGCCGCACCCCAGATTACAGAACCCAGCAGGAGCAGCAGACTGCCCCGGAGTGATTTACGATCCATTCCTTACTTCCCGCCTATTTCCCGATGATTTCATGGATATCATATACATACAGCTCTTCTGAAGTTTCCGGCGGCGGGAAGCCGAAGAGCTCGCTGACGGTCACCGGTTCAAAGCCGGCTTCCAGCAACTGCGGGATCAGCGTCTCCAGGCACACATAGTCCTTGTGGCGGGCATGGTAGAGCAGGATACTCCCGTTCTGCACCTTCGTGATGGCTTTGGCCGCGTCGGTCTGGCTCACGTCCCAGCGCAGGATATGCTCGTAGCCGTAAGTCCGGATCGCCCGGACCATCACCGCCGTACTCCCGTTCTTGTCCGTAATGCTGCCGGTAGGCGGACGGAACCAGCGCACCTCATAATGGAAGCCCAGCACCTTGTCCAGCCGTTCCTGGAACCGGCCCAGCCGTTCAATCGCCACATATTCCCCGATATCACGGAAATTCAGGTGATTCATGCTGTGGCTGCCGATCTCGCAGCCCGCGTCCAGCAGCGCCCTCCAGTTGTCCCGGTCTTCTTCTTTCAGGTTGATGCCGATGGGGAAATAAGTCATCGTGATCCCGTACTGCCTGCACAGTTCCACGCTCTTCCAGACCCACTCCGGCTCATAGACATCGTCCATGGTGATGGCGATCTTTTTGCTGTCCCGGGGCCCGTGGTTCACCGTAAAAACGCTCAAAAGATCCTCCGCGGTCTGCTCCGCCGCGGAGGATGAGATCATCAGGACCAGGCACAGCGCCGCGGCCGCCAGCCGCGGCAGAAGCCGTTTATTTGTCTTCATAGTTTTTCCTGTCATATACG
This sequence comes from uncultured Oscillospiraceae bacterium, assembly GCA_964624445.1. Lineage (GTDB taxonomy): Bacteria > Bacillota > Clostridia > Christensenellales > Aristaeellaceae > Aristaeella. The sequence goes on along the minus strand of CAZUXV010000030.1, from coordinate 14,887 downwards.
TAGAGTTCCTCGCCGGTCTCCGGCAGATCAAAGCCGAAGAGTTCGCTGAGGGTCACCATCTCATATCCCTGTTCCTGCAGGACCGGGATCAGCTGCTCAAGGAAACGGGTATCCTTTTTCTTGGAGTGGAACAGCAGGATGCTGCCAGGCTGGATATCCTCCAGCGCCTTCTCCATGTTCTTGGTCTCGCTGACTTCCCAGTGGACATAGTGGTCGAAACCATACCGTTTCAGCGCGCTGGTCACCTGTTTGTCGTTGAGCTTTTTACCGCCGTCGATGGAGCCGTAGGGCGGGCGGAGCCACCGGGTCTGATAATGATAGCCCAGCGTCTTGTCCAGCTCTTCCTGCCAGCGGCCCAGGCGCTTGACCAGCGTCCAGTAGTCAAAGGAGCCCAGGCGCAGGTGCTGATAACCGTGGCAGCCAATCTCGCAGCCGGCGTCCAGTACGCTCTGCCACAGATCCCGGTACTTTTCCTCCAGGCAGCCCGTTTTCACAATCGGGAAAAAAGTCATGTGGATGCCGTACTGTTTGCACAGCTCCACATCCGCGGCAATCCATTCCGTCGCGGTCTTGTAACAGTCGTCCACGGTAATGGCGACCTTCTTGCTTTCCCGGCTTCCGTGTTTGACCGCAAAGGTTTCCAGTCCGGTCTCCTCCGCCCATGCAAAGGACACCAGCGCGCACAGGCACAGGATCAGTGCAAGCACTCTCTTCAGCATGATCATTCCTCCCGGTAGGTCACGACGCTGCCTGCCGCAACAGAGCGGGTCAGCCAGGTATTGCCGCCGATGACGCAATGGTCCCCGATGACGGTATCCCCGCCGAGGATCGTCGCGTTGGCGTAAATCACCACATGGTTTCCGATATCCGGATGCCGCTTGATGTTCTTCACCGGATTGCCGTTCTCGTCCAGCTCAAAGCTCTTCGCGCCGAGGGTCACGCCCTGGTACAGCTTCACATGATCCCCGATGGTCGTGGTCTCGCCGATGACGATACCGGTGCCGTGGTCGATGAAGAAGTACTCCCCGACCGTCGCGCCCGGATGGATATCGATGCCGGTCCTTTCATGGGCGTATTCCGTCATGATCCGGGGAATCAGCGGCGCACTGAGTACATAAAGCTCATGGGCGATCCGGAAGATGGAGACGGCCCGGAACCCGGGATAGGTGATCATGACCTCTTCCCGGCACTTGGCGGCGGGATCGCCCTCATACAGGGCTTCCACGTCCAGAAGCAGGAGCCGTTTGATCTCCGGCAGGCGCTTCGCGAAGCCGGTGCAGATCCCGTCGGCGGCGTCCCTGGCCGCTTTCTCGTCCAGGTCCTGGAAGCGCATTGCCGCCACCAGCTGGTCACGCAGGCGGTACAGGGCCCGACTCAGCAGCGTCTCATCCGCCATGTCCGGGTATTCCCGCCGGAAAGCCATGGGAAACAGCAGGGCCTGGAGCTCGTGGATCACTTTCACGATCTCCTGCCGGTCCGGGGGCGGACAGGTATGCGCGCCGCAGTGAATCTGCTCCGCCGATACCTTTTCCAGGGCCTCCACCGTTTCTCTGATCTCTTCCTTCATGCTGCTTCCTCCGGAAATCCGTTTCTGAATTCGGACAGATAAAATCTTTACAACTGATTATTATACCCGTATATCCATCCAATCCGCAACAAAAAAATCAAGGGACGGTTCTCAGGAGATCCGTCCCCCTGGCGCTCGCAGGCGTCTTGTTTTTTTCCCTGTTTTGATTCAAAATAGAAGCATCAAAAACCGAACCGTTTACCGAACGACCCGTACAGGAGGCGCCGGATGACTGAAGTATTGCTGAACAAGCCCTACTGGGTGATCGATTTCCTGCCGGAACAGGTGCCGGAAGGCAGTTCGGGCCAGTATTTCGCGGTGGAGGAATACTTCCTCCGGCCCGAACGGATCGCCGCCATCCACACCCGCTTCGCGGACATCCTGCTGAAGCTGAACTGTTATTACGACCTTCAGGTCTGCGAGGCCGGCACGGAGGCTTTTGAAACCAATCCGGCGCCGGAAGCGTTATTCAGCCGGGTCTGCGAAATGAAGGAGGACCTCTGGATCCTCCTGCCCGGGGAGAACGCCCTGCTCACCCTGAACCGCGATTATACCCACATGACCGTATACCATCCGGACAAAACGCTGCTCAGGCGCCTGGACCGCCTGGCCGCCTCGGCAGGCCTGTTCCTCTGGCAGCCGGAAACCGGGGCTTACTGGAAAAAATAGGATCGGTTTTTACCATTGTTTTGATATTGTTTTTTGCATTCAGTCGGATTGACTTTGCTCTTTTCAATGCTATAATTTCAGCAAGTTCTTTCAGAAAGGGGCCGCGTGCGTTATGAAAAATACAATTGTCCGCCGTCTGCACGCCGCCCGCCTGTCCGCCATCTTCGCTTATTTCAGTGCAGTGCGCTTTTTTGCCCTGCACTTTTACTTTATCCGGAGCATGGCGGCCCGATCCATCTGACAGGAACCTGAAGGCAGCGATCAGCAAGGGGGTTCTTCCGGATGGAAGGATCCCCTTTTTGATATAATTCATCCCCGTTTATTATGTTTAAGGAGGAAACATCCCATGAAGAAAACGCTCATGATCCTGACTGCCGCCGTGCTGGCGCTGTGCCTGTGCGGAACCGCCGCCGCGGAAGGAACCGTTTACCGCATCGGTATCTGCCAGCTGGTGCAGCATGTCGCGCTGGACGCGGCGACCCAGGGCTTCCAGGACGCCCTGACGGAAAAGCTGGGCGACGCCGTCACCTTTGACGTGCAGAACGCTTCCGGCGACTCCAATACCTGTTCCACCATCGTGAACGGCTTTGTCTCGGACAGCGTGGACCTGATCATGGCCAACGCCACCCCGGCGCTGCAGGCTGCCTTCGCCGCCACCGGCGACATCCCGATCCTCGGCACTTCCGTTACGGACTACGCGACAGCCCTGGACATCAGCGACTGGACCGGCGCCACGGGGATCAACGTCTCCGGCACTTCCGACCTGGCTCCCCTGGACCAGCAGGCCGCCATGCTGCGCGAGCTGTTCCCGGACGCCGTGAAGGTCGGTATCCTCTACTGCTCCGCCGAGCCCAACAGCAAATACCAGGCGGACGTGATTAAGGGATACCTGGAAGCGCTGGGCTGCGAGTGCACGGACTACACCTTCGCCGATTCCAACGACGTGGCCTCAGTCGCCCAGAACGCCTGCGACGGCAGCGACGTCATCTACATCCCCACGGACAACACAGCCGCTTCCTGCACCGAAGCGATCCGCAACGTCGTGGAACCCGCAAAGGTTCCGGTCATCGCCGGCGAGGAAGGCATCTGCAGGGGCTGCGGCGTCGCCACCCTGTCCATCAGTTATTATGACCTGGGCTACGCCACGGGCCTGATGGCTTACGAAGTCCTGGCGGAAGGCGCGGACGTTTCCGCCATGGAAGTGCGCTTCGCCCCGAACGTGACCAAGGAATACAACGCGGAGCTGTGCACCGCGCTGGAGATCGCCGTGCCCGAAGGATACGCCGCGATCGAGTAATCCGCCGTTTCTGATCCGGGAGGGATCCTGCGGGGTCCCTCCCATACTGTGGTTTGGGGGACAATACCGTGAATCTGTTATCTCTTTTCAACGCGCTGCCCGGCGCGGTCGCCCAGGGGCTGATCTGGGGCATCATGTCCATCGGCGTGTATATCACCTATAAGGTGCTGGACCTGGCGGACCTGACCGTGGACGGCAGCATGGCCACCGGCGGCGCCGTCTGCGTTATGATGATGCTGGGCGGCTGCAACGTCTGGCTTTCGTTGCTGTGTGCTGTCATCGCCGGCATGCTGGCCGGCCTGATCACCGGCCTGTTCCATACCGGCATGGGCATCCCGGCCATCCTCGCCGGCATCCTGACCCAGCTGTCGCTGTACTCGCTGAACCTGGCCGTGATGGATTTCAAAGCCAACCAGGGAATCAACGTGACCAAGTACCAGCTGATCGTCAGCCAGCGGAACGTCCGCACTCTGGGCATCGATAACCCGATCTTCATCACCCTGTTCATCCTGGCGGTCCTGATCGGGGTCCTGTACTGGTTCTTCGGCACGGAACTGGGCAGCGTCCTGCGCTCCACCGGCGCCAACGAGGCCATGTCCCGGGCTCAGGGCATCAACACAAAAAGAGTCAAAATCCTGGGGCTCATGATCTCCAACGGAATCGTCGCCCTGGCTTCCGCCCTGCTGGCCCATTACCAGGGTTTCGTGGACGTCAACATGGGCCGCGGCGCCATCGTCATCGGCCTGGCTGCAGTAATCATCAGCGAAGTGCTTTTCAGCCGGATCTTCCGGAATTTCGCCCTGAAACTGATCGGCGTCGCGGTCGGCGCGGTGCTGTACTTCATCGTGATCCAGATCGTGCTGTGGCTGGGCCTGAACACGAACCTGCTCAAGCTGCTTTCCGCGCTCATCGTGGCGGTATTCCTGGCTGTGCCTTACTGGCGGACCAACCTGGCCGCAAAGCACCACCGGAAAGGAGGCCGCGAACATGCTTGACATCACCGACGTCAGAAAAACCTTCAACGTGAAGACCGTCAACGAGCGGGTCGCGCTGAACGGCGTCAGCCTGCACCTGGAGGCGGAGGACTTCGTCACCGTGATCGGCGGAAACGGCGCGGGAAAATCCACCCTGCTGAACGCCATCGCGGGCGTCTGGCCGGTGGACAGCGGAAGCATCGTCATCGACGGCCGGGACATCACCGGCATGCCGGAGCATAAACGGGCCATCGTGCTGGGCCGGGTCTTCCAGGACCCGATGATGGGTACCGCGGCGACGATGCAGATCGAGGAGAACCTGGCGCTGGCCGCCCGGCGCGGTGACAGCCGGACGCTGAGAACCGGCATCACCCGCGAAGAGCGCGCCGCGTACCGGGACCAGCTGGCCCAGCTCGGCCTGGGTCTGGAGGACCGGATGACCGCGAAGGTCGGCCTGCTCTCCGGCGGGCAGCGGCAGGCGCTGACCCTGCTGATGGCCACGCTGAAAAAACCGAAGCTCCTGCTGCTGGACGAACACACCGCCGCGCTGGATCCGCGGACGGCCGCCAAGGTGTTGGAGCTTTCCGAAAAGATTATCCGCGAAAACCACTTGATGACTTTGATGGTTACGCATAATATGAAAGACGCGATCCGGTACGGCAACCGCCTGATCATGATGAACGAAGGCCGGATCATTCTGGATATCTCCGGAGAGGAGAAAAAGCAGCTCACCATCGAACGGCTGATGGAGGCCTTTGCCAAAGCCAGCGGCGAAACTTTCGTCAACGACCGGATGCTGCTTTCCTGACGCCGGTATCCTGCTGAACAAAAAGAGGTGAACTGATCCGATGCGCGCGCTGACTGCCCGGAAAGCCTTCCTGAAATCCCTCCCCGTCATGGGCGGGTACCTGGTCCTGGGGACAGGGTTCGGGATTCTTGCCCATAACGCCGGATACGGCGTACCGTGGGTTCTGGCCATGAGTCTGCTGATGTACGCCGGCTCCATGCAGTATGTGGGGATCAGCCTGCTGCAGGGCGGCGCGTCCGTCCTGATCACCGCGGTCACCACAGTGATGGTCAACGCAAGGCATCTCTTCTACAGCATCTCCATGATCGGCCGGTACAGGGATACCAGCCGGTACAAACCCTATCTGATCTTCGCCCTGACAGACGAGACCTATTCCCTGCTGTGCGACGGCAAAGCACCGGAAGGAACGGATCCCGGGCTTTTCTTTTTCCTCGTTTCCCTGTTCAACCATACCTGGTGGGTTGCGGGCAGCCTGGCCGGCGCGCTGCTGGGCGGCGTCCTGCCCTTTTCCACCGCCGGCATCGAGTTCTCCATGACCGCTCTGTTCATCGCCTCCTTTACGGAGCAGTGGATCACGATGAAGGACCACCTTCCCGCGCTGACGGGACTTGCCGGTACGCTCGCGTGCCTGCTGGTGTTCGGACCGGAGCGCTTCCTGATCCCCGCGATGCTTCTGATCACCCTGGTACTGACGCTGCTGCGGGGCCGGACCGCCGCCGGAAAGGAGGCGGAGTCGTGAGCACGGTTTCCCATTCCGCCATCCTGGTGGCTGTTATGTCCGCGGTCACAGTGCTGCTCCGGGCCCTGCCCTTCCTGGTCTTCCGGAAGAAGGTACCGGCGTATGTCTCCTACCTGGGCAGAGTGCTGCCGCCGGCCATCATCGGGATGCTGGTGATCTACTGTCTGAAGGACACCACGGTTACCGCGGCTCCCTTCGGCGCGCCTGAGCTGATTGCCGGCGCGCTGGTCGTCATCCTGCAGGCATGGAAGCGCAACGCCCTGCTGAGCATTCTCAGCGGAACCGCCGTCTATATGCTGCTGATCCGGCTGATCTTCTGACCGCCGGATCAGTCTCTCTGAAAGGAAAAAAACGCATGAGTGAGAAGAAAGCCCTGACTGTCGCGGGACTGAGCCACGCGGCGATCCGTACGAAAGACATCTTTGAAAGCATCCGGTTTTATACCGAAGTGCTCGGCCTGAAGGAAGCCTTCCGCATGAACGCAGCAGACGGCTCCCTGGCCACGGTCTACCTGTTTCTCGCACCGGGACAGTATCTGGAACTGTTCGCGGACGGCGGCCGGGAGGGAATCTCCGGTCCCGACGTGACCGGGGTCTGCCATCTCTGTCTGATGACAAAGGATATTCAGCAGTCCTTTGACGCCGTGAAAGCCGCAGGCGGACCGCTGGATTCAGAGATCAGAAGGAGCGGATCCCGGTGCCTGATGTTCTGGACCCATGACCCGGACGGAACGCAGATCGAAATCATGGAGATGCCCCCGGAATCGCTGCAGGCGCAGGCGGACGCAAGACTGGCCGGCGGATTCCGGCCCATGCGCCGCTTCAGGCAGCAGGTCAGCGATGCGGAATGCATCCGGATCCTGCGGGAGGAAACGCGCGGCGTGCTCTCCATGCTCGGGGAAAACGGGTATCCCTACGGCATTCCCCTGAACCACTGGTATAACCCGGAAGACGGCAAGCTGTATTTCCACGGGGCAAAGGAAGGCCATAAGCTGGACGCCCTCCGGATGAACGACCGGGTCAGCTACTGCGTTTACGACGCCGGATACCGGAAGGAAGGCGAATGGGCGCTGAACGTGACCAGCGTCGTCGTCTTCGGCCGGATCAGCCTGGTCACGGATGAGGAAAAAGCAAAAAAGATCGGCACAAACCTGTGCCGAAAGTTTACGGATGACGAAGCGTATATACAGAAAGAACTGCAGAACTCCCTGCCCCGGGCCCAGTGCCTGGAGCTGACGATCGATCATATGACCGGCAAGCTGGTCAACGAATCATAAACCGCTTTCTCAGAAAAACTTCACAACCTCGTCCAGTTCCTTCCGGGGCCGCGGGGCGGGTTCCTCGGCGGCTTTGCCGATGGCGATCACGGACATGATTTCCTCGTTTTCGGGAATCCCCAGCCGCGCCCGGATAGCCTCTCCGTCCCGGATGCCCATGATCAGGGTGTCGTATCCGGCGTTCTTCGCCGCCAGGATCAGATAGGCGTCATGCAGGCCCAGATCGTACGCGCCCCAGCCGTTCCCGATCTCATTGACAGGCGTACCGTTGTTGAAACCGACGTTGTCTTTGACGTAGGTGGTCACGATCAGCGCCGCTTTGGCGGAGCTGTTCCGGTTAAAAGACGGCAGAACCGCGGAGCGGAACTCCTCCAGTGTTTCCGGCGTTTCAATCACATAGCAGCGGGCCGTCTGCTGGTTCTTCCAGGACGGGGCGCACCGGGCTTCCTTCAGGATGCCGGCCAGCGCTTCATGGTCAATCCCGGATTCATATTTCCGGATGCTTTTGCGTGCCGTAATCAGTTCTTTGAAATCCATGGTTTGTTCCTCCTTATGCTCATTCACAGTTCGATTTCCGCGGCCGCCCGCTCATCCAGGCAGCAACCGCCAACGTAAACCAGGTACTTTCCGGGTTCCACGACCTTCCTCCCCGCCTTTTCCATATAGATATCCAGGTCGCAGGGATTCACGGTGAAGACGGCCTCCCGGCTCTCCCCGGGAGCGAGGTCGTGCAGCCGCTCAAAGCCGATGAGCCGGCGGAGCGGATGCACCGTTTCCGAGGGCGATACCCGCCTGATATACAGCTGGGCGACCTCATCGCCGGGTACGGCGCCGGTATTCGTCACCTTCACGGAGGCCCGCAGGCCGCCGTTTTTCTTTTCCACCCGCAGGTCCCCGTAGCCGAAGGACGTATAGCTCAGGCCGTAGCCGAAGGGATACAGCACCGGCTTGTCAAAATAGCGGTAGGTCCGGGGATGGCTGATCAGGTCGTAATCCTCCATGGGGGGCAGGTCCGCGTCGCTTTTGTACCAGGTCATCGGGAGCCGCCCCGCGGGATTCGCGTCCCCGAAGAGCGCGTCCGCCAGGCCGTTGCCCAGGTCCTGGGAACCGGTGGCGTTCGTCAGGATCGCCGGCACATGCTCCTGCATCCAGTTGACGGCATAGGGATAGTTGGTGATAAGCACCACGGCCACGTTCGGGTTCACCCCGTACACCGCCTCCAGCAGTTTCTGCTGCAGCGGGATCATTTCGATGGTGCTCCGGTCGATCTCTTCCTTCGCATTCATCATCGGATTGCAGCCCAGGGCCACGATGACCTTTTTCGCCTTCTTCGCCAGTTCCTTCGCACGTTCGGTGCCGTCGGAGACGATCTCCACCGTCAGCGCCGAAGCTTCTTTTTCAGATCCGGCCCAGGCCTCCTCCACGTTGCCGCCTTCCTTGGTGTTGCTCTCGGGCCGCAGCCTTTTGAGCGGATCCGTCTTCAGCTTTCCGTCCTCCAGGTACACGTTCCGGTTGCCGAAGCAGTAGAGCTTCACGTCGCAGGCTTCGTCGTTCCAGTATTCGGTCAGCTCCACGCAGTTGGCGTTGCGGGGTTTCGGCGTACGCACCGCGTCCGCCTTGCCGATGGTGAAGTTCTCCATGACCATGAAGGTGAAGGGCTCGTCGGAAGCCAGGCTGATCTTTCCGTCCGGCCCCACCGTCACATACTTCCTGTAGTCGGGGGCATAGAGGAAATTGCTGCCGCAGCCCCAGTTCAGCTGCTCAAAGACGATGGCGTCCTCCGCCTTGTCCACCAGCACCAGCTCCGCCGGGCCGGGATCGGGCGTTCCCCAGGGGATCCGGGCCGGATGGCTGCCGCCGATATACTTGTCCCCGGCTTTGAAGCGAAACAGGGTCTGGCCGCTCTCGTAGGGGATCTCCCGGTGCGTCTTTTTTTCCAGGCCGGCCTTCAGCGTCACCTTGTACAGGGGCTTCCCGGCATACCAGTCCATATACCAGTTGTTGCCGACGAAGCCGATCAGGGCGATGTCGTCGTCCTTTTTCAGGGGCAGGAAGCCGTTCTCATTCTTCAGCAGGACGTTGGATTCCCGGCTCATCTGCAGGGAGATCCGCTTCGCCTCGTCCGTTCCCACGTCCGCCATGTCCAGCTCCGCATAGGGATCCTCCGGGTCGAAGACGCCCTGGCGGATCAGCTCCGTCACCGTGCAGACGATGGACTTGTCCATCTCCGCCTCCGTGATCAGGCCACGCTCATACGCTTCCTTCGCCGCTTTGGCCACCTCGAAGGGATTGTCCAGCATCGTGTCCACGCCGGCCTTCACGCTCTCCGCCAGGCTCTCGGCGTGGGTCTCGAAATAGTGGTGGAAGTTCACGGTCTGCAGGAAGTCCCCGCCGTCGGTCATGGCGTAGTGCATGCCCCACCGGTCCTTCAGGATATCCTGAACCTCGTGGTTCAGCATGGCCGGCAGGTGGTTGATCTCGTTATAGGAGGTCATGACGCCCTCGGCGTGGCCCTCCTCCGCGCAGTAGCGGAAGGATTCCAGCTCATAGTCGTACTTGACCTTGTCGCTGATGTCAAAGCTGTCGTATCCGCGGCGGTATTCCTGGTTGTTGGCGTAGAAATGCTTCAGCACCGCGGCGGTCCGGACCCGGTCGCCCCGCTCCCCGTCCTTCAGGGGCGTGCCGTCGTAGTTGTGCTCGTCCTGCATGCCGAGAATATAGGCGGACGCCATCTTGCCCGTCAGGTACGGGTCCTCGCCGTAACCCTCCTCGTTCCGGCCCCAGCGGGGATCCCGGCACAGGTCGACGGTGGGCGCCAGGCGGCCGTGGCCGCCCTTGCCGACCGCGTTTCCGAAGGCACGGGATTCCTTCCCGGTCACGTCGCCGGCCCTGCGGATCAGCTCCCGGTCAAAGGACGCGGCCATGCCGATGGGCTGGGTAAAGGAAGTCGTGGGCGTCGGGGGATACATCTCCCCCTGTCCGGCCCGGGCCTGGACGCCGTGGGCGCCCTCCCCGCCGATGGTGGACACGGTGAGTCCCAGCCGCTCGTTCCGGATCCGGGCGCAGAACCAGGAGAACTTCTCCTCAACGGTCAGCTGGGAAACGAGCCACTTCGCCCGTTCCTCGTTCGAAAGGCTTGTATCATACAAAGGTGTATTGCGGTCCATAGGCTGATCCCCTCATTCTTTGTTTTGTTACGCGTCCAGCTTGCCGGCCGCGTCCTTCAGCAGGTCGATGATCGGCAGGTGCTGGGGGCACACGCCCTCGCACTGGCCGCAGCCGATACAGTCGGAAGCCCGGCCGTGGCCCTGGCCGATCACGCCGCCGTAAAAGGCCTTGGGCCGGAACACGTCCCCGTACAGGTTCATGGTGTTCACCGCCCGGAACACATCCGGGATCGAGATGTTCATCGGGCAGCCGCATCAGGCCGAAACCGAGTTTCGGCATGGTATTCAGGTCAATGCTCATTCAGATGGCCTCCTTATATGGTATGTTCACTTTCTTCGCTTTCCATCATCTTAAACCTTAGAGTCAACTTTAAGTCAATATCAAAAAAGCGCCGGAAACCGCTCGGGTTTCCGGCGCCTGTCGGGTCTCTGTCATGGTTCCGTTTTCCGGTTCAGGATGACCACCGCGGAAAGGATCAGCAGGATGCCGAGGCCGGAGAGCAGGGTCAGGGGCTCGGCAAAGACCAGGATGCCCACCAGCGTGGCCACCAGGGGCTCGATGGTCGCCAGGATCCCCGCCCGGCTCGCCTCCACCGTGCGCAGGCCCAGGGTATAGGCCAGGAACGGGACCACCGCCGTGACCAGCGCGGTCAGGCCGCAGAAGAGCAGCAGCGAAAGCAGGTTCTCCGCCGCGGCGAACTTCGAAACCATGTCCGCAGGCCCGCAGATCAGCCAGGATCCGGCGGCCGCAAACAGGAAGGTGTAGGTCGTGACGGTATAGGGGGAATATTTCCGCAGGGCCACGGTGCCCAGAATGCTGTAAAGCCCGTAACCCAGGCCGGCGCCCAGGCCGATCAGCAGCCCCGCCGGCGTGATCCCCTCCCCGGAGATCCCGGAAACCAGCACGCAGCCGGCAAAGGCCAGCCCCAGGGCCAGCAGTTTCCGGCCGGTCAGCTTTTCCCGGAAGAACAATACGGACATCAGCATGATCCAGATGGGGGACGTATACAGCAGGATCGCCGCCGTGGAAAGGGACATCATGTTGATGGCGGTAAAATAGCAGACGGTGAAGAACAGGATGCTCCCGAAGCCAAGCCCCAGGAACAGGGGCAGGTCCTTCAGCGCGATCCGGAAGCCGGACCGGTCCTTGCACAGCAGCAGGGCGCCAAAAAACAGCGCCGCCAGCGTGACCCGGATCGCCACGATCTGGACGGAGCTGAAACCGAAGGTTGTCAGCCTCCGGACAAAGATCCCCATGCTGCCCCAGAAGCAGCCGGCCAGGATGATCAGCAGCGGGCCGATGCTGCGCTTGTTCTTCTCCATAACTCTTCCCTGCCGCAGTTTTTTCCGCTGCCCATCGTACCACGGATCCGTGTCTTTCAAAAGTTTTTCTTATTTCAGCGTCTTTGCCCAGGCTTTGGCCGCGGCCAGGTCGTTGGCGTCGGGCCTGCCTTTGTTCGCCCCTTTGAACTCGCCCCGGCAGTGGAACTCGCTGTCGATCACCGGAATGCCGATTTTGTCCGCTTCGGCTTTCACCTTTTTCCGGGTGGATTTCATCATGGCCGCGGTGCCGAAATTGGCGATGCGCCCGACCAGGTTCCTGTCCAGGGACCGGACAAAGCTCCGGACCTCCGGATCGATCGTGAAAGCATAGTAGGAATTGCCCAGCAGCAGAAGATCCACCGGCTCGGTCACCGGCTCGCTGATCGGCAGCGCTTCAACGCCCAGCGCCTCTGCCACGGCTTCCGCCAGCCGTTTGGTGTTCCCTGTCTTGGTATAGTATCTCACCGCGTACGTCATCTGTTCGTTTTCCTTTCCTTTTTTGTTTATTATCGCCTATCCGGCGCCGGATTTCAACCTCTTCCGCGCTTTTTGCCGGAACACGCAGCCAGCATACGCCGGAAAAAGACGGGAATACAGGCCGGAAACGGACGGATAGCGGCGGTTATTCCTCCGGCCCGGAACCCTTGACAGATAACGCCCCGCTTGCTACCATATTTGTACGAACAAGAACACAAAGGGGGCTTTCCTATGCCGATCATCGCGCTGACCTTCGACGACGGCCCGAACACCGTCATCACACCCCAGGTACTGGACCTGCTGGAGGAGCACGGCATCCTCGCCTCCTTCTTCCTGATCGCCCGGAACATTACGCCGGAGTCCGCGGAAGTCGTCCGCCGGGCCAAAGCCATGGGCTGCGATATCGAGAATCACACCCTGACCCATCCCTTCATGGACAAGCTGTCCCTGGAGGAGATCCGCAAAGAGGTGGACACCTGCACCGAAAAGATCGTAGCCATCACCGGCGAGGAACCGAAGTTCTTCCGTCCGCCCTTCATCGCCGTGAGCAAAGAGATGTATGACAACATCGACATGACCTTCATCTGCGGCGCGGGCTGCGAGGACTGGGTCCCCACTGTCACCGCGGAGCAGCGGGCCGAGCGCGTGCTGGCGGGCGCCGAGGACGGCCAGATCGTCCTCCTGCACGATATGCAGTGGAACCAGTTTACCGTGGACGCCCTGAAGACGATCATTCCCGAATTAAAAAAGCGGGGCTACGAATTCGTTACCGTAACCCAGCTCTTTGAACGGAAAAACGTGACCCCGCAGCGCGGCTGGCTTTATTCCAACGCCCTGCAGACCGTCAGCGACAACCGTCTCTGATCAGATTCCGAATACCAGAATTCCCAGACAGGCCGCGATCCCGATCAGCATGATCGGCGACAGGCCTTTTTTCATGAACTTCACCTTCCGGGAACCGAAATACAGCACGGCCAGCACCACCGCCAGCAGCAGCGGGCGCAGGTCGTCCGCACCCGTAACCACGGGACGGACCGCATTCTGGTACAGCATATAGATACCCACCGCCGTAATCACGCCGATCACGCAGGCCTGCAGGCCGCGCATCACCGCCTGGACATATTTGCTGTCCAGGGCTTTTTTCATCACGAGCATGATCAGCAGGATGATCAGGAAGGCCGGCAGGATCGACGCCAGCGTAGCGATGACCGCGCCGGGAATCCCGGCCTGGCTGCTGCCCACATAGGTCGCCAGGTTCACCATAATCGGCCCGGGCGTGCTCTCGCTGACGGCGATCATGTCCGTCAGCATCTCTTCCGACACCCAGCCGTACCGGAGTACCACGTCCCGGATCAGCGGAATCGCGGCGTAGGCGCCGCCGAAGGAGAAGCAGCCGACCTCCAGGAAGCCGATCAGCAGATCAAGGTAGATCATTGCTGCTCACCGCCCTTCTCTTCCCGCGGTTTCTGAATGAGGAACACCGCCAGGCTCACAAGGCCCGCCGCCAGCAGCAGGACGATGGTGGAAATCTTCAGGGAGAAAATGCTGATCGCCAGCGTCGCCAGGACCGCGCAGACCGTCAGCACGATGCGCAGCGGTTCCTTCGGCATCTTTTTGATCATCCGGATGCCCACGTCCAGGATCAGCAGGCCCACCGCCACGCGGATTCCTTTGAACGCGTTGGCGATCCAGGCGATCTCCAGGAACCGGTCCAGGAACATGGAGATCACGTAGATGATGATGAACGACGGCAGCACCACGCCCAGCGTGGCCATGACCGCGCCGATGAACCCTTTCTGCTTGTATCCCACAAAGGTGGCGCAGTTGATCGCCACCGGGCCCGGCGTGGACTCCGCGATGACGGTCACATTCACCAGGTCCTCATGGGTGATCCATTTTTTCCGCGATACGCAGATATCCTCGATCAACGAGATCATGGCATACCCTCCGCCGAAGGTAAACGCCCCGATCCTGAAAAACGTCAGGAACAGCTCCAGCAGCATACTTTCCCTCCACAATGAATCCTTCTGTCTGTATCATAACCTATCTGTCAAGCGGTGAAAAACCCGTGCCTTCCCGCGGGAGATGTGTTATCATGGAACCCGGAATGACGCCGGTCTCTCCCGGACCGGAACCTGCGGGGGAACTGTGATGAAAAAATATGCGCTGCCCATCCTGATCCTGGCCGTCTTCGAGGCTGTCGCCGTCACGCTGTGGCTGACAAAAGACAATATCTTCTATCTGTTCAACTTCAGCTATATCGGCTGCTCCATCGCCCTGGGCATCTTCCTGTATATCCGGAAGCACAAATACGCCCGGCGCATCGTCCAGCTGCTGGTGGGCCTGTATATGCTGGTCTGGCTCGGGCTGGTCAGCCGCGAGAACATGCAGATCGAGGGCTTCTGGTATTATCTGTTCACCGGCGTTTTTGAGGCGGCGACGATCCACTACGCGGTGGCCAAGATCTTCGGGCCCCTGCTCTTCGGGCGGGGCTGGTGCGGCTATGCCTGCTGGACGGCCATGGTGCTGGACTTCCTGCCCTGGAAGGTGCCTTCCCGGCCCCGGAAGAAACTGGGCTGGATCCGGTACG